>JBMNOV010000123.1:0-3234 GCA_050943255.1 Syntrophomonadaceae bacterium
GCATGAGAGAAATCTATTTTGATAATTCCGCAACCACGAGATGTTTTCCGGAGGTTGCAGATATTGTGAGGAAAACCATGCTGGAGGACTATGGAAATCCATCCTCCAAGCATATTAAGGGCATGGAGGCGGAGCGGTATTTCCGTATGGCACGGGAGCAGATTGCGTCTACCCTTAAGGTAAAGCCGAGAGAAATTATTTTTACGTCCGGCGGAACAGAATCCAATAATACGGCGCTGATCGGGACAGCATTATCCAAGCGTCGGATGGGAAAGCATATTATTACCTCCAATGTAGAGCATGCAGCCATATATAAGCCGCTCGAGTTTCTCGAGGAGGAAGGCTGGGAGGTTACATTTCTGCCGGTAGACAGCAAGGGACATATCTCTCTGGAGGAGCTTCGCCAGGCGATCCGTCCGGATACGGTTCTGGTTTCCATTATGTATGTAAACAATGAAATGGGTGCTGTGGAGCCGATCAGTGAGATTGGCCGGATTGTTAAGGAGCAGAATCCCAATACCTTGTTCCATACCGATGCCATCCAGGCATATGGAAAATATGATATCCGTCCTAAGAAGGAGCATATTGATATGCTTTCCGTGAGTGGACACAAGATCCATGGACCCAAGGGAATCGGTTTCCTCTACCTGGATGAAAAGGTGCATATCAAACCTCTGATTTACGGAGGCGGCCAGCAGGAGGATATGCGGTCCGGAACCCATAACGTGCCGGGCATGGCAGGACTCGGACTTGCGGCGGAGATGGTCTATACCGATCATGCGGCTAAGATGGAGAAACTTCAGAAGCTTAAGGATTATTTTATTGATCAGGTATCTATGCTGGATGGCGTTACCGTAAATTCGGAAAAAGGAGCTGCCGGCGCACCGCAGATTGCATCGGTTTCTTTTGCCGGCGTAAGGGCAGAGGTTCTTCTGCATGCGCTTGAGGAACGTGGCATTTATGTAAGCTCCGGTTCTGCCTGCTCGTCCAATCATCCGGGAATTTCCGGAACCTTAAAGGCTATCGGCGTAAAACAGGAGCTGCTGGATTCAACGCTTCGTTTTTCATTTTCCGAGTTTAATACGGAGGACGAGGTTGATATTGCGATCGCTGCGTTAAAAGAGCTGCTTCCGGTGCTTCGCAGATTTTACCGCCACTAAGAAGGAGAGGATTATATGATCTGGAAAAAATTCACAATTCATACCACAACAGAAGCAGAGGATATCCTCTCCGCAAATCTGGCAGATCTCGGGATCGAAGGGGTAGAGATTTCAGATAAGGTGCCGCTCTCGGATGCTGATACCAAGGGGATGTTTATCGATATCCTGCCGGAGCTCGGACCGGATGATGGTAAGGCGGATGTCAGCTTTTATGTGGAGGTGACAGACCCAAAGACAAAGCAGGAGCGGCTGGAAAACGCTGCGAGAGAAGCAGCGGATCCGGCGGTGGACAGCAGCTATACCTATGCTGCGTCCAATCTGTATACAGAGGCAGAATTAAAGGAGCTTCTCTGTAAAATCCGGGATATGCTTACGGATATGCGTCAGTATGTAAATGTCGGTGAAGGGACAATGGAAAGCTCTGATACAGAGGATAAGGACTGGATCAATAACTGGAAAAGCTTTTTCCATCCGTTTACCGTCGGTAATATACTGATCAAGCCGACCTGGGAGGCAGTTCCAGCGGAAGATGAAGATAAGCTTAAGATTGATATTGACCCCGGAACAGCTTTTGGTACCGGCATGCATGAGACAACACAGCTTTGCATCCGGCAGCTCCAGAAATATATGGCAGACGGGGACGAGGTCGCAGACATCGGCACCGGCTCCGGCATCCTGGGCATTACAGCACTGAAGCTTGGAGCAGGTCATGTGTATGGCACGGATCTTGATGAAGAAGCAGTACCGTCGGTACACAATAATTTAAAGGCAAATCATCTGCCGGAGAGTGCTTTTGACATGATTGTCGGGAATGTCATCGGAGATGAAGCTGTCAAGGACAAGCTGGGACGGGAAAAATATGACATTGTGGTTGCCAATATCCTGGCACCTGTCATTGTGCTGCTGACCGGTGAGGTGGGACCACTTTTAAAGTCCGGCGGAATTTTTATCACTTCAGGTATCATCTGCGACAAGGAGGCAGATGTGTTAGATGCCTTCCGGTCGCATGATGATATCTTTGAGATCCTGGAAGTGAATCACCAGGGTGAGTGGGTGAATGTTACTGCCCGCAAACGATGACGTGACGAGTTAAAGAACCGGCAGGCTTATTTGGATGCGTCGCACCAGATAAGTTCGGCTTCGTTCACAGCCTTTTCCACCATCGGGATGCACTCATCATAGATGATTTTTTCTGACGCGCGGATTTTTTCCGGGATAGGTTTTGTCACCGGATGCCGTGCGACAAAGATCGTACAGCAGTCCTCATAGGGCTCAATAGAGGTTTCGTAGGTTCCGATCCGCTGGGAAATATCTACAATTTCCTGCTTATCAAAGGCAATGACCGGACGATATACCGGAAGTGTGCAGACCTCATTGGTGCAGACCAGACTCTGCATGGTCTGACTTGCAACCTGACCGATGGACTCTCCGGTGATGAGACCGATGCAGTTCCGCTTTTTGGCGATGGCCTCGGCGATCCGCATCATATAACGGCGCATGATGATGGTCAGCTCCTCGTGCGGACATTTCTCATAAATCTTAAGCTGTATGTCAGTGAAGTTTACTACATGCAGCGCGATCGGACCGGAATACTGTGATACTTCTTTGGCAAGATCAATCACCTTCTGCTTGGCACGCTCTGAGGTATAAGGTGGTGCATGGAAATAGCATGCCTCAATGATGGCTCCACGCTTGGAAATCATATATCCGGCAACCGGAGAATCAATACCTCCGGAGAGCAGCAGCATAGCCTTGCCGTTGGTTCCGAGAGGCATACCGCCTGCTCCGGGCAGAACCTCGGAGAAAATGTTAATATACTGACGGATCTCCACCTGGAGGAGAACCTCCGGAGTATGTACATCAACGGAGGTATTAGGAAAGGCCTCCAGGATATCGTGACCAAGCTCGGCACTGATTTCCTCGGAATTCATTGGAAACGTTTTATCCGCACGTCTTGTGCGTACCTTAAAGCTCAGCTTCCGGTCTCCATAGACCTCCTTCCAATATGTAAGCACCTGGTCGGAAACCTGCCGGTACTCATGGACATCCTTTAACTGTACCATCGGGCAGATCC
>JBMNOV010000124.1:0-3213 GCA_050943255.1 Syntrophomonadaceae bacterium
CCGCAGGCTCCGTGCCATAGAGGGCATGCATTTTTTCTATCGTAACCCGTCCGATTCTGCCTACGGTGCCGCGCCACCCCGCGTGACTCGCCCCAATCGCTTTGTGAACCGGGTCCAGAAATAAAAGGGGAATGCAATCAGCCGCAAAAATCCCGAGCACCAGACCGGGTACGTTTGTGACAAGGCCATCAACATCCGTAAATCCCCTCTCCCGTGTAAGCCCCTTGCCGGCATCCGCCTCCGTTATCTCACGTACGTTCACCGTATGCGTCTGATAGGATAATACAAAGTGATCCTCTGTCGTATGAAATAGTCTTGCGTATCTTCTGAAATTCTCCCGTACTGCATTGTCGTCATCTCCGCGGGTGAAGCTCAGATTCATGCTGCTGAAGATTCCCTTACTCACACCGCCAATCCGGGTGGAAACCGCATGCTGCACCATATCATAGCATTCCAATGCCGGGAACGTAAGATAATCAAGCTCCGAACCATCCGGATTCGTGAAATTTCTGATCTTAATGACTGGGCCATATGATTTACGATGTATCTTAATATCGGATATTCCCGGCATACTTCCTGTCTCCTCTTTATGGTGCGTGTTAAAATTCCAGAACACGTTTTAGTGTAGCAATCCTTCCATCGCTGAAAACATAGCCTTCCATGCCATTGCGTCTCGATGCTTCAATATTTTCCGGGGTATCATCGATAAAAAAACAATCCTCCGGATGCAGATGAAAGGTTTTAAAAAAGGTCTGATAAATGAGATCCTGCGGCTTTATACACTGATATTCTGCGGAGAAAAAAACTCCATCATATAATTCTGCTGCCGGCATAACCCGGCGATATATTTTAGGAAGTCTCGCGCTTGCATTGGAAAGAATGTAGATTTTCTGACCACGGTCATGGACCTTATGAATCATTTCCTCTGCGCCATCCTTGATCCACATATTATATTCATCCCAATGGATAAACGCTTTTTCAGCAATCGCGCGTGCTTCATCCGACGATAGTCTCGGAAGCACTCGCTCGATCGCGGTTTCCTCAGAAATCAGACCACAGTCTAACTTTAACCACTCCATGGACAGAAACAGCGTATTGCGGATTTCCCGGATGACGTCAGGATCGCTGGTATATTTCCTGATCGACCGGTCAGGATCGTAGTCCATCAGCACACATCCCATATCAAAGACTATGTTTTTATACTCGGTAATATGTTTCATAAAATAAGCCATACCTCCAAACCATGATGACCATGACGCAACTATCCCATAAAGTGGATTTTCTCAAGGATTTCCTCACTTAGAATACCCTAAGACAACAAAAAACCAGATCAAAAAGATCTGGTTTAATGACAGATCCGGGGATCGAACCCGGGATTCAGCCGTGAGAGGGCTGCGTCTTAGCCTCTTGACCAATCTGCCGAAGTACATACCGAAAAAACCGGTATGCATGTCTAGGTTTTGATGACAGATCCGGGGATCGAACCCGGGATTCAGCCGTGAGAGGGCTGCGTCTTAGCCTCTTGACCAATCTGCCATATCAAGCCGCGTCACTTGCGACTTGATAATACTATCAAAGGCACTCTCTGTTGTCAACCACTTTTTTTAAATCCTCAAAAAAGGAAGGATAGGAAATCCGGATACACTCTGCATCCTTAAGTGTAATTGCAGTATTAAGATCTCCCGCAAGCGCCAATATCGCAAATGTCATCGCGATCCGGTGATCCTTATTGGTATCAATTTCTGCGCTCTGGAGCTTAAGATCTGCGCCCTGTCCATGAATCACCATCCCGTCTTCTGTTTCGTCCGCGCCGATGCCTGTCTTCATAAGACCCTCGACCATGACCCGGATCCGGTTGGATTCCTTCACCTTAAGCTCTGATGCGTCCCGGATGATTGTCTCACCCTCTGCGGACGCAGCAACAGCTGCAATCACCGGAAGCTCGTCAATAAGCCTTGGAATCAGAGCTCCGCCGATTTCTGTACCGTGCAGCCTGCGATATCGTACATGGATATCCGCAATTTCCTCGGATCCGGCAAGCCTTTTGTTTTTCAAGGTAATATCCGCACCCATACTTTGATAAGCTTCCAGGATCCCGGCTCTCGTAGGATTGATCCCGACATTTCGGATAACAAGATCGGACCCCTTGACGAGCATTGCTGCAGAAATAAAATAAGCTGCGGAAGAAATATCACCAGGTACCTCTAATGTCCCCGGGTATGCCGTAAGATTCCGGCATGGCTCTACCGTGATTTTTGCCTTGCCGTCCGGAAATATCTCCGTCTTAACAGAAGCGCCAAGCGCCCGCAGCATGCGCTCGGAATGGTCTCGCGACAGGGATGGCTCAATCACGGTTGTACTTCCATCCGCATAAAGTCCTGCAAAAAGGATAGCAGACTTCACCTGTGCACTCGCAACAGGTGAAACATATGTGATGCCATGAAGCCTTTTTCCATGAATTTCCATGGGCGCGCAGTCATTCTCATAGATCGACCGGATATCCGCTCCCATTTCTCTTAGCGGCAGCATCACCCGCTTCATCGGACGCTTCTGTATGCTTTCATCACCGGTAATCACCGAGGTGAACGTCTGTGCGGAGAGTATCCCGGTAAGAAGTCGTGTGGTTGTACCGGAATTGCCGCAGTCCAAGGTGTCCTTGGGGGCTGTCAGTCCGTGCATGCCCTTGCCGTGTATCACTACCTCGGTTTCATCCGGACTAAGTGAAATCTCGACACCCATTTTACGAAAGCAGGAAATGGTGGAAAGGCAGTCAGCTCCGTTAAGAAAACCACTTACATGTGTTGTTCCCTCGGATAATGCACCCAGCATCACAGCCCTATGGGAGATACTCTTATCGCCCGGTACGGTGATCGTGCCATGCAGCGGCATGGATGCGCTTCTTACGGTAATATTCATCAATCTATAAATCCCTTCATCCTGATATAATCCTTCATGAGGACTTCCATCTCATCATAGCTGATCCGGCTTGCGTTGATCAGGAGATCATAGCTGCTGGGATTCATCCAGTCTTCCCCAGTATAGTATCTATGATACTCCGTTCTCTCCTTGTCGATCTTCCGGATCCGCTTCTCCGCATCCTCTTTATTGATTTTATCATAATCCATAACTCTCTGTATCCGTGTCGTCATATCGGCATATACAAAAAGGTTCACAAGATTTGGTGTATTGTTTTCCTTTAAAATGTAGTTTCCG
>JBMNOV010000133.1:0-2972 GCA_050943255.1 Syntrophomonadaceae bacterium
CGTCCACAGCCTTGGCATAGGAGTAAAGGGTGCAGCCGCCGCCTTCATGGCTGTGGAGGTGGATAGGCAGATCCACCGCATCCTTCAGGGCGGAAATCAGGGCATAGGCTGCTTCCGGTTTCAGAAGACCTGCCATATCCTTGATGGCAATAATATTGGCGCCGGCATTCTTCATTTCCTTTGCCAGATCCGTGTAGTACTTCAGGGAGTATTTCTGACGGTTGGGATCCATGATGTCGCCGGTGTAGCAGAAGCAGGCTTCTGCAATCTTATTCTTCTTCCGTACCTCATCAATGGATACGGTCATATGGTTCAGCTGGTTCAGGCAGTCGAAGATACGGAATACGTCAATGCCGTTGTCCGCAGCCTGGTCGATGAAATGACGAACCACGTTTTCCGGATAGTTCGTATATCCCACCGTGTTGGCACCGCGGGTAAGCATCTGGAAGAGGATATTGGGCGCAGCTTTTCTCATCTGGCGGAGCCGGTCCCAGGGGCTTTCATCCAGGAAACGGTAAGCCACGTCGAAGGTGGCGCCGCCCCAGTTTTCAAAGGAGAAAAGCTCCGGCACATGAACAGCGGTGTAATGGATGGCCTTCATAATATCATGGGTTCTTACGCGGGTGGCCAGAAGGGACTGATGGGCATCACGGTAGGTGGTATCCATGAACATGACTTCCTTGCGGTCAAGCACCCATTTGGCAAACTTTTCCGGCCCCAGTTCGTCCAGAAGCTGTCTTGTTCCTTTCGGTGCTTCTTCCTTGGAAGCATCCAGCACCGGAAGGGGAGCAAAGTCCGGTTTTTCCTTATGGCCGGCGCCGGCATAACCGTTCACCGTCACATCACCGATGTAGGAAAGAAGCTTGGTGCCCCGGTCGGAAATGAGATCCGGTTCCTGCAGGAGCCAGGGGTTCCGGTCGATGTAGTTGACGTCGCACTTTCCTTCCTGGAAATCCCGGGTACGGAGCATATTCTGCAGGAAGTAAATATTGGTCTTCACGCCGGAAATGCGGAATTCATCCAGGCAGCGGAGCATTTTGTGGATGGTATCCTTCGGATGAAGAGCATGGGCTGTCACCTTTACCAGCAGGGAGTCATAGTAAGGAGTAATGACAGCGCCGGCATAGGCAGTGCCTGCGTCAAGACGAATGCCCGGACCGCCGCCGGAACGGTAGGCAATGATTTTGCCGGTGTCAGGCATGAAATTGTTCTGCGGATCTTCGGTGGTAATGCGGCACTGAATGGCTACGCCCTTGTACCAGATATCCTTCTGCTGACCAATGGCAATTTCAGGGCTGTCCACAGAATATCCCTCTGCAATGAGGATCTGGGTCTTTACGATATCCACATCCGTAATCATTTCGGTCACGGTATGTTCTACCTGTACACGGGGATTGACTTCGATGAAATAGAAATGCTTTTCGTCCTGGTCCACCAGAAATTCCACGGTGCCTGCATTGAGGTAGTGTACATGCTTCATGAGCTTCACTGCCGCATTGCAGATATTCTGGCGCAGTTCCTTGGGCAGGGACCAGGCCGGCGCCATTTCGATAACCTTCTGGTGACGGCGCTGGATGGAGCAGTCACGTTCAAAAAGATGAATCACATTGCCCTGTTCATCACCGATAATCTGCACTTCGATGTGCTTCGGGTTCATGATGCATTTTTCTACATAAACATCGTCATCACCGAAGGCCATCTTGGCTTCGGACTTAGCCCGGTGATAAGCCTCCTCCAGATCTTCCATGCGGTCCACATTGCGGATGCCGCGGCCGCCGCCACCATTGACAGCTTTAATCATAATGGGGAAACCGTTCTTTTCAGCGAATTCCTTCACTTCTTCAAAGCTCTTCACAGCGCCCTTGGAGCCGGGAATCATAGGAATGCCCGCTTTTTCCGCCTGGATGCGGGAGTTCACCTTGTCGCCGAACATCATCAGATGTTCCACCCTCGGGCCGATGAAAATGATGCCTTCCTCTTCACACCGTTTAGCCAGCTTGGCATTTTCAGCCAAAAAGCCGTAGCCCGGATGGATGGCGTCCACATCATGCTCCTTGCAGATGCGGATAATATCTTCAATATCAAGGTATGCATCAATGGGCTTGTCTCCTTCGCCCACCAGGTATGCTTCATCAGCCCGGTTCCGGTGCAGGGACAGAATATCTTCTTTGGAATAAATAGCTACCGTGCGGATTCCCAGTTCACTGCAGGCGCGGAATACGCGGATGGCGATTTCGCCTCTGTTAGCTACCAGGACCTTGCGAATATGTCTCATACAATCCTCTCCTTTAAAATCGGCTCCTGTAAGAAACCGTAAAGTTTTCCAGCGGCAAAGCCCGGTCCATCAACCATAAACAGGGCTTTCCCTTTTGTTATATGTAACATTGTACTAAGGGGATTTTCTAAAATCAATAGCTCTCTATAAATTGGTATCGATTCACCTATCAATTCATGAAACAAATAAGTCCATAGATTTAAGGTTAAATATGAATTGATGGTTTTATCCGCGTTTTTAACTATATATCCGCGTTTTGATAGATTATTATCTAACGTTTTGCGTCGTGGATATCAATTTCTCCTATTCTCCATATATGAATTTCTATAATTTTCTTCAGCATGTCAGTGTTTCCTATCATTTGGAAGAGGCATAAAGCCGATTGACCGGTTTTCTAAAAACGCCATGGGTCCCATAATCCATAAAAAAGAGCCCTTCCCTTGGAAGAGCTCTTTTGCGTTACCGGGGAAGGAACTGATTTCCCCTTTCAATATTTCTGTGGATGGTGTCCACACATTCTTTGAACCGTTTCATTTCATCCGTCGTGAGCTGGTACTCCAGCACTTCCTCCACGCCATGGATTCCGATAACCGCCGGCACGCCGCAGAATACATCATGTTCACCGTACTCACCGGAGAGTTCTACAGAGCAGGGAAGAATCCGTTTCTCATCGTGGAAAATAGTCCTCACCAGGGTG
>JBMNOV010000125.1:0-3130 GCA_050943255.1 Syntrophomonadaceae bacterium
CTGCTTCCCCCTACATTGATTTCTGCACTTTCAATGATAGGGGATTGGTCTGGCAGAGTGGTCCACTTTTTCGCTAGCGTTTTTATCTTTTTTGGCTCTCTTTTAGGATAGCGTTTATAAACCTGATCTTCATTAGTAGCTGGTCGCCTGATTGTCTGATATAACAGATCTTGAAATTCAACTCGTTGTTTTTTGAATCCGACTGTATTTACATTGGACATATTGTGCGCAAGAGTATCCATATTCAATTGCTGTGCACTCATGCCAGTGCTGGCTGTAAAAAGAGCCCTCATCACATTACATTCCTCCCCCTGGTGTATATCTGAAAAAGTAAAACAGGTCCTTAGTTAATGTTTGGCCCATACTAATATTATATTATCGTATATTGTAATCAAAATATTTAGAGCAAGAAGATTAATATATCAGCATTGATAGTGATGATGCATGATTTTTTAAGAAAACTATGCTTTTCTTTATACAATTAATGAATTATTCCTAATACCATTTAAGAGCAGTCACATATTCTTAGTAGTTTTCATATATTAGTAATATTCACCAGAAGATTTTATTGAGAGGTGACCAAAAATGATAAAAATATCTGATTTACGGGCTAGAGATGTAGTAAATATTTTGGATGGGAAAAAACTTGGCCATATCTGTGATATTGAATTAGATCTCGAGTTTGGTAAGGTAATTGCTATAATTCTACCAGGGCGTATAAGGGGTTTTAGTATTTTTTCTAAACGTGAAGATATAGTTGTACCCTGGAAAAAAATAGTCCGTATTGGGAGAGATGTAATCCTGGTGGAAGTGCCTACAGTGCAGGAAATGGACGATTACAAACGAAAAGACATAATATTAGATGATGATTATTAGCTCTGGGGTTATTTTATATTGAAGAAATGTTATCTTTTGTCCATAATAAGGGCAGAATAGAAGGAATATACTCTTAATAAACGGGAGTGATAAATATGCGCTGCCCTTATTGTCATGAATACGAAAGCCGGGTAATTGATTCCCGTTCTACAGAAGATAGTAGTTGTATACGCCGCCGACGGGAATGTACCGTCTGTAAGCGAAGATTTACTACTTATGAGCGTTTAGAAGAGCGTCCCTTGATGGTTATAAAAAAAGAAGAAGGCCGTGAACAGTTTAACCGGGAGAAACTACTTCAAGGCATACATAAGGCCTGTGAGAAGCGTCCGGTCAGTATGGATGATATTGAAAAAATTGTTGCTGAAATAGAAAGGGAAATAAGGGATAGTTTTGATCGGGAAGTAAGCAGTCAAATAATTGGTGAAAAAGTTATGGACAAGCTGCAGCGATTGGATGAAGTAGCCTATGTCCGGTTCGCCTCGGTATATAGGCAGTTCCATGATTTAAACAGTTTTATTAATACTATTGATCAGTTAAAAAACAAATAGCATAAGATTGCTTTACTCCTGTAGTGATTGATTACCTGGCATGGCCAAAAGGGCTTTTGCCTGTTCAGCCTGGTTTTCTGGTACCGATATCTCCACTAATGCCATTGGACCTATAGATACAGGTAGTTGTGGTACTTCTTTGCGTAATATTTTAAATGGTATACCATAAGATTGAAGCAAACTGCATACTATAAGATCTTCGGGCGGATTAATTTTGGCAACAACTAACCAAGAATTTTTCGTATGGTTAGAATTGAACATAGTATCACCTCCTAAATATATTCTAGGCTAATGAAGGATGAAAAACAAATGTACAGATTTACATGGGAAAAAAGGTCAGGAATAAAATATATCACTATACCAGAATGGAAAAGTAATGGGGTAAGTATTGGCTTCTCCAGTCGTTGGGGAGGGGTAAGTCATGAGCCTTATAATACCCTTAATTTGGCTTTACATGTAGATGATCTTTACAACGATGTTATGGAAAACCGGAAGCGTTATCTTAATTTATTTTCACTTAATCTCAATAATATGGTATGCTGCGAGCAGGTACACGGTAATTCAGTTGTAATAGTTAATAAAGATTACCTTGGTTGTGGAGCATGGGATCTAAGTAATGTATTAGCCGGCTTTGATGCAATGGTTTGCGCCGAACCGGGAATAGGTCTTACAACCTTTTATGCAGACTGTATTCCATTATTCTTTTTTGATCCCGTACAGCGAGTTGTAGCAATTGCCCATAGTGGCTGGAAGGGAACATTGGCAGGTATTGCAGGAGCAACCCTGAAAGCAATGCAAAGTAGTTTTAATAGTTATTTAGATAATGTACAGGTATTTATCGGGCCTGGTATTGGGGCATGCTGTTACAATATTGGTGAAGAATTAGCTCAGATGGTAATTCGTAAGTTTCCCCAAAATAAAGAAATAATTCAATGGAATAAAACAAGATGCACTTGGGATTTAAAGCTTACTAATAAACTTATCCTTCAGAAAAATGGGGTTAATCTGGATAAAATACTTGATTGTGGAATTTGTACTGCTTGTGAAGCTGATACCTTTTTCTCTTATCGTCATGATAAGGGAAAAACTGGACGTATGGGAGCACTGATTGCTCTAGACTATTAAGGTGGTTAGCTTGTGAAAAGCCTGAAAATTCTAGTAGTTGATGATGAGACCTATATTGTAGAATTGGTTAAATTTAATCTTGAAAAAGAAGGATTTCAGGTAGTGGTAGCTTATGACGGTTTAAAAGCTCTTGAGATGATTAAGTTGGAAAAACCTGATCTTATTTTATTAGATATTATGTTACCGAATATTGATGGGCTGCAAGTATGCAGGATATTAAAACAGGATCCTAATTATAATACTATTCCCATTATCATGCTTACCGCCAAAGGAAAAGATATCGATACAGTTTTAGGATTGGAAATGGGTGCTGATGATTATATTAAAAAACCGTTTAGCCCCAGGGAAATGGTAGCCCGGGTTAAAGCCAGGATACGAGCTCTAAAAATACTCCAGGCTGAAGAAGCAATGGGAAAGAAAATTTTTATTATTAAAGATTTAATAATTATTCCTGATAAACATGAGGCCTTTTTAGGTGAAGAAAAACTGGAATTAACTCCCAAAGAGTTTGAAGTACTAACTTTGATGGCAGCTAATCCAGGTAAGGTTTTTACTCGGGAAGCATTACTGGAGATTGTATG
>JBMNOV010000126.1:0-3121 GCA_050943255.1 Syntrophomonadaceae bacterium
ATCGTCACCATTTGTAAACTGTATAATGTAGACAGTTGACAAACAAACCGGATGATTTTATAATGAATCCATCAACAGGAGGTCATTATGAATCAGAATCATTCTATCCGTATGCAGGTTTTATGTGCTTTATTTGCCGCAGTTACTGCGGTTTGTTCCCAGATTACCATTCCTATCCAGCCGGTGCCCATTACCCTTGGTACCTTTGCGGTGCTCATGGCAGGCGGTTTCCTTGGCAAGCGGTACGGTCTTCTGGCCATTGTGATTTATCTGCTCCTTGGCATGGCAGGGGTGCCGGTATTTTCCATGATGCGCGCCGGTTTTTCCGTCATTGCCGGGCCTTCCGGCGGATTTATCATCGGCTTTGCGCCTATGGCTTTCGTGGTGGGACTGGTATCGGAGAAGCTGGGTTATTCCTTTAAGAATATGCTGGCTGCTACCATTGCAGGCACGGCGGTGTGCTACATCATGGGGCTGGCATGGTTCATGTTCCTCACAGGCACCGGCATTTGGGCGTCCATGGTCATGTGCATGTTCCCCTTCCTGCCCGGAGACTTTGCAAAAATCCTGCTGGCCTCTTTCCTGGTGAGCAAGTACAGAAGAAGACTGGTCGGAGAATTTTAATATATACGGCGGAAGGGAAACCTTCCGCTTTTTTTATAAGGGAGAAAATATGGAAGAATTGATGAAAGCCCTCTGCAGGGCCTGGGAGGACGAGTGGCAGGGCATGGTGATGGGAGAGCTCCGATACAGCAAAGGTGAGGGAGAGACCGATGGACCCTGTGAAATTTCCTGGTCCGGCAGAAAAATCATCAGGATTCGGGCGGTGAAGGGGACCGGGCGCATGGAAATCCTTCTTTTTTCTTTCTCCGGAAAAACGGTTGGGAAGAAAAGGGAGGATAAGGGAATCTGGTGGCACACTTTTTCTGAAAAGGAGGTACGTTCCTTCAGCCTGGCCCTGGGGGATCACAATGAAATCCATCAGTCCCACCGTCCTGTGGTGAGCGGCTTTCAGATTGCCTCTGCCCTTATGAAGAGGAAAAATTTTGAAAGGCTCCGCATCCGTTTCCACCAGCCCCTGTATGCAGGTGATGCGGTGTATTTGAAACAAGCGGGAAATATGGTTTACGGGTCTTCCGATGTATTATGTTTTGAGGCGGTGATGGAATGAATCGGGTATTTCTGGTGGGCGGCCTTCGGAGCCATATCGGTATACGGAACGGCATTTTTAAAAATGTAAGGCCCGAGGTACTGGGAGGCGCTGTGGCGAAGGCGCTTTGCGAAAGGTATGGCCTTGCCGGCCCGGACGCCCTCATCTGCGGTAATGCCGTGGGGCCTGGCGGAAATCTGGGGCGGCTGCTTCTTCTGGAAGGGGGACTTCCGGAAAGGACGCCGGCCTTTACCATTGACCTCCAGTGCGCTTCCGGCCTGGCGGCCATCCATATGGCAGCCCTTTCCATTATGGCAGGGGAGTGGGACGCCGTGCTGGCAGGCGGCGCAGAAAGTGCATCACTCCAGCCCGTTCGGCGGTATGCAGACAATGATGAAAGAAGCCATCTTAGAAATCCGGTCTTCACGGCAGCCCAGTTCAGGCCCGGCGAATTTGGCGATGATGCCATGCTGCTGGGAGCGGAAAGGGCAGCGAAAGCGGCGGGAATCACAAGGAAGGAAGCGGACGAAGCGGCCCTTTTAAGCCAGGAAAGGGCGAAGAAGGCAGCAGAGGAAGGGTTCCTTTCCGATGTGATTCTTCCCCTTTTCGGCAGCAGCCGGGATGAGGCCATCAGGAAACGTATGTCTGAAAAGCTCTTGGAAAGGGCGCCTCGGGTCACCGATTTTCCCGGCGGCATCCTCACAGCCGCAAATACCTGTACCATCAATGACGGCGCTGCATTCGTGCTCCTTGCCTCTGAAAGATGGCTCCGGGAAAGACATCTCCTGCCGTCGGCGGAAATCAAAGGATTCCAAATGATTGGTGCCGATCCCGCGGTACCGCCGCTTTCGGCGGATTTGGCAGTTTCATCCCTTCTCCGGGATAAAGGCCTCTTTTACAGCGATGTGGATGCCTTTGAATACAACGAAGCCTTTGCGGTCATCAGTGCTGCCTTCCGGAAAAAACACAAAGACGTGGCGGACCGCCTGAATCGCTGGGGCGGCGCTTTGGCCTACGGTCACCCCTATGGCGCCAGCGGTGCGGAAATCATGATTCATCTCATGAAGATTCTGGAAGAGGAGGGCGGACACCTGGGGGCCGCCGCCATTCCCGCCGCCGGCGGCGTGGGAGAGGCCATCCTGATTCGTCACGTAGATGAAAGGGACTGGAAGGAAGAAAAGCATATTTCCTTTTCCCTGCCGCTGGAGGTGAAAGCATGAAATGCTATGAATACCTTCTTCGATGGGGAAGGGAAAAGAAGGATGACATCTTCTATCGGGGCGATGAGATGACCATGACCTGGGGCGAAGCCCTCCGATTTGTGGAAGAGGAAGGAGAAAAATTGTCTGCCTTGCAGGTGAAAGGAAAACTTACCGCCCTGTACCTGCATGGGCCCTTAAGGCAGCTTCTTTACTTCCTGGCCCTTTCCTATGCCGGCGGCGTGCCGGTTCTGTACCATGAATATCTGAAGGAAGAGGATTTATGGGCCATGCTGGAAACACAGCCGGTGGGGCTCTTCCTTTCCGACAGGGATATACCGGCCTTTTCTCTCGAGCAGGGAAAGCTGTATTTCCGGGCATGGGACAGAAAAGCGCCTGTTTCCTGCGGCTTTGGCGTGCTTACTTCCGGCAGCAGCGGCCTTCCTAAAATCCTTTACCGCCGGGATGAAAGCTGGACCGATTTCTTTCCCCTGCAGGATGAAATTTTCAGGGTGGACGGCCATTCCCGCCTCTTTTTCCACGGCTCCCTGGCCTTCACGGGGAACCTGAATATGGTGATGGATTTCCTCTCCGAAGGCGCCTCCCTCCACGGCAGCAGCCGTCTTCTCCCTAAAACATGGATGGAGCGCATACAAAAAGAGGGAATCACCCATGTGTACATGATTCCCTCCAAACTTTCGCCGCTGTCCAAAGTCAAAGGAGAGGCAGGCAGTGTTACCCATATCCTCACCGGCTCCCAGCTCATGACGGC
>JBMNOV010000127.1:0-3110 GCA_050943255.1 Syntrophomonadaceae bacterium
TAGGCAATTTACAGGAAAAATTAAATCTTGTACAATATCTAAAACAACTACGAATAAATATTATATTTCAATACTTGTAGAAGAAGAAATAAAACCATTGCCCAAAACAGATAAGAAAGTAGGAATAGATTTAGGAATTAAGGATTTTGCAGTAACAAGTGATGGGGAAGTATTTGAAAATCCTAAATGGTTAAGAAAGTCGGAACAAAGAGTAAAATTTTTACAAAGAAGCTTATCAAGAAAAAAGAAAGGTAGTAAAAACAGGGAAAAATCGAGATTAAAACTTGCTAAAGCTTATGAAAAACTAGTAAATCAAAGGCAAGATTTTCTTCACAAACTATCTTCTAAAATTATAAGCGAAAACCAAGTTATAGTTTTAGAAGATTTGAAAGTGAAGAATATGCTTAAAAATCACAATCTAGCAAAATCAATATCAGAGGTAGCATGGCATGAATTTAGACAAATGTTAGAATACAAAGCAAAATGGTATGGCAGAGAAATAATAATAGCACCACAAAACTATGCATCAAGTCAAATTTGTTCAGAGTGTGGATATAAAAACCCTGATGTAAAAAATTTAGCATTAAGAGAATGGAAATGTCCTAAATGTGGAACAAAGCATAATAGGGATATAAATGCAAGTCTAAATTTACTGAAGCTGGCAATTTAGCTTTAGTACATTTGGGGAAGGAACATCCCTTTGAGCGTGGGGTATCTGGTAACGGTAGTTACCTTGACCACGAAGCTGCCACTTCTATAAGTGGCGGTAGTTCACACACTAGATAGATAGTAAGACAATAAACACAGTTATAGTGAATTTGGCAATTCACTGGCAAAATTTTTTAAAGACAATTATTGGGTATGTGCTACTGCGAAGTAGTACCTCTACCCTACCCTATTTCATGCGAAAGGAGTATATCTTTGGTTAAAATAAGCAAAGAGTTATTTAAAGAATTACAGAAACTGGGCTATATTAAATTTAGCAAGTATAGTAAGAATTATAGTAAGTCAAAAAGATATAGATGTGTTGAAGATTCGGTATTAAAAGAACATAAAAAATATCTTGGCTGATGTTGGCTTTCAACAAATACTTACGAAGGGAACGTGCTTATGCAATATGAGACAGTATTTGTGGATACTAATGCGATTCTCTCCCCTAATTTTAATTTTAGTAATTATAAAAAAATTTATATAAGTATCGTGACTATTGAAGAATTAGACGGATTAAAACATAATGAAAAAGTTGGGTATCAAGCAAGACAAGCGATAAAAAACATTATTAATGCTGATAATGTAGAAGTCAAAATTAATTGTTCGTATAGTGGTACAAATAAATTTTTAGAGCATAAAAACGATAATATAATACTTGCTTTTGCTTATGAAACATATACTTTAGATAATAAGTGTATATTTTTAACAGATGATTATAATTTATTTTTAAAAGCTAAAACATTAAATTTACCATGTAGTTTATTTGAAAACAAAGATAAAGAAGATAATTATACTGGTTGGAAAATAATAGAGATGGATGAAGTTGAGTTAGCGAATTTTTATGAAAGCGAAGTAAAAGCAAATAAATGGGACTTACACATAAATGAGTATTTGCTTATAAAAAGCAAAGAAGAAAACAGGATAGTTGATTCTTGGGTATGGACTGATAAAGGATTTAGACATATTGCTACCAAAAGGGTTAATTCTAATTTACTTGGTAAATTAAGTTTAAAAGACGAATACCAAGTTTGTGCTATTGATAGTATGTTTCACAATAAAATAACAATGGTTAAAGGCAAGGCTGGTAGTGGCAAAAGCCTGCTGTCGTTATCATATGCTATTTCTATGATTGAAAAAGGGGTATATGATAAGTTGATTATATTTGTGAATAATCTTCCTACTCGTAATGCAGTAAAGATTGGCTTTTTACCAGGCAGTAAGGATGAGAAGCTTCTCGATTCACAAATAGGGCATATGTTAGGATGTAAATTTGGAGATAAATCAATTATAGAACAAATGATACATCAAAATAAATTATTACTATTACCTTTTGGTGATATACGTGGTTTTGATACTACAAATTCAAAGGCAATTGTTTATATTACAGAAGCACAAAATCTTGATATTAGTTTAATAAAACTTGCTATACAACGTATAAGTGAAGATTGTCAATTAATTATTGACGGGGATTATAATTCACAAGTAGATTTACAAGCATTTGAGGGAAATAACAATGGAATGAGACGTGTTTCTGAAATATTTAGAGGACAAAGTTTTTATGGTGAAGTTGAGTTGCCTATTATATATAGGTCAAAAATGGCTGAATGGGCAGAGAATTTGTAAAGGAGATTTGATAAAAATGATTAAAAATTGTTTGTGTGATAATTGTAAACATGCAAATGTATGTAAGAAAATGTATGTGCTGAAGAAATTCGATGATGAAAATAAGAAATTCATTGGTATTAATATAACAATGGACTCTTGCGAAGATTATGAAAAAAAATAATTAATATAAATTTTTCATTTTGTCAAAACCATAGAGAGGGAATTGATTCCTGTTCTCGCACACCAACAGGGGTTTTTCTCATTGTTGGCATAATGGTTTTGGTGGAAATGGAATGTACTTTTGTTGGGTAGCTAGCAAAAGATATTGTTGGATTATATAATTTCAGCAGTACAAAGTCACAACAAAGTTCAATAGAACCGCCGATAAGGCATCATTAATACAATATTTCATCACAAGTAACCAGTGCTTCGGTGTTCTTAGAGAGCCGAAGCCAATTTATAATTCCAGTTTGTCCTCCAGATTCTTTCGAGACTGGGGGCTATACCATACAAGCAATTCAAGAAACCTACTAAAAAGATTGAGAATGGTTTGTTGTATGTATATATTGAGAAAGATGCAAATAATGAAGATAAAGAAATAATATAAGTAATTAGTTTAATTGAGTAGGGGCTTCTCTTCCCTACTCTTTCGTTTATATAAAGAGTTGGGGAGGTTGAATATTTGAACAAAGAATTATTGGACATTTGCTATAAGAAGCATAATAAAGAAATTGATTTAACTTGGGAGCAACTTGCACAACAATATGGATTTTCTTCAGGAGAAAATTTGCGTA
>JBMNOV010000128.1:0-3086 GCA_050943255.1 Syntrophomonadaceae bacterium
TACCCCGGCCAGTTCCTCGGTCATTTTAACCGCGGCAGTAGCATCCATAATCATAACCGCGCCTATCGGAGCACTGCTTATTGACAGAACATATAAGAAACTCCTGTCAAAATAACGCAAGGTATGAAAATGGGCCCAGGACATCAATCCAAGCGGCTCGTGCCATGTTGAGTGTGTATCAGAGATACAGCTACAAAAAATCAAAAAGCTATTGACTATAAACCTTGTTTATAGCTTACGATTGCTTTAAACTCAAAAAGGAGGTCATGAAAATGACAATAAAAGAAGTTGAACAAATTTTGGGGCTTCCCAGAGCAACCGTAAGATTTTATGAAAAGGAGGGACTTATTGAGCCAAAATGAGGAGAGAATGGATATCGTGATTATTCACAAATGGATATTATACGATTAAAGAAGATTGTTATTCTTCGCAAGATAGGTCTATCCGTTAATGATATATTGGATATTTTTGATGGAGCAAAAACAATGGCAGAGGTACTTGGAGAGAATATTGTTAACCTTCAAAAACAAATCAACGAGTTGAATGGTGCAAAGAACCTGACTTGCAAGATGTTAGAAGATAAGGTTGAAATAGCTTCCTTTGATGCTGATTTGTATTGGAATATCATTGTTGAAGAAGAGAAGAAAGGAAACACTTTTATTGATATTGCAAAGGATATTTTTCACATAGAGAAGAAAATTGTAACAAGTTATTTTAGCTGGACATCTGTTGACGGTGAAATTTATGACTCTTTTCTAAAGATTATTTTAAATGTAGTGGTTGTTGCGGTTATTGCAGGATGTATTCTATGTATGTCAAGAGGGAATTGGAATATTAAAAATTTCTTAGGTGGTATCATTGGAATCATAACTATTTTGTTGGTGGAAGCTATTCTTAGTGTTTCTTTTTATTTTCTTGGAAAGAAATACGTATGGATTCGGGAGAATAGAAAAAAGGCTTTGGTTATAACATGTCTAATCATATGTGTTGTGCTTCTAATTATTAGTAATATTCCAGTGTAGTGTAACTATTTTACGTATAGTTTATGTATACAGTGACAAAGTCCCTGAACTGTCTGCGAATATTAATTCAAACAGTATAAAAGTGTACGTCCAGCGAAGCTGGCAAGTACTGACAGCAGTATTTTACCGAATATCTGGTGTTTTTTAGCTTTTTTATTTTACCCTTGCTACAGGCATGCACAGGTAATTTATTATGTCGGAGGTGCCGTTGTTTGAAAGCAACTTTTGAAGTATTGGAAAAGCTTTTATCTGCTTATTGTATTGAAAGCTTTGGAAATTCAGAGGAGGAAATTGCAGAAAAGGAAGCTGAATCAGGGATTAAATTTCCTAAATCACTTAGAGATTATTATAAAAAATTTGGAAAGTGTAATTATATAACTAAAAGTTGCAACAATCAATATGAACCGTTGCTACGATAGCGTCAAGAATTTGTAGGAATAAATATCAAACTCCTACTCAATACATCAAGTTCCCGCGTTGAATACCTCTAATTACCAAATAAGCTCTGCTCGTCCTGCCTGCCATCTGCAGAACAGGTATATTGCCTATGTTTTCAAAGCTCTTCATAACTCGTCTGCGAATGCTATTTACTGTTTTCTTGGGTATTCTTGGTTCATTATCATGTGTTTTCTTTAGTGCTGCGTAAAGGTTGCCACCGTTAAAGATAAAAGCTCTTAAACGGCTCATTTGCTCTGATCCTGTCAAGCTCCAGCCCATTGGACGGCTACTAAGTCTTTCGCTTAAAACATGGCTTACATGGCCTTCTGCACTACAACCAATTACATCAGGATACTTTGTTGCATTCTCAATACTCCTCCAATTTTCGTACAAATAGCGCCTTGCTTCAAGAACTCTCTTTCGTTGTCCTTCTGTTTCTGCCTTCTCATAGCATGCCTTCAGTTCCTTTGCCGTTGCAATCCTGTCTCCCGCTCTTAGCGCATCCAACAACCTTCTCATCTGAATATCATCTCCTCCAGCAGCCTTTCGAACGTACTTGTTTCGATGATAAGTATCAAGTATGGAGATGCTCTTCGGAAGGTAGTTCTGGCCTGCTTTGATCCATCCAGCTCCATCACCGGCTATATAAATCCTCTCTATCTGATCCAACTCATAAGTCTGGTCTATGTATTCCAAAACTTCTGTCCACAAGGATTCAGTATCTGTGCTTGTGCTCGCAAAATAGTGAACATTCTGAAGCTCACACCGCTTTCCATTTCGCTTGGCTCCTTCATGTACGTGCACTAACTTTGCTTGTCTGTTCTGACCGTCCTGATGGGCCACATGGTCTTCATCTGCTTCAACATATAAGACCGGTACCGACTTTTTCTTGCTGCATTCAGGAACATGTACCAGCGTTCCTGCCTCTCTTATGCACCTCATAACTGTCTGTCGGCTCACCTCGGCATAACTGTTCGATCTTCCGGCTTTGCTGTAGGACATACCCGATGCCTTTAATATCAGATCAGCTTTCAGTCCCTCATCTATTCGGTCATAGGCTGGAAGCTTCAATACTTCATCCACCAGGTGTGAATATTCTCCGGTCTTTTTATGACGGTAATAATTCCTTGTGATATTCACTTGCCCCATGGCTGTCAGTATCCCGCGTGTATCTTTCCGAACAATTTGCCAATGTCGTTTCCTTTCTGCTGAGTCCTTGAACGCTTTATCTGCATCTTCTGCTATCTGTTCAAGGATTCGGACCCCCAGTTTGTTTACCCATTCATGTACTATGGCTGCCAGTTCTGAAAATCCTGACCCGTTTGACAATCCCTCCGCCACTTTTTTCTCAATTTCGGGGATGATTTTTTCGTAAATTTCACGTACAATCATAATAGCAGGTTACCTCTCTTCTGTTGGTTATGTTTGATTGTTGACTTGATAATACCACATTGAGTAGGTAACTTGCTTTTTTATGCCTACAAAAACTTTACACTATGGGACAAATGAATGTTTGATTTTAGACCGGATTGTTATATAATGGCATCAACAGCTATGTTTAAGGGTGTTATGGCAATGCAGTCTATCGTCAGCAGATATGTCCAAGAACAATGTCAAATGGATATG
>JBMNOV010000040.1:0-17366 GCA_050943255.1 Syntrophomonadaceae bacterium
TTATGCTGTATAATATGGAAAAAAATAAAGTACGAACGACAACACCTACACATTAGATATTGGGGAGAATTGTCCCAAAATGAATTGGGAAACTCATTAATAGAATTACCGAATAACTTTGATATTTCTAAAGTAAGAAATTGACTGTTTATATTCTTATCAAAAATAATATCTAAAGAAGAGTTACAGAAACTGCAATAATAATCCCCTTTACCATTAACTGAAAACCATTTATTTAAAAATTTAATTTTCTCTTTATGGGAATTCAAATTATATAGATTTTGGTATATTTTGTTATTGGAGAATAACTGGCGGAACACAAACTCTATAATTGCAGTATGTTTTTGTGGAATCCTATTGTAATTAGTTTCAGTGGATACTACTTTTCCAACATCCTCTTCTTTCCACTTTTTATTATCTAACGTTTGATAACCAGCATTATTCAAAATCTCAGCTATTGGTTTCAAACCTTTACCTTGAAGGTAATTTTCGAAAATTAGCAGTAGGATTTCGTCATCGATTTTATCTGTATCAAAATTCCGCCAGTTTATTAAACTGCTTTTTTCTACCCACCACCACCCGATTCTCTTTAGTTCGCAAATATCATCTGGTACTTCCTCAAAAGTATAACCGTCGGGAACTTTTAATTCTCTCGTTGAAAAAACAGCTTTCATAAGTTCGCCGGGAATAACTGCTGTACCATCGTCCTGTAGAATCTTTTCCTCAATTATTTCGTTCCCTTTTTCCCCTAACCCCCAGGCTATTACTTCTAAAAATCCCTGGACACAAGCGTTGTAATACCATGAAGAAGGGTATATTATCACATCTCTCATAGTTCTTGCACCACCTCCAGCATGCCAAACCCCTGGCCCGTGCGGGTTCCTATCCCATAGTCATAAAGGAATTGCAGCGATTTAGGGCTACCTTTAAGAATAAAATGTCCTTGTAAAGATGTTATTTTGCCACCATAATGAGAACAAACGCCCTTACGAAATCTTGTTTCAGGAAGAAGACTTACCTTACCAATATCATTTGAAAAATTATTAGGCCCAAAGAATTTATTCAGAAAACAGGCTTTGGTAATTAAATGGTAGTTAATAGATTCCTCCAGTTGGTATAAATCACTTCCATCTAAGTATCTCTCCGGAGATCTGAATATGGCATGGCCAATTGTTCTAAATTCCACATGACTAGATTTAATTTGATAAAGGGGCATAAGATGTACATCCTGGATTTTTAAGCCAAGTACAGTATTCTGATGGCGCATCTTTATGGCTCCATTACATATATCAGTCATTACATTAAATAAACCAGTAGAAATAGTTAGATTAACTGGAGTTTTAATTAGCATTTGTTCTGATAATCCATTAATAATAACAATATCCTTGAACCCTACCGTGAAAACATATGGGCTATATCCGGGTTTTTCTTCAGTAAAGCGTCGAAAAAGTAGTGAATCAGATAGTAGGCTCTTGAGAAGTGATATGAAGTGGTGCCTGAAGTCAAGTGGTATTGTTAATATTTCTTCATCTCGTATTGGCAATAAAGTTAATCTGACCCTCAATTTATCGGATCCCCCCTTAATTTTTCATAATATTAATATACCATATTATCCATTATTTTCTACATATTTTGCGTTATCTTTTATTTAATCCTTTTGGTCAATGCCTTTGAATCAGATGCAATTAGTTATTATTATTTGATTAGTTTACCTTATCGTACCTATTGGAATTGAAACGCTTAAGTAGACACCGGCACCTTAGCGGCATATTACGTTTTTAGCGCTTAGCAAGATAAGCTACTGGGTATGTTCTATCAGCCATACATCTACGGGCAGGTTATCTAGCTCCTTGAAATCATGTTATATTATATTGTGTTATATACCTGATAAAGAGGAGGTTTGTAGCACCAGATGGAATCTATAAAAACTGATTATCACATTCATCCCAACTATTCTATAGATGCTTCTGCGGTGCAGATAAAAGATTATTGCTACCGAGCATTGGAATTAGGTTTAACAGAGATTTGTTTCACTACTCATGTTGAACTGGAACCGGAAAGAAAGGAAAAAGACAATTTTGTTATAGTAAAAGGAGAAAAGGTGTCGGTTTTTAACCGGGCTTGGCTGGACAGTTATTTTAATGAGATTGTCCAGGTGCAAGAATTGTTTAAAGGCTCCAATCTCAAAGTAAAGGCCGGAGTCGAAGTAGGTTACTTTCCTGGCTCTGAAAAATATATAGAAAAAATAATAAATAATTATCCCTTCGATTTTGTATTAGGCGCTATCCATTGCCTGAACCATATTGCCATTTCTTCTATGAAGGAAAGCCCACGGTATTTCAAGCCAAGAACTTTGGCCCAAGTTCGCCAGGATTACTTTAAGACCTTACAGGAAGCAGTTGCCACGGAGTTGTTTGATTGCATTGCTCATTTGGATCTTTATGTTCGATATGGCAGTAGGCATTTTGGCTCAGAGATATTAAACATTCATGAAGGAGTAATTGAACCTATTTTTAAACAAATAGCCCAAAAGGGCATGGGGCTGGAAATCAATACTTCAAGCCGCCGCCGGGGATTGAAGGAGTTCCACCCCTCTAAGAAAATAGTAGCCCAAGCGGTAAAATCAGGTATTACCATATTTACAGTTGGATCCGATGCCCATTCCTTGGCTGAGCTGGGTGAATACTTAGACGAGGCCATGGCTATATTGCAGGAATTCAACTTGACTAATCACGTATTTACCCAAAGGCAAGCTGTTCCATATGAAACTGAATAAATATATTATTTATATTATCCAGCGGGCTTTATAAAGACGGAACAGGGCTTGTAAATGGGTAATAACCGCAAGAATTACCAGGGTAGCAGGAACTAGATTTAATATACCGCCCAGCATGACGATAAATAAACGCCCATCACGATTGGCGGGAAGATAGCGTAAAATACCATCATGGATTTCCGGTATATAAGATTTGTCAGTAAGGCTCTGGTACTTTTCCTTGAAAAGCATTGATAGAGGCATCCCAGTTAGGGCGGCAGCACCTATCCACAACGCTAGATGGTTTTCTGTGGTAATATACCAGGAATAAGTCATGCCAATAATAATCAAAAAATCTGCATAGCGATCCAACATCGCATCAAAAATCCCTCCGTAATTACTTCGCAAGAACTTCAACCGGGCAATTTCTCCATCAACTCCATCCAATATAGAAGTGAGCTGGGCTAATAGCCCGGCAAAAATTGGATTTACAATAGCAAAACATATAGCCGACATTACAGCAATCAAAAAAGAGAGCAAAGTAATGTGATTGGGTGTAATGGCAGTTTTAGTTAAGAGTTTAGTAATACGAAGAGACGCTTTGCGATTAATACTGCGAGAAATAAAACCATCTTTGGGAGGTATTAGAGATTGCAGGAGCATCTTTTCACAGTATTTATAGCTGTCTATGTCGTCTACATCAACCCAGTTACCCTCCACATAAAACAGCTTGACTTTAAGTGAGTCTGCCAGCAGGTTTACCCCATCAGTTAGGGCATAACCTCCTTTACTAATAGAGCTGGCAAGTGCATCCAGAAGTGCTCTAGTGCCGATGAAGAGGCCGCAATCGACAGCGTCAAAGTTTTGCAGATCTTTGCCTAACTTAAGGGCATAATCCTGATGACCTTTAACTTTAGTACACTCTTCTAAGTCATAAACCTTTCCCAATCGCCGGTCAGCAGCTAGCAAAACTTGGTTTGACTTAAGGTCTTGGACAGCGGCAATAAAGGATTTGAATACCTCTATTTCAAATATATGGTCGGCCATCATTAAAATATATTTATCATCTTCAAAACCATTTTTTCGTAAGGTGTAAGCTGATACACCGTTACCTAATTCCCAATCAGAATTGTAATAATAATCTATCTGAACCCCTATATTTTTCCCATTTCCTAAGTGTCTTTTTATTACGTCGGCTTGATACCCGGTTATAATAATAAATTCCTTGATACCACATTCCCGCAAAGAAAGAATGTTGCGTTCTATCAAAGAGAGCCCTAATAATGATACAAGAGGCTTAGGCCTGGAAAAAAAAGGCCTTAACCTCTTTCCTTCACCTGCCGCAAGTAGGACGGCTTTCATTTAACGTTCCCTCCTGCCGTCAATAAACTCCTCCACCATTTTTTTGGCTTCCGTGTCTGTATACTGAATTGGGGGCGACTTCATAGTATAGGCGGAGATAGAATATAAAATACCGCCGATTTTACGGTCCAGGGCCAGCTTCATGCACCTTATGGCATCAATCATGACACCCCCGCTGTTGGGCGCATCTTCCACTGAAAGCTTTATATCTACAGTTAAAGGAATATTGCCAAAGCCTCTGCCTTCCATGCGGATATAACAAATTTTATTATCATTTAACCAGGGTACATAATCACTAGGCCCGATATGAATATCATTTTTATCTAAAGCTACCTTCAGTTCCGACTGCACCGACTGAGTCTTGGATTTTTTCTTGGAGGTCAGCCGGCTGTGATTTAACATGTTGAGGAAATCTGTATTTCCGCCAAAGTTTAACTGATAAGTATGATCCAGAATGACTCCCCGGTTCTCAAATAGTTTGGTTAAGGTTCGATGAATAATGGTGGCCCCAACTTGACTCTTGACATCATCACCGATAATAGGGATATTTTTTTCCTGGAACTTTTTCGCCCAAGTTTCATCTGAAGCAATAAAAACAGGCATAGCGTTTATGAAGCCTACATTAGCCTGTAAACAAGCATCGGCATAAAATCTGGCGGCTTTCTCAGAACCAACGGGTAAGTAATTGATAAGTATTTCTGCTCCGCTTTCCTTCAGCTCTTTAACTACATCACATGGTTCTTCATCAGCGACAGCAAAAGCTTGGTCCTCATCGTAATCAGCCATATGTTCAGATATCCCATCTAATACCGGCCCCATTTTGACTTCTACATCGTAATCCGGCAAATCACCATAGAAGACCGTAGTACAGTTGGGCTTAGCGAAAAGAGCTTCTTTCAATGGCTTACCCACTTTACGCTTGTCCACATCAAAAGCGGCCACTACATTAATATCGCTGAGTTTGTATCCAGCCACCTCATCATGCATCAGCCCTATAATGTTTTGGGGATGTTTTTTATACATTTCCAGACCCTGTAATAAAGAACTAGCACAGTTCCCCACACCAACAATAGCAATGTTTATACCTGACATATGATATCCCTCCTCAATGTATTAGCTAAATATGGTGGAAAGACCATAACTAGTTTAGTTAACCCCTCCTTTTCTAAATAAAAAACTCCCTAAAAATAGGGAGCGTATCCAAGTATTATTGTTTTACTAGCAATATAAAAACACTCCCAATACAATAAGATTAAACTTATTTATATCAAAAGTCTTATTATATTTGTTAGCACTTGGGGCAAAGTGCTGCTAATATATTATACGAAGCTCTGAAAAATTTCAAGTATTATTGATTTTTTTCCGGGTGATTCTTCAACTTTCCTCTCACATAAAAATCAATTAAAATATACAGATAACTGTTAATTTGTAGGGAGTAAACGCCATGTTAATCTTAAAAGACCAACTCTTACGATCCCAAATCTTTAAGACCTCAGGCCCAGCCATGATAGAAATGATTATGTATATGGTAATTGGCCTGGTGGATATTGCCGTAGTGGGGCGATTAGGAGCAGTACCGCTGGCTGCGGTGGGATTAGGAGCAGAGATTTTCTTTGCAGTAATATTATTTCTAGAAGCTCTAGCTATTGGTTCAGCTATTTTGGTAGCCCAGGCCAAGGGAGCCGGGAAGCTGGAGGAAGCCAGTCAGGTGGCCGGACATACTTTCCTGTTATCGATTGTGCTGGGTACTTTTGTAGCCGTAGTGGGTGTAATCTATTCTCCCGTTATTCTAAGGCTTTTTTCTGTAGAAGCTGATGTCTATAACCAGGCATTGGATTACTTACTGATTACCTTTAGCATTTCTCCCCTGGCTTTGGGGCTTTACATGTCTAATTCCGTTTTTCGCGGATTAGGTCGTACTGATATTCCTATGATAATAGCTCTAGTGGTTAATGTTATAAATGTGGTTGGTGATTTTGTACTCGTTTATGGATTATGGGGATTTCCCCACATGGGAGTTGCCGGTGCTGCGGCAGCCACTTCGCTGGCTCATGGGATAGGATTCATTTTGGCTATAGTTTTCCTTTTCCGGGGAAATAGCGACTTGCATGTTAATCTAACTTCAATATTTAAGATCAATTTAATTACTTATCGGGGGATCTTTCATCTAGGTATACCTAGCCTGGCAGAACAGTTTTTCTTTACCACGGCTAATTTAGTTTCTATGTTTCTGATTGTTTATGTCGGCACTGTTGCTTTTGCCTCGCATGAGTTAGCTATAACCGTTGAGTCAGTTTCCTTTATGCCAGGCTTGGGGATAGCCATCGCAGCTACCGCACTGGTGGGACAGGCTGTAGGAGCTCAGGATAGAATAGCCCTGCAGAAAGCTGCCCGAGGCAGTATCGAGTTTGCTCTGGTTCTTATGAGTATTTTTACTCTGGTTTTTGCTTTGTTTCCCTATCAGGTGGCTGGAATTTTTACTAATGACGGTGATGTGCTAGCTATATCTAGTTCGCTTATTCGTATAGCTGCTATTGAACAGGCAGGAATAGCATTTAGTTCTGTTATAGGTGGAATCCTTAAAGGTGCAGGTGATACCCGTACCCCTATGATTATAAGTACTGTATTTACCTGGCTTTATCGCTTGCCCTTGATGTATCTATTTATTCGGTTTTGGGAGTTTCCAATAAGCTATGTATGGCTGCTTTTTGTAAGTGACTGGCTATTAAGGGCATTGGTTTTTATAGTAATCTACCGCCGGAAGAAGTGGCTGAGAAAAGCCTTACCGGTTTTAATTACTAGTGGTGAATAAATTATCCTTAATATAATGGCCTAAATTTATAAGTGAAGGATCTTACCCCCTTAATAGCATTTATAGGTGTAAGATTCTTCACCTATTTCAGAATATCATAATTGTATTAAAGTGTTTACCGGTCTCCGCTCAAAAAATCACCCAGGACTCCGCCTACTCCCTTGGTTTCCCCTGTATTTTTAATTCCGCTGGCAGCTATGATGCGATCCGCAAGACGCGATAAGGGTAAACTTTCCAAGTAGACCAAACCAGGTCCAGTAAGGGTAGCCATAAATAATCCCTCACCACCGAAGAGGGCATTTTTAAATCCTCCAATAAATTGAATGTTATAGTCAACACTTGGGGCAAATGCAGCAAGACAGCCGGTATCTACTCGCAATGTTTCACCTGGAGCCAGGTTTTTCTCAATCAGGGTACCGCCGGCATGGATAAAGGCCATACCATCTCCTTCTAATCTTTGCAAAATAAAACCTTCACCACCTAAAAGTCCAGCGCCGATGCGTTTGGAAAAGGCTAGCTCTATTTCTGTACCCCGAGCCGCACAGAGGAATGAATCTTTTTGGCAAATAAATTTACCTCCTAATTTGCGTAAGTCTAATGGGATAACCTTACCCGGATAAGGAGCACCAAATGCTACTTTTTGTTTACGATTTGCATTATTAAGGAAAGTAGTAATAAAGAAACTTTCCCCAGTTATCATTCGTTTAAAGCCTTTAAAAAGTCCGCCTCCTGTTCCGGTCTGCATTTGGATGCCCTGCTCCATATACATCATAGTACCTGCTTCAGCCCTTACACCTTCACCAGGATCAAGTTCTACCTCAACTATTTGCATGTCATCCCCGATAATTTGAAAATCTATTATATCAGCCATTTAATTCCCTCCGCATTCATATTTGATTCTTAATCAGCCAATTTTACTCTTATATATTATTGCTTATAATAAGATTCTTGCAAATAAATAATTCTACTATTAATAAAATAGTAGAAAAAATAACGCGAAGTAATAAAGCTTCGCGTTATTAGAATAATTAAATATTAATCCAACTTGATTATTCCCTTTATATCTTTAAGATTCTAGTTAATCTTTTCTAAGAATTTTTGCAGAACCGGATTTGAAGAAGGATTGTTTTGGAAAACCATGCTGTCTTCAGGAATTGATAATACAGCTTTATTAAATTCTAAAGAAACCTTTGGTTCCTGAGAACTGCCTAATATTACATTCATTCTAGCGGCAAGTCTGTTAATTATCTCCTGATTATTAAGTCCAGCATAAGATTTTACTACCTGGGTAAGCTTTCTTACCTTTTTATCAGCACTTACATAAGTCCCTTCGGTTTCTACTGGAACAGAGCCTGGTAATACTACATCTGATAATTCAGCGGTTGGAGTCATGCTAGGTGTTACTGTTATTAGGAATTCAAGCTTTTTAAGTTCCTCAGCATTAATGATACCAGCTCCTACTGGGTCTTCTCCTAGTATAAAGAGACCTTTAACAACACCTTCCTGTATAGCTTCCTTTAGCTCAGAAGCAGAAGCAGTAATTCCAAGATTCCATAGTCCCAGATGGTTGCTGCCAGGGGTTACGACAATGATACCGCTACGTGGAGATCCTATCTTCCCAGTAATTACAGCTAAATCGGCAAGCAATTCAACTCCTGCTGAGGCTACATCATTGCCATCAACAATAATTATTGCCTTTTTAGCCTGAGCAAATTTTTCTGCAACTTCCTGCGCCTGTTCACCTGGTGCTCTGGTAATTAGTATTTGTTTAAATGAATCATACCCTTCCACCAATTGCGCTATTGTATCCTCATTAATCATGTTGTTTTTAATCAATGCCGCCAGGATATCGAGCAGTAACTCATTATCATTTTGCGGTTTTATTGTAATAGATGCGATATCATCTACCATAGTTTCTTCGGGGCTTATTACTATTAACCTGGCCCCTTCTTTTACCGCTTCTCTAACTTTTACAGCTGCAACCTGACTTCGATTTAATGACCCAACTAAAAGTATAAGCTCGGTTGAGGATAATTCATCAAAGCTGCTGACAGGAACCTGCCCACCCATTATCTTAGCTAATCCGCGACTTGAGTACGGGGCAAAACTTCCTATCATATCAGTCTCTAAGGCTAAACGGGCAAAACTAGCAGCGGAATTAGCTTCTTCCAAAGTATAATTTGGAGAGACATAAACTGCCAGTGCTGAACCGGTATATCTAGCCTTTATGCGACGGGTATAATCGGCTGCTTCTTTCAATACTTCTGCCCAGCTAGCTTCTACTAAAGTATTATTTCGTCTTAGCATAGGTTTATTTATCCGGTCTTTCGCAAACGCTTCAAAGCCAAAACGGCCTTGCCGGCAAAGAATACCATCTATTGGAGGTTCAGTTCTATATATAACATTTCCCTTAGTACTAAAAACCGGTTCACAGCCTACACTGCAGAATGAACAGACACTCTGTGTTTCTTCCATTTGTAAAGGTACGTTTTTCGTAACCGGGAAAACTTCCATTAATGCACCAGTAGGACAGACGGTGACACATTGACCACAGCTAATACATGGTGTCTCACTTAAGGGAAGATTGAACTCAGGCTGGACAATACTATCAAAACCACGGTGTACCAGCCCCAGCGCTGTAACTCCCATCACTTCGTCACAGATTCTTATACATAGTCCGCAAAGTATACATTTTTCAGAGTTTCTCTGAATAAATGAATTGCTGTCTATTAGTTTTTCCTGGCGTTTTTGGCCTTCAATTCGTTGCGGTTCTACACAATATTCACTGGCATATTTAATTAAACGACAATCAAAGTAATCTTTACACCCACATTCCAGACAACGGCTGCCTTCAGCTACTGCTGCAGCCTCAGTAAATCCCAGGTTTACTTCCCGGAAATTACTGGTGCGTTCCTCAGGTTTCAGGTGAGGCATTTCTGCACGTTTAATTTGGGGATATGATGCAAAATCTTCTGGGGTTAGTCCCTTTTGCTCTGCTGTATATTTAGCCTTAATAAAATCCAAATTACCTTTTAAATAAGCATCAATTGACTGAGCTGCCCTTCCTCCTTGAGCAATTGCATCTACAGCTATCTTAGGCCCGGTAACCCCGTCACCACCGGCAAATACACCGGGGATATTTGTAGCCAAAGTTGCCTCGTCAACTTCAATACTTCCCCATTTACTTGCTTCAATTCCGGTCAGTCCTTCAAGGTTAACCTTTTGACCTATTGCGCTGATTATGGTATCTACCTCTATAGTTTCTTCGGCTCCAGGTATCGCAACCGGGCTGCGCCGTCCGGAAGCATCTGGTTCACCCAGCTCCATCTGCTGGAGTTTAATAGCTGCAGCTTTGCCATCACGTGCTATAACTTCGATGGGGGCAACCAGGAATTTGAATTCAACTCCTTCTTCTTCTGCCTCAATAATCTCTATCTCCTCAGCGGGCATCTCCGCGCGAGTCCGACGATAAAGAACCATTACCCGGCTTGCTCCTAATCTCAGTGCGGTCCGGGCAGCGTCCATAGCTGTATTGCCACCCCCAACAATAGCTACAGTATCCCCAATTTGTACTTTTCCGTAAAGGGCAACTTCCCGCAGAAAATCAATTCCTCCCAGAACTCCAGGCAGGTCTTCGCCTTTAGCTCGCATTTCCGAGCTTAACCAGGCACCAATCCCGAGAAATATAGCATCACTCTGATTAATTAACTGATCTAGGCTAAGATCTTTGCCAATACGAGTATTAAAGATAAATTCTACTCCCATATTACGGATTAAATCAATTTCCTGGTCTAAAATTGCTTTGGGTAAGCGATACTCAGGTATGCCATAACGCAACATACCGCCACCCTGGGGCATTGCATCATATACTTTTATTTGGTGCCCTTCCTTAGCTAGATAATACGCTGCAGTAAGTCCAGCTGGGCCTGCGCCGACTATAGCTATTTTTTTGCCGGTAGCAGGTTTTATTTCTGGTATAAATGGCTCTTCACTATTAAGATCAATATCGGCTGCAAAGTATTTTAAGGCCGCTATAGATATAGGCTCCTCCACCAACTGCCTACGGCAGGCAGTTTCACAAGGATGAGGGCATACTCTACCAATACTTGCTGGTAGGGGTATTTTCTCTTTTATAAGTTCTAATGCTTCCCGGTATTGCTGATTAGCAATTAAGCCAACATAACCCTGAACATCAGTATTAGCCGGACATGCTTTTTGACATGGCCCTATGCAATCCCCTATATGATCCGATAGAAGGAATTCGAGAGTCATTTTGCGAGACTCTTGTATACGTGAATTATTGGTGGTTATCACCATTCCCGGACTTATCTCGGTTGCACACGCTCGTAACAACTTGGGATTGCCTTCCACCTCAACCAAGCAAAGGCCACAACCGCCATATATTTTAACCCTAGGGTCATAACAGAGGGTTGGTATATGAATTCCATTAGCTTGGGCCACTTCCAATATGGTCTGGCCTTTATAAGCTTTTATTTCCTGACCATCAATGTTTATTTTAAGCATGCAAATTCCCTCCTCCACCTTCAAGTATTACGGCGCTGACCTTGGTTGGGCATACCTCGAAACAATTACCGCACTTGATGCACTTCTGCTGGTCAATTACATAAGGTTGTTTCCTCTCACCACTAATGCAGTTAACCGGACATTTTTTAGCACAGAGACCGCAACCTTTGCACTTTTCCGGATCTATACGGTAAGATATAAGGGCTTTACACTGTTTGGCCGGGCATGTTTTATCATTAATATGTGCTTCATATTCATCCCGGAAATATTTTATTGTAGTTAAAACCGGGTTAGGAGCACTTTGCCCCAGCCCACACAAAGAACCTTCTTTAACCTTCAGTGCAATCTCTTCAAGAAGTTCTAGATCTCCCGGGCGCCCTTCACCATTACAGATCCGCTCTAGTATCTCAAGTAAACGTTTGGTACCAATACGGCATTGCACGCATTTCCCGCAGGATTCCTTCTCGGTAAAGTCTAGGAAGAAACGTGCTACATCAACCATACATGTGCCTTCATCCATTACAACCATGCCGCCTGAACCCATAATGGCTCCGGTTGCAGTAATTGATTCATAATCTACCGGGGTATCTAACAATGCACTTGGAATACATCCTCCCGAAGGACCGCCAAGTTGTACAGCTTTAAAAGCGCGGTCTTCTTTGATTCCGCCGCCAATATCATAGATTACTTCTCTCAAGCTAAGCCCCATAGGAACTTCAATCAAACCACCATTTTTAATCTTGCCCGCTAGAGCAAACACCTTAGTACCCTTGCTTTTTTCGCTCCCGCGAGCAGCAAATGCTTCTCCCCCGTTAGCTATTATCCAGGCAACATTGGCTAGGGTCTCAACATTGTTAATGTTGCTGGGCTTTCCCCAGTATCCTGCTTGAGCTGGAAAAGGAGGTTTAAGTCGGGGCATCCCCCGTTCTCCTTCCAAAGAAGCAATCAGGGCTGTTTCTTCACCACAGACAAAAGCTCCGGCTCCTTGTTTGATTCTTATATCAAAAGAAAAATTGCTATTTAATATATTTTGGCCTAGATAACCATGTTCTTTAGCCTGGTTTATAGCTGTTTCCAACCGATGAATAGCCAACGGGTATTCAGCCCGGCAGTAGATAACCCCTTCGTTGGCACCTATGGCATAAGCAGCAATGGCCATTCCTTCCACCACCGAGTGAGGATCACTTTCCAGTACACTGCGATCCATAAAGGCACCTGGATCACCTTCATCAGCATTACAAATTACATATTTGACTTGTCCCGGATTATTGCGTGCAGCATCCCATTTAAACCAGGTAGGAAAACCTGCCCCGCCCCGTCCTCTTAGTCCAGATATTTTTATCTGCTCTATAACTTCTTCCGGGGTTAATTCTCCTAGTGCTTTTTGCAGGCCCTTATAACCATCTTTTTCGATATAATCAGAAATCTTTTCAGGATTAATAATTCCACAGTTTCTTAGTGATATTCTATAAGGCTGTCCTTCCATAAATCGATTCTTTTTATCACTGCTCTGTACTAGATATTTTTCCACCGGTAAACCATTAATAATGTGCCCTTCTATAATTTCCTTAATATTATCTTCATTAACATGGCCATAGGTATAGACCTGACCATTATCCTCAATTATATCAACCAATGGTTCATTGTGACACATACCCACACAGCCAGTTGGCTGAACCTCTATATTAATACCCCGGTTAGTGAGTTCAGCTTGAAGTGTATCCTGTACATTTAAAGCACCGGCAGCTATACCACAACTTCCCAAACCTATTCGAAGTTTCATGCGTTTCCGCCTCCCTCCCCGGTTTCCTGCTCATGAGCCTTTATATCCTTTATTATCTTTATAGCCCGGTCAGGAGTAAGCGGGCCATAAGCCTGCCCGTTAATCATCATTACCGGCGCCAGGCTGCAACAACCCAAACAGGCAACATTGCTTAAAGTAAACAACCCGTCAGCAGTAGTTTCTTCAGGTTTGATATTAAGCTCCTGGCAGATGGCAGTCTCAATCCTTTCGGAACCATTGACATGACATGCAGTACCTTGACAAAGCAATACAAGATATTTCCCTATTGGCGTGAGACGAAACTGGGCATAAAATGTTGCTACTCCATATACTCGAGCCGGTTTAATCTGCATCTGGTTAGCAATGTAACGCAAAGCTGGCAAAGGAAGATAACCGTAAATATCCTGCGTTTTTTGCAAAACGGTAACCAAGCTGCCAGCTTGATCCTTATATTGGTTAAGGACATCATCAATTAGACTTAAATCAACCTCAGCATTAACAAAATTCCTTGCCAGGTCATCCTGACAACAGCATTCCACGAAAAATCCCCTCCCCTTTTTAGCAGTATCCATTTTTGAGCAATATAAATGCTTCAAAACTCCCAGTTCTTAATCTTTTAGTGGTTCTAATCTGTTACGTAACGCTCAATTTTCTCTCAGGTTAAACCACGCAAGTCGCCTAGTTTACCAAAACAGCACAAGAAAACCGATCTATATCCGTTCGAATCACATTTAATATTATAGGTTGTTTATAGGAGGATTGCAATAATATGTGCAGAGGGGGTAAATACCAGTTATTAGGGCAGGATCACAGGTTCTTTAACGATGTTTTTAGTTAAACTTCAAGGTCTTTCTTACCAATCGGCAAAGCCAATATAATTGCCGAGCACCTGGTTCAGCTAATTTTAATAATGTATCAGCTTGATTGCTTAAGCCCTGTTTATGTACTTTTTTATCAGATAAGTACATTGCCAGAAGTCCTTCAACAACAATATTGTCAAATACACATGAAGGAATAAGTAAAACCCTATCGCGAGCCTGTTTTATGAAGTAGCTTAGACGTTCTATAATCTCATCCTGACTGGAATAGTAAAAAGTAAAGTTAAGGTCACCTCCCTGGGAGTCTTCTTCTTGGTCAATGTAGTAATCGAGTAAAATATGCAGTCCGCAAATCCAGGGAAAATAAGTTTTTATAATATTTTCCCGTTCTTCTTCGTTTATACTTCCATTAGCAGCAAGAGCGAAAAGGGCAAAAATAGCAAGGGTTGATCCACTGGCAGCTGCAAATTCCTGCCACCGAATTTCAGGGTAATCGACCAGCTTTTTCTCTACCCAATCGCGCAAAATCTGTTCACGTGAATCAAGAGCAAGATGCTTTTTTACCTGTAGTTCAATATACCACCAAGCTAATTTTGTTACATCTGAATACACCGTATCGTATGCAGGTAATAGCCGAACACATGAACGACACTCATTCACCAATTTAACCAGGTATCCGCTATCATTGCAGTAAGGGTAATAAGCATAGTAATCCCCAATATCATTCCCCGGAGTCAATGCATCAATAAGACTATGGTGAAGCTTGGCAAAGGCTTTCCCATCAGTACTTCCAGCACGGTCACAAAGATTATCGAGATAATCACAAATAGTCTGATAGGCAACGATTAGCCTTAAAGTAGTATTCCCTAAATGTCCGCAACCAACTGCATATACTGCTCCTCCATAGCAATGAAAAGCTTTTTGGTGCAGGCTGGCTAATGCTTGTTTTTTTAAATGAGGGTCACTGCACATTAATGCTTCAGTTTCCCAATAACGCAGTATTTTTTTTACCCAGGGCAGCGTTAAAACGATATAGCTAAACAGAATACGTGAGCGTGTTCGGCAATGGGCTGGTAAGATTTTAGACATATTATTAAATAATTCAAGTCTGTAAGGAGTCTCCATCCTAGGCTAACCTCCTTATTTACTCCGCTGATAATACCAGTTTCTCGTTGTTATTAGCAGTATTAAGCTTTTTATAATAATCATTTAAAAGATAATTAATAAGATATCTTATCTCATCTAATACAGGGCTATTTGGTAATTGTTTCAGAACATTTAAGCTTAAATTCATATAGTAACGGGACAAGCGCACTGATTCTTCCAAACTACCGCTGGCCTTTATAATATTCTGTATTTGTTTAAGCTTTTGCGGGTTGTGTAAACCATTGGGCCATTGATCTTTTATCTGTTTAGCATATTTATTGTCTTTCAATGCCAGGATAACAGGCAAGGTTATATTACCCTGGTTTAAATCATTTGCTACAGGCTTGCCTAGAAGAATTGTATCGGATACAAAGTCTAACACATCATCAATTATTTGATATGCATACCCGAAATACAATCCAACCTTCTCTATTTTTTCTATTTCGTTTTCGGAAGCCCGGCTTAATATTGCTCCCACCTTGCAACTGGAAGCAAAAAGGCAACCTGTTTTGCAATAGATTCTATCAAAGTAATCACTTTCACTTTGGTTAAGGTTATATAACAAATTCATCTGTTTGATCTCACCAAAGCACATTACTTTTATGGTATTGGTTAAATTATCCATTACCCGAGGCTGCTGGCATTGACTGATAAGATTAAAGGCAGTTGCAAAAAGAAAGTCACCCGTTAAAACGCTAACTTGATTACCCCAACGCTGGTTTATACTGGGCCTCCCCCGCCGTATTTCAGAGTGATCGATTATATCATCATGTACAAGTGATGCCATGTGAATTAATTCTACCGCTACAGCAATATCTATAAGGCTGTCGCTATTGTCGTTGGGATGTAATGATCCACTCAGATAGACCATTTGCGGACGTAGCATTTTCCCACTGTTTTCTAACATATAGTTTAATATTAGATCAACTTCAGAATCTCCATAAAATAAAACTTGCTGTAAACGTTTTTTTACTTTTCCAACGGGAAAAGTAGCCTTGTCTAATATAGTATCCGCTTTTATTGCTAACACTCCTTTAACCCGTAATATCTAGTAATTTGCCCATCCGGATACTATATATACCTAACATTTGAAAAAAAAGACAACAGCCTACTTTTGCTGTTTAAGAATTCGGTCCTTTACCTGTTTATGGGCAAAACGTTCAACCGCGTCATCCAGGCTGATGCTAATATTGATCCCTTTACGTTTTGCCATGTTATGTATAAAAAAGTCTGCAATATGCGGATTTTTAGGTAGGAGGGGGCCATGTAGGTAGGTACCAACAAGGTTATTATATCTAAGACCTTCACTGCCGTCTTTTCCATTATTGCCATATCCTTTAACTACCTGACCAAATGGTTGGATGTGTTTATCTCGGAAATAAGTCCGACCGCCATGATTCTCAAAACCTACTATACTACGGTTTTCACCAGTAATATTGCTATTTAATACTATATCACCTATAAGTCTATCTTTAGATCCTTGGGTATAAAAATCAAAAAAACCTAAGCCTTTCATAATATTTCCGTTTGATCCAATATAAGATTTGCCTAACAATTGATAAGCCCCGCAAATGCATAATACCGGCAGTCCATTTTCAATCTCTAATTGTAAACGTTTAGCTTTACTGAGCAAATCGTGATAAACCAGCCCTTGTTCCCGGTCAGAACCACCTCCCATAAAAATCATATCTATATTATCGTAATCTAGATTACTGCCAATTGAAAAATCCTTAATGATACACCGGTACCCGTACCATTGTATACGTTTGACTAGGCATATAAGGTTACCCCGATCTCCGTAAAGGTTCATCAGGGCAGGGTACATATGAGCTATGGAAAATGTGACCACTTAATATCCTCCCAATTTTTCAACTATCCCCGTACTGAAACTCTTCCAGCTGTAGTAGTTTGGGATTGCTTTTGTAGATCCAATAGTATCTTGCGGCATTCAAATAAAGCAGTATAGGTACTTAACACATAGGTTGTTTCGCTTTTGAGATTAGTAATATATTTTATACCTTCTTTAAGACTTGATTCAATAATTAGACGGTCAGTTGGGTATCCTGCATATTTAATCCGTAAAGCGATGTCACCACTACGCAAACCCGAACATACAATTTGAGTTATTTTTTCACTATCCTTTTCTAACACTTCAATATCAGAGTC
>JBMNOV010000129.1:0-3061 GCA_050943255.1 Syntrophomonadaceae bacterium
AAATTATACCGAAGGTATTGGAATAGACTTAGGAGTAAAGGATTTAGCAGTAGTTAGCACAGGACAAAAGTTCGAGAATATAAACAAATCAAGCAAAGCTAAGAAGTTAGAAAAAAGACTTAAAAGACTACAGCGTAAGTTATCTAAAAAATATGAGTTAAACAAAATTCAAATAGAAGGAGGTGAATTCCGTTATAGAAAAACTAACAATATAAAGAAGTTAGAATTCCTTGTTCTAAAAACCCACCGAAGGCTTAAAAACATACGGCATGACTATATCCATCAAATAACCACCTCTCTGGTGAAAACCAAGCCAGAGTATGTGGTGATGGAAGACCTGAACACCAAAGGGATACTGCAAAACAGGAGACTGGCCAAAGCAGTACAGGAGCAGATGTTCAGGGAATTCATAAGGCAGATGGAGTATAAATGCCAGTGGAACAGTATCAGGTTCATACTTGCGGATAGGTTTTATCCTTCATCAAAAACTTGTAGCAGATGTGGGAGCATAAAAGAGCAATTATCCCTGTCAGAGCGGAAATACAAATGCAATCAATGCGGATTTGAGATAGACAGGGATTTAAACGCAAGTATAAACTTAAAGAATTATGGAAAATCAATAGCATAGCACATAAAGCATCTATTGATATGTACCCATACGTTAGTGGGGAATTTAAGCCTTTGGAGTGTCAAACAAACAGGAGTAGGAATATCCGAAACTGGACACGATGAACAAGGAAGGAAACATAAACTTTATAAAGTTTAATGTAAACTTTATAAAGTTTTATAAGTTTTCTGTAACGGGGTCAGCATTAAATGCAATATAAAAAAGCTTATTAAATCCGAAAAAGGCCAATTATTGCCGTTTATCGCAGTGATCATGCTTCTGCTTATTGGAGTAACTGCTTATCAGTTCGGTCTTTCGGCAGCCTATTTGTCAAGGACAAGGGTAAGAGATGCTTTGGATTCGGCTGTGCTTTCAGCGGCATCTATGGCAAATAAAACAAGCAGCCCTACTCATTATGGCGAAAAAAGAAAGACTAGAAAGTATTACGATTCCGAAGGGAATTTGATTAGAAAAGAGTCCTATTGGGTAAAGACTACAAGTTCGAATGAAGACTACATCACTATCAACAAGAGTAAAGCCAGGGAAATAGCAGAAGAATACCTTCACAAAAACCTACACATATCGAACGTTAAAAATTATAACGTAATATCATTGGACATAAAAATTGTCGAAGAAACGAATATATTACAAGTCAAGTATTACAGGCCTAATACAGAAGGTGTAAGTCGGACGTACCAAGAAAACTTTCCGCGATGGATTCGTATAGTTGGCAAAGCGCGGGTAGAGGTTCCAGCACCTCTTGGAGGTGTCTTTGGTAGAGATAGAATGGTTGTACAGATAGAATCAGAATCAAGAGTAAACCTACGCAATATACCGCGGGGGGTGTGGAATTGAAGCTAGGATGCAACAAAGGTTCGGCTACATTAGAAACGGCAGTTATGCTTTTAATATTAATCATTATGGTTACAGGTTTTATGTTTTTAATAAATGCAGTAACGGTATATAGCGTTGCGCAAACTGCAGCAAGAGAGGGAGCAAGGGAATACGCGATAACTGATAATGCTTCAAAAGCAGCAAGAAAAGCAAAAGATGAGTTGAGCATAGGCGGTATAGAACCATCATCAGCGAAGGTAACCACAGAATCGGCGGGACGGGAAAGAAGGGTGAAGGTAACGATAGATTATCCTATTTATATACCGCTAATTGGGAAAAGCGATATTCAAATACAAGGGGGTGCTGTGTTCAGGAGCATTAAGTGAAGGAGGTCGGCAACCTATAAAATGTTTAAGCTGTTAAAAAACAATAGAGGATCTGTGATTGTTGAAGTGGCGGTAATGTTTATTATCGTTACTATGCTTGCAACTGGCTATATATACTTTACCCAGTTTATGAGGGTAAAGACCGCATTAAAAATCGCTGCCAAGGAAGGTGCAAGAGAGTATTCGATAACTAACAATTCATCTAGGGCCAGAAATAGGGTTAAGGCAGAATTGTCACTTGCAGGTATTGACTCAGATACTGTTGATATAAGCATCTCAAGCGATGGTAAAAAGAGAATAGTAAACGTAAGAGCAAGAGATGGCTTTTATATTCCATTTGCAGGAGAGTATGACCTCAATTTAAGAGGCGGAGCAGAGTTTATGTTAGAAGAAAACCCAGAAATTGAAGAAAAGGGGCAATTGTAGGAGGTATGTATGTTGGTTCCGTTGATATTATTAGCGCCTGCATGTTTTTACGACTATAAAGAGCAAAGAATCCCTAATGAGGTAACTTACACTATGTTTGTATCGGGCTTAATCATGCAGGCGATATTCGGCAGCTTAAAAGAAGCGTTTATGGGGATTTTAATCCTGGTTGTCCTTTTGAGTTTTTTAAGTAAGGTATTTCAGCTAGGTGGAGGTGATATAAAACTAATCATAGGATGCGGAGCGTGGCTTGGTAAAACAAGCCCGTATTTTTTGTTTTTTACGCTTTTGTTTCTACTTATATACAATTGCATAGCATTGTTAAGAAAGTTAGGATATCGGACAGTATTGTCCAAAATAATGCAGGAAATGCTTTATGGTTATACGGAGTCCCTGAATAGCGTGCCGGGGGCGTTTTTTATAGCTGCGGGATTCGTTGCAACTTTATTGTATGAATGCATTTTGTGAAGGAGGCTGTTATAAATTTTTAAATTTACCGTTGATCTGATGTTCGTATTGGCAGTTATAGCATGTGGTGTTATTGACTATAAAAAGTATATAATACCGAATGCGATAACCATTCCATTGATTGTAGCAGGGCTTATGCTGCAGATATACCAGCAAAACTGGGTAAACATATTCTTTACGCTTGCAGCAGGCACTGTAACATTTATCTTGGCCGCAATAACTGGAGGAATGGGCGGCGGTGATGTAAAGCTGATAATGGCTCTTTTTTTATGGTTATCTCCGGCTGACATCTTATACATAATCATAATATCATCGGTTTTCGGCATCATATGGGGGACAG
>JBMNOV010000130.1:0-3054 GCA_050943255.1 Syntrophomonadaceae bacterium
ACGGCTACTAGATTTTAGCCGCATTTACGCTGTAAAAACTGATAAAGATTCACAGAATTCAGAGCTTGTCGAATGGGAAATTGCCAGTCAGGCAGCACACTTCGGCTATCCAGTCATTCTGACAAATGGCTCAATACCATCGGTATTGCTAGATTGTCTTAAAACCAAAGTCCTAACGACCAGTGAAATTATTTCTATCGGCTGTTCAGTAGACGAGGCGACAAAGATTATTAGCCAGTTTAACCAATTACTGCCGTCATCAGCGGCTTATGCCTATAGTGCTCCGGGAAAGAAGAATAAATCCCCAGCAGAACGACCGCAACCACCCGAGCCAACAGACCCCGGAGAATCTGAAGGACCCGAAGAACCTAGAGAACCGACAGAGCCCGAAGAACCTGGAGAGCCCGGGGAACCGATAAAGCCCGCTCCGGTTGAGGTGCTTGAAGTGACCTCAATTACCGATAATGGTTATTATAAAGCCGGGGATTTGCTTGAGCTTAGCCTTACTTTTAGTGGCGATGTTGAGGTTACCGGAGAGCCGGTTTTAAAACTGGCAACCGGAGCAAACCCTGGCGCGGCAGTTTATAGCAGTGGTTCCGGTAGTCCCACACTGATTTTTAACTATACTGTTCAGCCGGGAGATAACAGTGATGATTTGAATTATTTGGCAGCGGATGCGCTGGATTTGAATGGGGGCACAATCCTAAGCAGCGACACAGGCGTCGCGGTGGACCTTACCTTACCTGAACCGGGCCGGCCTGGTTCTCTTAGCTATAACCGGGATATTATAATAGATACTATCGCCCCGAGCGCTTTGTATATTTCCAATCAGAATGTTATCCATCCCGAATGTAGCTTAACTCTGACAGTAGAGGGAGGTCCCCTTAGTCCGGAATCCTGGGAGGCTATTTTCCAGATAATTAAAGACAATACCGGGGCCGGCGAAAATTGGCTAAGCGGTGTTTCTGCTGGATACTTAACTTTAACCATTGCTGAGGACGGAACAAGCGCTCTGCTGAAAAATACGAACCTCAGCAAAAAAGCCTTGATTATTGAGGACTTTGTGTTTCCTAATTCGATAATTATCGATAAGGCTGGAAATCATGCGACTCAGGATCTTACAGTTGATTCCTATAAAGAGGGTTCAGTTGTGGCCGTCTATTCGTTATATGACAGATCTGACCCATACAAGATCGGAAAAGAAATCTGGATTGGGGTTGAATTTAATGTTCATCAGTTATTATTAAATAATCCTAACAAAATTACACTATCTTTGGCGACCGGGCAGGACGGCAGAGTCGCTGTATGTCAAAATCTTACCGGTATAAACTCGAATATATTGCAATTCAAGTATATGCCCCAATTCGGTGATCTAACTTCTGATTTAGATTACACAGGTTCTAACGCTCTTCAGCTAAATGGTGCTAAAATTGAGATTTATAAGGGTAATACCCCTGTAGATTTACTCTTACCTGAGCCCGGAGAGCCCGGTTCCTTAGGACATGTCAATAATATTGCCATCGATACCTTTCCGCCGACGGCAATTCTGATTTCCCAGCAAAACCTAATTCCGGCTAAAGGCAGTGTCACTTTGACAGCAGTAGACGGGCCTTTGGCTACCATGTCGTGGTATGAAATTTTTGAAATAATAAAAAGCAATACAAGCAGTGGCGGAAACTGGATATCAGGGATAAATCCTTCGGATCTAGAAATGATAATAGGTGAGGGCCATATATCAGTTGAGACTCGGAATAACAGTTCCCAAGATGCGATTATTAACAGTGATTTTGTAATACCTAGCGGTAGGGTTTATGATTTGGCTGGAAACAAAGCTGAAGAGGATATTATTATAGATGCTTACGCAGATCCAGAATAGTTAAAAATCTGAATCAATTTTATATTATTAGCCATGTATGGCAATCAACCGAGTGGTGAAAATCCACAATGGGGATATGAAGCTGCTAACCATTAGCTTAAGTATGAGTGGAGGGCTTTATAATTCGGTGAGGGTAAAATATATCAAAAACTTTACTTTTAGCAGCTTACATAGTATTATATAGTTGAAAAAGTAATATACTAGTCAATAGAGGCTCTGCTCTCTCCGAACGCTCGGGATCAATTTTCGAGTCCGGTAATATTACCTAGGAGATGTGGGGCCTTATTTTTTATGTTTTTTAGTGGCACTAAAATCTATAGTATGATTTGAAGGAACAAATCGCCAATGGCTGTATGAATATCTCCAGCTATCACAAGGCTCTTTTCTCCCTGTACTAACTCCTATATTGAAATTTGGATGAATATCTCGAATGTGCTTAAGAATATGCTTATACATTTTTTCCTTATAAATTGTTCCTTTACTTCGTCTGTATTTACCCTGTGGTTTTTCTCTATGTTTATCATTTAGCCTAAAGCACATACTGCCTAATACAATATCTAGGCACTGAAGAATAACATGATTTTTAGAGTTAACTTCTGCCATGTTTTCTCTGAGTATTAGAAAAGAATCGCCGTAGGCCTTAGTCGTACCAAGCTTATAAATAAAATCCTTAAAACTATCAGCATCAATTCTTGGTATGGGTAAGTCATCAAAATAAAACTTAAGCTTTATGACTCCGCCTTGCGCTTCGTCTGAATATTTTAATCCAAAACAATGTTTTAGAAATTCGTAATAAAGAATCAAAAACTCGTGATCCTTCTGTTCTTTGGTGAGGTTTATAGGCACATACCTATTCTGTTTAAACATTATTCTTACCTTAATTAGATCCTTTTTAACAAATTCAAAAAACTTATCAATAACTCTGCAATAGCGTTTGAAATAAGCTTCATGTGAAGGGACTTTTGACCACTTAATTTCTGCATTAAGATTAAGTTCACTTTTTAAGTCATTTAATTCTTTTTCAACTTGGTTAATATCAGTAGAACGTACAAGAGCAGCACCATAGAAGTTGCTAAAAAACTTGCCTTCTCTGTCAGATTCGTCACAATACAAAATATATTCCAATCCCCGGTACATCTCCTCTTCATTAAAAACATTCATGTAATATTATACTTAAT
>JBMNOV010000132.1:0-2983 GCA_050943255.1 Syntrophomonadaceae bacterium
GAAGATATATATAGCTACAAGAATAGAAAATTTGGTGATAAATTTTATTGGCGGTATCTGCGTAAGCTTATAGAAAAAAGTGGATTGGCTGGAAAAGTTATTTTTCTAGGCGTGTTAGATGCGACTACTATGGCTAAAGAGATGGCCAAATCAGCTGTATTTGTATCGGCTTCAGCCTGCGAAAATTCCCCAAATTCTGTCTGTGAAGCTATGCTTATAGGACTTCCTGTTATTGCTTCTGATGTGGGAGGTGTATCTGATATAATAACCCATAAGGTGGATGGGTTATTATACCCTTTTAATTCACCATACATGCTCACCCATTATATTGATTGCTTGTTTTCAAGTAGAGATGTCGCAATTGGGATATCGCAAAATGCAAAAGTTAGTATACGCAAGAAATGTTCCCCAGAGATTGTTGTATCAGAAGTGATATCTGCTTATGACAATATTTTGAGTGATAAAATTTAAGGGACAGTATTGTAGAAAAAACAAGGAATTATTTTAGTACCTCTCTTACTATTTGATAAACTATTTATTATGCTAAATCTAGCGGTGCAGGATGTTGGAGGAGAATTATCCAACAGTCTATGGAGGCTATTGCCCGTATTACACTTGTCTTGTCATTTCCTACGGGTGGAAGCCCTGAAATAATAGACGAAAACACCGGGTCTGTTGTTGACTGTGATGATATCGATACTATAGAAAGAGAAATAATACGTATTTGCGAAGAAAAACCGTATTCAAAAGAAGCCTGCCTTGAGCGAGTACAGAATTTGATATGAATAATAAATTTAGGGAGTATATAAGACTTTACTATTTAGTCAGGCAATATGTAAAGGGCAATGGTTCAGTGTATTTTTGACCGAACAGCTTGATGTTCCACCTTGATGTTCCCTTATGGTATTGATTTTAAATTTATGCTCAAGTTATTACATGATTTTGTTTTGGCAAGTAAACTTTTTTATGGCGGAGGTTCGTTAGTACACTAGGAATGCTTCTCAATTCTGATTATTAATATAAAAAAATAATCAAGTTGGTTCTAATTTAGTTTAATAACTATAGTAATATATTAGTCATTAAGTTGGCGTGAAAACAGTAATACTTACAATTTTATTAAATTCTAGAGGAGAAGAGATGAAAACTAAGAGCAAGACATTTATGTTTTTATACAAAAACATGGATATTGGTGGCATCGAAACATACTTAATTAGACTTATCAGACAACTAAAAGAGAAAGGAAACAGAGTTTTATGGCTTACTCCTGCTGATAGATATATTGATGATAGCTTTAAAGATGACCTTTTAGATGGATATGTTGAAATAATTGAAATAAATACTCGGGGTTTTAATTGGATTAAGCATGCAAATATTAATTTTAATAAAAATGAAGAAGTTATTGCATTATCCTTTGAGCCTTTTGACTTTTTGCGAATTGAGACAATAAAAAAAGAGTACAGTAGTATTAGAATTGATAGTTTCTATTGGGTGCCACATTTTAAGGGTAATCATTATTTCATAGAGGAACAAGTAATTTGGCCTTTAAGGCCCTTAGTCTACAAGATTATTCGTAAAATAATTAAGCATATGGAAGAAAACGACAACATATATTATCTCAATAGATCACATTTAGAGGCTTATGAGCGTAGATATGGTTATAAAGTTACAAACGAAAAAGGAAAAATTTCAGGTTTAACCAGAGAAGTTCGACCTTACGATTACAATCTAGCTCTGAAGAGAAGTATCCGTAATGAATTTAATATAATAACTGTCGGAAGATTTGATTTTCCGCATAAAGGGTACATATTGGGTCTGATAAAGGTATATGGTGAGTTAAAAGAAAAATACAGTCATCTTAAACTTACAATAATAGGTTACGGGAAAGACGAAATCAAAGTAATAGAGCAAATTGATCGGTTATCACCCAATGCTAAAAAAGATATAAACCTGATAGGAAAAGTACCATATGATGATCTTCAAAAATATTTTAAAAATGCACACTTAAATATAGGGGTAGCGGGAACAATTGCTGATGGTGCACTGACCGGACTAATATCTATACCTGTAAGACATTATTCAGAAGTGTGTGAAGGGTATGGATATTTGCCTGAATCAAGAGGAAAAATAACAGCAGATGTACCTGGTGTTCCAATACAAAAATTCATAGAAGAAGTAATAATGATGAATCAGGAGGAATATCTAGAATTAAGTAGGAAATCATATGAAACATATGCAAAGGATGGCGAAACCAATAATATAATGTCAATTCTTAATTGTAAAAACAGGGATGCTAGTAAAACAGTAAGCAATCTGGCTATAAAATTTATCAAAATTTATAACATATTAATAAAAATTATACCAAAGATTAAGTATGAAATCCGCAAGATAAAAATAAAAATAATTAGGTATAACTAATTATGAGTGAGGAAATTAGAAAAGCTCAAGTTCTTGCCTCTCTCTTCTGGAAACTCATGGAGCGTGGCGGAACTCAAGGGGCGTCTTTAATTGTATCAATTGTGCTTGCGCGACTACTTTTGCCCGAAGATTACGGCATTATTGCATTGGTAGTAATATTTACTTCAATTGCTGGTGTATTCGTCCAGAGCGGATTGAATACAGCTCTTATTCAAAAGAAAGATACAGATGAGGCAGATTTTTCATCCGTATTTTATTTGAGCTTATTCATAGCATTTTTAATCTATATAATCCTGTTCTTTGCTGCACCATATATCGCTACATTTTATGAAGAACCTCAGATTACATCGGTATTTAGAGTACTGTCCATCACCTTATTCTTTGGTGCATTTAATTCAATCCAGAATGCGGTTGTTGCAAGAAATTTACAGTTTAAGAAATTGTTTTTCAGCAGTACAGGTGCCATATTGATATCCGGCACAGTAGGGATATATATGGCCTACACAGGCTTTGGGGTATGGGCTTTGGTTGGTCAGCAGATAAGCAATCAGTTATTTGTGACGATGAT
>JBMNOV010000134.1:0-2909 GCA_050943255.1 Syntrophomonadaceae bacterium
ATGGAGGTTTTTATTTTAGTACTCTAAGCAACGCTACTGCTTATTCCATTCTCCCCATCTCAGATGGGGGATTAAAAGACTTTCTCATTTAATTCATGCAGTCCGTTGACATCAATAAAAATACTGGCTCTCTTTCTTCCGCTTTCCCCATCCAGCTCTTTCAGCCTGCGGTAATAGAGGCTCCGGCTGCCCACGCCGGTTAAACCATCCATGTCCAGAGACTCCTGCAGCTTCTTATGATCCAGATATCCCTGAAAACGGATCCGCGTGTACCAGCCGCCCATGACAAGCGCGATCATGGCATACAGTATTCCATCCCAGAAATCTGTCATGAGCATTTCCGGAGTACGGAAGGTGATGTCATAAGCAGTGCCCAGAATCAGAATCCCGATGGTTTCCAGATAAAGCCACCAGGGCGCATCCAGGCAGAGAAAAGCGGCAAGGACAAGTGTAGAGTGGGTGGTGGAGGCAAGTGAATCCGGACTGTTTACGGAAAGCACAATGGAAACGATCAGAAACGTAAGCACGGTCAGGCGAAGCAGCGGCAGTATTTGATTGATATCCTTATTGGAAATCCGCAGGGCGGCAACGAAGATCAGAAGATAAAGTATTGCCGTCCCAAGATATACATGGTTGGTCCATTGCAGCGTATCAAAGGCTCCGGTCAGTACATTGACAATGGTATTGATACAAAAGGTAATGCTGAAAACGCAGCTTAAAATGAGAAGCATCTTTCTTCGATCCTTGTTGAGGTCCGTCTGAATGCTCTCAAACTCTGCTCTCGTCAATCCTCCGTACAGAAGGAATCTTTTAATTTCGTCCATATGCCATGCACCTTTGATGTTAAGAGACTATCGCTTCCTTATCGCTTTTGTTAATAATAAGATTATACCATGTCTTTCTTTCAGAAGGAAGCAGATAAAAAGATACCTGGACTATCCCTGGGCTATCTACGATCAGCGGTGTATAGCGTAGAATAAGAACTTCTGGCAGTTTGAAGCAGCTCGTAATATGAGTGACAGGGAAATGATAAGCTATAAAAAATTTATGGGGCTGCCGCATAAGCACCTTTCAGCGCCAACGGCAGCCCCATGATGGAGAAGCATTTTAAAATGTTTTATTTCATTTGAATTTTTGCTTTAATTCTTTTTGATTGCGAAATGCTGCGAAATATTGTAATTCTACTGTTTTTGCAAATGTATTTGTAAATTACATCAGTCTTACATCAGCTGACGGAACATCTCAATAACCTGTTCCTTTGTAGCCTCACGCGGATTTCCCGGATAGCAGGCATCATTCAAAGCATCTGTAGCGAGCTGGTCAAGGTCTTCCTCGCGGATACGGTCATTTTTCTCAGGAATTCCGACATCCTTGGAGAGCTGCTTAACAGCGGCAATCGCTGCATCGCGATACTCCTCCTGCGTCATTTCATCTACGCCCTTCACGCCCATAGCTCTTGCGATTTCTCTGTACTTTGTGCCTGTATAGTCACGGTTAAACTCCATTGTGATCGGCAGGAACATAGCGCAAGCCATACCATGAGGTGTGTCGTAATGTGCAGACAGCGTATGTGCCATGGAGTGATCAATACCAAGTCCTACATTGGAGAATCCCATACCGGCAATATACTGACCAAGTGCCATACCTTCACGGCCCTTCTTGGTATTGGCAACGGCATCCCGCAGGTTCTCCGCGATAAGTCTGATGGCTTCAATGTGGAACATATCGGTCATTTCCCATGCACCCTTGGTGGTATATCCCTCAATGGCATGTGTCAGGGCATCCATACCTGTGCAGGCGGTAAGTCCCTTAGGCATCGAAGACATCATCTCCGGATCTACTACGGCAATGATCGGCATGTCATGTGTATCTACGCAGACGAATTTCCGTTCTTTCTCAACATCTGTAATAACATAGTTAATGGTAACCTCTGCAGCGGTTCCTGCAGTTGTCGGTACAGCAATGATCGGTACACATGGGTTCTTAGTTGGAGCAACACCTTCCAGGCTTCTTACATCAGCAAATTCCGGATTGGTAATAATGATGCCGATTGCCTTGGAGGTATCCATGGATGATCCGCCGCCGATTGCAATAATGCAGTCAGCTCCGGATGCTTTGAATGCTTCTACTCCGTGCTGTACATTAGCGATTGTAGGATTTGGTTTGATATCAGAATATAATGTAAACGGAACCTGTGCAGCATCCAGAAGATCTGTTACCTTGGCAGTAACTCCAAATTTAACAAGATCCGGATCCGATGCTACAAAAGCTTTTTTAAAGCCTCTTGCCTTCATCTCAGGAACGATTTCCTTGATTGCGCCAGCTCCATGATATGAAGTGCCGTTTAACGAAATTCTGTTAGCCATATGTTTTATCCTCCTTAGGGAATTTTATTCTCAAATCAACTGTTAATAAAATAACATACCGAAGGAGGAAATGTAAGTTACACTTTACCGGATGTGTAACTATTCCAGGATATTTAATTCCCGGAAAAGCTTCTCGATCGGCTGTGGCATGGCATTGACCATCACCTGCGCAAGTTCTTTTGAACTCATCTTCATGCCACCGAGGACCCACTTTACGGTGCGGTAAATTTGCGCCCAGCAGTACATTTCCAGGATTTCATTCATCTCGGGTGTAGGAAACGCTCCGGTTTTCTCTTTGATGAGATTTCTGTAGAAGGCAAAAATCATATCAAAATCATGCTCGCGCAGATTGTTCTGGTCATCATTTCGGAAGGCTTCTGTAAAAAAATGACGTTCCTCACGGATATAGTTAAATTTCAAAATCAGACTCTCTGTAATTGTCCGGCCTTTCCCCATCTGATCAAAGGATCTTGCAAGAAGCTTGTCGAAGTACCAGTTGATAAGATCATATTTATCAAGGAAATTGCGGTAAAAGGTCTGTCT
>JBMNOV010000041.1:0-16566 GCA_050943255.1 Syntrophomonadaceae bacterium
GAAGCATTACTGGAGATTGTATGGGGTTATGAATTTTTAGGAGATACCCGTACGGTTGATGTACATATTAGACATTTGAGACAGAAGCTTAAGGACGATTTTAGTTATCCTGTTTATATTGAAACAGTACGAGGAGTAGGATACCGTTTAATCGAGAGACAAATTTCTTAGAAGGTGGATAATTTGGCAGGGGCACAAGACGATAAGTACATAAATACTATCTTGGCTAGTCTTATGGAAGGGGTAATAATTTTCGACCAAAAAGGTTATATAACTATGGCTAATAAGACTGCAAGGGATCTTTTTTTTGTTCATTCTAAAGACTTAGAGGGCATAACTTTAGCAGATATACGTAATGAAGAGATATACAAGATGGTTGAGGAAGTCTTAATTCGGGGGAATGAGGTATTTACTGAAATAATAATAGAACCAGGAACCCAGATCCTACAGGTGCGTATTAAGCCCATAAAAAATGAAGCCGGGGAAAATAAGGGAGCAGTAGCTATATTTCGAGATGTTACTGATATCAGGAATTTTGGTCAGATGAGGTCAGAATTTGCTGCTAACGTTTCTCATGAATTACGTACCCCTCTCACATCTATTAAAGGATTTGTTGAAACCTTGCTGGATGGAGCTATGGAAAATTATGATATCTGTCGCCGTTTTTTGCTAATTATTGATGCTGAAGCTGAGCGCCTGAGCCGCTTAATTGAGGATTTACTTAGCTTATCTTCTATAGAATCAAAGGAGCGAATAATTAACCTAAAATCGGTTTGTTTGGTTCATGCTATCTGTAATGTCATGAATATCTTGGGACCGCAGATTAGCGAGAAAGCACTACATGTTGAATTCATATATAAGCCTGACTTAGCAAGGGTATTAGTTGATGAAGATTTGCTTAATCAAGTTTTGATTAATCTGCTGGATAATGCTATTAAATTTGCACCACAAGAGGGTAAAATTATAATTCGATGTCGCAAACAGGATAGTCGCATTGTAGTTACCTTTGCCGATAGTGGTGCTGGAATTCCTCCTGAAAGCCTGCCCAGAGTATTTGAACGTTTTTATCGAGTTGATAAAGCACGGTCAAGGCATCAAGGTGGCACTGGTTTAGGTCTGGCTATTGTAAAACATATAGTAGAGTCACACGGAGGAGAAGTATTTGTAGAGAGTAAAGTTGGTCAAGGTTCTACATTTGGGGTTAGTTTTCTGGCAGAATAATAAAAATACCACTATTATAAAAAGAGGTTATCAAATAGTTTAGAGAGAATAAAGAAAGGATACCTAATATCATAGGATCATAGGGTTATGGTAAAAAGATGGAGATAAATAATAGCGTAGATCTAGTAAAAAGACGTATTAGCATTGCTGCTAGCAAATGTGGTTGTAACCTAAGCGATATTAAACTGGTTGCAGTGAGTAAGACCGTAAATATTGATATCGTTCGTCAAGTTCATAAACTTGGTGTTAATGATTTTGGTGAAAATCGAGTACAGGAACTAAATCATAAATATGATCAGCTTCCCCAGGTGAAATGGCATTTTATTGGAAGACTACAAACTAATAAGGCTAAAGATGTTGTTGGCAAAGTTGCCTTGATACACTCTCTTGACCGTTGGAATTTGGCTGAAGAGCTTGATAAAAGAGGTCAATATCTGGGTATCGAGGTCCCATGTTTACTTCAGGTAAATGTTGCTGGGGAAACACAGAAAGCGGGGGTAGATCCGTATGAGGTAAAGGATTTTTTAAAAAGTATTGCCCAGTTAAAATCTGTAAGGATATACGGCTTAATGACTATGGCACCGTTGGTATCTAATAGTGAAGATGCCCGTCCAATCTTTCGCCAACTTGCAGTAATTAAAGCAACAATGAGTAAATTCCGTTATCCCAATGTTGACTTAAGATATTTATCAATGGGGATGTCACAGGATTATGAGGTAGCTATCGAAGAAGGAGCTAATATTGTCCGGATAGGTAGCGCAATTTTTCACTCCGATTAGGCTTAAGCTTGTACATTAGGCTTTTTGATATATAACAATTATTAATTTAATCCAAGGAGGTCACCGATAATGGGGGTAATAAACAAAATGTGGTCATGGCTGGGGCTTGAAAATGAAGAAGCAGAACAGGAACAACCATATACTGTGTCGGAAAACTTAAGTGAGAGTCATAAGCAAACGGCTAATATTGTAAGCATACATAGCAATAAAACCATGAAAGTAGTAGTATGTGAACCTGATAGCTTCGATGAAGTTCAGGTGATGGCGGATCATCTTAAGAACAGAAAACAGCTAATAATAAACTTTGAGAATACTCAGCCCGAAGAAGCAAGAAGAATTATTGATTTTATTAGCGGGACAACCTATGCCCTGGAAGGTAATAGTCAGCAACTGGGAAAAAATATTTTTGTATTTGCTCCCAATAATGTCGAAATATCAAAAGACCATCATACCTTAGCTAGAAAATCAGGTTTTCTTAACTCTTTCGGGGGTGAGCACTAATGTCTCAAAACCTGGGGATAATTGGCTGTGGTAAAATGGCTAATGCGATTGTAAAGGGTTTGACAACAGATAAAGCAGGTTTTGCAGATATACTAGTTTACGATATTGATGAGGAAAAATTAAATAAATTCAGCCAGTTGTATGGTGCTAAATCAACTAGTTTATTAGAAATAGTGCAGGTATGTAATATCATAATTCTTGCGGTAAAACCCCATCAAGTAAAGGAAGTTTTGGAAGCTGCCCGCGATTTCTGGCATGAAGGACAGATGTTAATATCAATTGCTGCAGGAATTAAGATTGCTACACTAGAAAAGATAACTGAGGATAAAATTCCAGTAGTAAGAGTTATGCCGAACACGCCCTGTCTAGTTGGTGAAGGGATGGCAGCGGTGGCAGCAGGCAGTAAAGCGGCTGAACGAGAAGTCAACATGGTAATAGGTTTATTTAATCGCTTAGGCAAAGCAATAAAAATAGACGAAAAATACATGGACGCAGTTACTGCAGTTTCTGGAAGTGGACCAGCTTATGTTTTTTTAGTAGTTGAAGCTTTTGTAAATGCTGCTATTAATATTGGACTTGATGCTGTCATAGCTCGAGAATTAGTTTCTAAAACTATGTTAGGTAGTCTGCAAATGCTGGAGAAGAGTGGCGACCATCCTGCAATTTTACGCCAGGATGTTTCATCACCAGGGGGTACTACAATTGCAGGGATAAGAAAATTGGAGGATAACGGATTACGTAAAGCCTTTTTTGATGCTGTAGAAATGGCTTATCTTAGATCAATTGAATTATCTCAAGAATAAGGGGGGGATTCTAGTGGTAATAGAACAAATAATCCGATTGGTGAATATAGCCATACAGGTATTGGTATATTTAATAATTGCCAGGTGTCTACTTTCATTTATTCCTCACAACCCTTATCAACCTATAATAAGATTTGTCTATGATATAACAGAGCCTGTTATGAGGCCTTTCCGTAAAATTATACCATCTGCTGGAGGTATAGATTTTTCTCCTTTTGTAGCTGTTTTGGCTGTAGAAATGGCCCGTTATATTGTTATACAACTACTACTTTTATTCTTTTGATTAATAAACTATTTTACCATCTAAATATAATTTGGAATCTTATTCTTGATTACGCTTAGAAAAAATCCTCCTCTTTGCTAAAAGATAACAGATATCCAAGCAAACATTATAGGTAGTTGTATCTCCGCTTGTTTCTCTGCGCTTTTTATTGGGGTATATTCCTAGGGCATGGTGCTATTAAAAAATAAAAAATAAAGGTTAATGTATATAAAATGGAATACAATCATGTTGAACTCCTAGCTCCAGCAGGTAAGTGGAAGGCACTGGAAAAGGTCGTCGCTGCCGGAGCCGATGCTGTCTATTTGGGCGGTAAGAAATTTAATATGCGACTACTTAGGCCAGATTACAACTTCTCTGAAATGGAATTACGGGAGGCAGTCAGTTATCTACACCAACATAACAAGAGATTATATGTTACTATTAATAGTCTTTATTACGATGAAGAAATAGCTCAAGTAACAGAATACCTTCAGTATCTTGAGGATATTGAGGTTGATGCTATTATTGTCCAAGATACAGCTATTATCAACTTACATCAGGAATTAGGATTAAGGGTACCGCTTCATGCCAGTGTGCAAATGGGAATTGGAAGTGCTGAAGCTCTTAAATTTCTGGGCGCTAATGGGGTAAAAAGGGTTGTACTCTCCAAGAACCTTACACTTGAGGAAATATCTCAAATACATCAGGCCAGCTCTATAGACCTGGAGTATTTTATCCATGGAGATCTTTGTATATCACATACTGGTCAGTGTTTGCTTAGTAGTCTAATAACTGGTGAAAGTGGTAACCGTGGGCAATGTATCAAACCATGCCGTTGGAAATATACTCTAGCTGGATTCCCCAACCAGGAGCCTAGTTATTATCTGGCTCATAAAGATCTATGTCTCTATTCACATCTTAAAGCAATGATTAAAGCTGGTATCAGTTCATTTAAAATAGAGGGACGTATGCGAGATGGAGATTACCTGGCCTTTTTAGTAGACATATACCGAAAAGCACTTGATCGTATTATTTATGATCAGGAAGGGTATGAATCAGCACAGTTTGATGCTCAGAAACTCCATGATAAAAGAATAAGAGACTTTAGTACAGCTGGTTTATATGGACGGATTGATTTAAAATCGATTGGGTTGACTGGGGAACGGGAGCCCTTCTTTGCTTCCTCAGCTCGAGTCGTGGATAAGCTAAAGCCGGAAAATTATTTGAGCATAAATGATACTGAACTGAACAATAATACCCCGGTAAAGATTAGGGTTAAAGTTGCTGATTGTAATATGCTAGAGCCAATTATTAATACCGGGGTAAGTGGTTTTATTTTAGGGTACGAATATATCCGCCAACATCAAGCAGGATGGGATATGACGGAGATTAGAAAAGCCCTGGAGATGGTTAAGGGGAAAAATCTTGATTTAATTATAGAGATACCACGTATTGTTAATGCTGGTGAGATGGGAGCGGTAAGAAAATTACTTAATTGGGCTAAAAGCCAACCTGGGCTAGAAATTATGGTTAATGAATTTGGTAGTATGAAGCTTGCTTTGGATAAGGGACTAACTGTAAGTGCAGGTCCGGGATTTAATATCATTAATGGAGTTGCTGCTCGGTTTTTTACTAATCAAGGAATTAAGAGAATAACTGCTTCGGCAGAGACAAATTTTGAGAAAGTTAAGTCTTTGCTAAGATGGGAGCATCAAATTGAATTAATGGTACATGGACCACTTTACGGTATGGTTACTGATTTATGCTTAGCCCAGGCGGCTACTGGAGAAGAACTAGCACAATGTACTGGTTATTGTTGTAAAAGCGATTTTGCACTTATTGATGAACATGATCAACATTATTATATCCGCAGTGACAGCAACTGCCGTAATTATATCTACTATCCCTATGATCTTTGCCTCTTTCCATTTCTTAATAAATTGTATGCTGCAGGTATCAGGCATTTGCGTTTAGATATGCATTTTTATAACCTGACTCAGGTTATAAAAACCGTTACATTATATTGCAATGCTATAGAAAAACTTCAGAAAGGAGTATGGCAGCAGAGAGATAATTTTGTTGAGTTATTGCAATTATTTCCCCGGGGACTTACCGCAGTACCATATTTCCGAAACCAGAAATAAAACCAGGTTTATATAAGTTGGAGGAGGTGTTAGCCTATGATTACAGCAATGGAGATCCGTAATCATCAGTTTAATAAATCATTACGTGGATTTAACCAGAATGAAGTAAAGAATTTTCTAATACAACTTGCTCAGGAATATGAAAATTTATACAGTGAAAATGCAGCCTTGAAGGATAATCTTAGGAAGTTGGAGGGTGAATTAGATAGGTATCATAAACTAGAAGAAACTATGAATAATAGCCTTATATTTGCTCAACAGGCTGCTGAAGATATGAAGGCTAGTGCTCGGAAGGAGTCGGATTTGATTCTTGAAGATGCCAAAAGACGAATTGCTGAGGTCTTGATGATCTACCAAGAAGTAATTAAACGTTTAGGTGTTTTTAGTGCAGAATTAAAGGCACAAATTGGTGGTCATATGGAGATGATGGAAAGTAATCAAAAAAAAGTGGAGGAACTCTCCCAGTTTTTCTATAGTAGAGATCTTAAAGAAATGTTAGAAAAACTTGAGAAGATAAATATTAACGAAGCTAATGCTTGAAATTGAGGAAACAAACCAAGCAATTAGAGTTGAGGTAAAGGTACAACCCCGTTCATCACGGAATCAAATTGTTGGCGAACAAAATGGGGTGTTAAAGGTTAAACTTACTGCACCTCCAATAGAAGGTGAAGCTAATCGGGCTTTGATTAATTTCCTGGCAGTTTATCTAAAAATACCTCGCAAAGATATATCTTTGATTCGAGGCGAAACATCCCGTAATAAATTAATTGAAATCAAAGGTATTACCAAAAAGAATTTCCTGTTGAAAACTGGTCAAATATAAGGGTTGATTATTATCAATTCTTTTTAGAGTTTAAAGGCTTTAAATAACGGTATCTAACCGGAGCCCTGCTGCCTTTTCGACTTATTATTGAACTGAGCATAGCTACTAAAATTAATAGAGCACCTACCACTGTACGTTCTGTAAAAGTTTCATTAGCCCATAAATAACCAGTAAGAGCAGCAAAAACAGGTTCGGTTGTTAAAATAACTGCAAATCGTGTAGGGGTGCTGTATTTTTGCATACTGTTTTGCAGGAGGAATGCTAAAGAGGTAGCAAAAATCGAGGTTATTACAAGAGAGGCTATAAGGGAGATACTAAAATGTTCTGGCCAAGGTTCAAAAATCACGCCCAAAAGTAAACATAATAAGCCCACAAACAAGATTTGTATACTAGTAATAACCATAGCATTATGATTATAAGATAAAAGATCTACAAAAATAACATGAAAAGCAAATCCAAAAGCTGATACCAGAACTAACATATCACCGTAAGATAATGAAGTTTGCCAGTTTTTAAAGGACAACAAAAATAAACCGGTAAAAGCCAGCAGAACTGTAAATACAGTATTAAAGCCAGGTTTAAGCCGATTAATTGCTAAGTAAATAATGGGTACCAAGACCACGCTTAACCCGGTTATGAATCCGGTATTAGATGAGGTTGTATACTTAAGTCCTACAGTCTGAAATGCATACCCGATGCCTAAAAAGATTCCAAGTAAGCTACCTGAGTATAAAGTGGACTTAGTAGTGTTTTTTAATTGCCGCCACGACAGTATAGCTAAAAAGAGAAAAGCCAAGATAAAACGTATTCCCAGAAACAGGAACGGACCGATTTCTTCAAGTGAGTTTTTGACTATTACAAAAGTGCTGCCCCATAAAATAGCTACTAGCAGCATACTAAGTTCCGCTTCTGTACGTTTAGGCAAAATCATGCTTATATGCTCCGATCAACAACCGTATTTATATTAGTTTGCCTATTTAGTAAAAATGTATTAGTTGGCCTCCTTGTTAAAGCTTCGTTTTTGTTGTCGATTGAAAGCATGTTGAGGGGTAACAGAGCAAGATTTTTGAAGTCGTAGATTGTTGAAGGCTATCCTTACAATGGCCAATAAAGCCAATAAACTGGATGTAAAGAAAAATTTCCCTATTTGCTTATATTATAGAATGACATGAATGATATTTTAAAAACCAGCGTTAATTTAGAGTCTAATTTTGGGGAAATATGCTTATGAGAGAACAAGACCAGGTAATGGAGATAATAGAGTTATTAATTAAGGAGTATCCAAGGGCTGATACGCGCCTGAATTTTACCAATCGTTTTGAATTACTTATAGCCGTAGTTTTATCAGCCCAAAGTACCGATGACCAAGTTAATAAAGTAACCGCGGAATTGTTCAAAAAATACAATACACCTTTAATGCTAGCTCAAATAGACCTAAAAGAACTTGAGGAGCTTATCCGAGGAGTGGGACTATACAAAAATAAGGCAAGGAATATTAGGATAATTTCTAAAATAATTATGCAAGACTACGGTGGAGAGGTCCCGGGGGATTTTAATGAGTTGTTAAAGCTTCCAGGAGTCGGGAGAAAGACAGCTAATGTAGTGTTATCGGTAGGCTTTAATCAGCCAGGATTAGGAGTAGATACCCATGTTTATCGGGTGGCTAAACGGTTAGGGATAGTAAACGGAAAAAATGTTGTTCAGATAGAAACGACTTTAAAACGGGTAATACCAAAAAGATTATGGAGTAAAACCCACCATCTCTTAATAGCACACGGACGACAAATATGCCGGGCTCGGAAGCCTGACTGCAGCAATTGTATTTTACTGGAACGATGTGAAAGGATTTTTGAATAGAAATTGTCTATTCGCTTTTGTACTATTACTAGTTATTTCTAATTATTTACAAAGTATTATTTTGCTATGAAATGGATATAATCTTTGCAATAGTTGTCTTGGAAAATACTATATGCTACAATAAATAATATTTTTAACGGGGTCATATATCAAATATCAAAAACTATGAACGGGAGAGTAAGTGAAAAGGCACAGCTTTAAGCGAGCCTGGTTTGGTGGGAGCCGGGTACTGTGTTTCACTGAAAATCACCCTGGAGTTTTCATTCCGAACAAACTAGGTTTGAACACTAGCTGGTGTTATAAGCATAAAGTGGTATCTCTGTACTTAGGAATAGGGATACTATTAGGGTGGTACCGCGGAAGAAGCTTTTCGTCCCTTAGGATGAGAGGTTTTTTTTGTTTTTATTTAAGTTAGTAATCAATAGGTGAGGTGTTTTACTAATGGCAAAAGGAAAGTATGATACTACTCTGAATCTCCCTCGTACTGATTTTCCTATGCGGGCTAATTTACCTGTTAAGGAACCGGAGATTTTGGATTATTGGAATAAAATCGAAGTATATAATAAAGTTCAGGAAAAAAATGCAGGAAAACCTTTATTTATTCTTCATGACGGTCCTCCGTATGCCAATGGGAATATTCACTTAGGGCATACCCTGAATAAAGTCTTAAAAGATATAATTATCAAGTATCGTTCTATGATAGGCTATAATGCACCTTACATACCGGGGTGGGATACTCATGGCTTGCCCATCGAACAACAGGCTATTAAGAATCTGGGAATTGATCGTCATCGAACCGATGTAATTGAATTTCGCAAACACTGCAAAGAGTATGCCTTGAAATATGTTGACATACAAAGTCAGCAATTTCAGCGGCTAGGAGTACGGGGAGACTGGGAGCATCCTTATATTACTCTAAAACCTGAGTTTGAGGCTGTACAAGTAAAAGTATTTGGAGAAATGGCCAGCAAAGGTTATATCTACAAAGGCTTAAAACCTGTTTATTGGTGTACAGATTGTGAAACTGCTTTGGCTGAAGCTGAGATTGAATATGATAATAAAACTTCACCCTCAATTTATGTTAAATTTCCAGTTAAGGATGGTAAAGGAATAGTTCCTGAAGATGCCTTTGTTATTATCTGGACGACTACCCCGTGGACAATACCAGCTAATACTGGTATATCATTGCATCCTGATTATAGCTATATTATTTTAGAAGCAAATAACGAGAAATATGTCCTAGCCAAGGATCTAATGGAAAAGGTAACAGGCGAGCTGGGCTTAAGTGATTATAAGATCTTAAAAGAATTTAAGGGCAAAGAACTAGAGAAGGCCGTATGCCGACACCCTTTTTATAATAGGAATTCACTAATTGTTCTGGGTACCCATGTTACATTAGAGGCTGGTACTGGTTGTGTCCATACCGCCCCAGGTCATGGTGAAGATGACTTTTATGTTGGTAAACAATACGGATTAGAAGTTATTTCGCCAGTGGACAATAGTGGTCATTTTACTAAAGAGGCCGGGAAGTTTACTGGTCAGTTTGTTCATGATGCTAATAGGGAGGTCATTGCCGAGCTTGATAGACTAAACCTTCTATTAAAAGCTAGCGACATTGAACACCAGTATCCTTACTGTTGGAGGTGTAAACATCCAATAATTTACCGGGCTACTGAACAGTGGTTTGCTTCAATTGAAGGTTTTCGTAAGGATGCCTTAACCGCCATTGATAGAGTACGATGGATTCCATCTTGGGGTAGGGAACGGATATTTAACATGGTGAGAGACCGGGGCGATTGGTGTATATCCCGGCAGCGCACCTGGGGTGTTCCTATACCAATTTTTTATTGTGAATCTTGCGGTAATACCATAATAGATGATATTACTATTACCCGTATAAGTGATCTTTTTGCTGAATACGGATCAGATATTTGGTTTAGTTCTGATGCTTCTTATTTATTACCTAATGGATATCACTGCAGTAAATGCGGTAGTGATAGATTTCGCAAAGAAACTGATATTATGGACGTCTGGTTTGATTCTGGTTCTAGTCACATGGCTGTACTGGAAACTTATGATGAGTTAAGTTGGCCAGCTGATATGTATTTAGAAGGCAGTGACCAGCATCGAGGTTGGTTTAATTCTTCTTTGTCAACATCAGTAGCTATCAGAGGACAGGCTCCATACCGTCAGGTATTAACCCATGGATTTGTAGTAGATGAACAGGGTAGAAAGATGTCTAAATCCCTGGGTAATGTAATTGACCCCCTAAAACTGATAAAAAGCATGGGAGCTGATATCTTAAGATTATGGGTTTCATCGGCTGATTATCGTAACGATGTTTCAGTATCTGATAATATTGTTAAACAGATTGCTGAAGCCTATCGTAAGATTCGCAACACCTGCCGCTTTATTTTAGGTAACCTTTATGACTTTGATCCGGTAAATGAAAACGTAGACTATGATAATTTAAATGAACTTGATAAATGGGCTTTATTACGCTTGCACCAACTTGTTAAACGGGTAAATAAAGCCTATGAAAACTATGAATTTCATGTAGTATTTCATTCAGTACACAACTTTTGCACTGTTGATTTAAGTAGTATTTATTTTGATATTCTAAAGGACCGGCTTTACTGCTCTCATCTCCAGAACCCGGAAAGAAAAGCAGCTCAGACTGTACTATATGAAATCATAAACGCACTGGTGGTAATACTTACTCCAATACTGGCCTATACAACCGAGGAAATTTACAGTTACATGCGTAAAAACACTGATCCGGAAAGTGTACAACTATTAGATTGGCCAGAATATAAAGAAGAATATATTGACGAAGCTATAGAATCTCGCATGGCCAAAATATTGGCAGTGAGGGAAGCAGTCACTAAATCGCTGGAGCAAGCCCGGGCTAAAAAGGTTATAGGACACTCTCTAGGTGCTAGTGTAACCCTTTATGCTAATAGGGAATGGCTAAGCTTATTAAAACAGGTAAAAAACCTGGATAAGCTATTTATTGTCTCACAGGTAGAGATTAAAGCTGAAAATGAGCGTAGTAAACAAGCTAATTTCCTGGAAGAATTACCGGGGATATGGGTGGATGTAGCTGCAGCCAGCGGGGAAAAATGTGAGCGTTGCTGGATTATTGAACCATCAGTTGGTAAGTATAAAGAGCATCCCAACCTCTGTTCTCGATGTTATGAAGTAATTGCTAAGTTATAACTTGTTCCAATAGTACAGATGATACCTAAGGCTGGAGAAAAAGGAAAAGGCGGTAGAGAATTAGTGGACGAAGGAAAGCGGCTAATAATAACCGTTTTAGGGTATGATCAAATTGGGATTATAGCCTCAATAGCCAACATCTGTGCTGAAACCAATATTAATATCCTGGATATCAGCCAGACTATTTTACAAGGTTTTTTCACCATGGTTATGGTAGTGGATAGTAATGCGGCTAATGTAGATATATCTGAATTCAGAGAGCGTATTATTAGTAAAGGCAAGGAGCTTAACCTTCAGGTATCAATTCAACATGAAGATATATTTAAGTTTATGCATCGGATATAGGCACCTAAAATTATAATAAAAATTTAGTAGCGGAGTGAACCTCCGCTACTTTATAAATGTACGTAAAACACATGCTCTGGCTGGGTAAATTATAGATGGGAGCGAGCTTATGCGGTTTACGGTAAGTCAGGATGAGATATTAGAGACAGTGCGTATGGTTAGGATGCAGAATCTTGATATACGTACAATTACTATGGGCATAAATATTTTAGATTGTGGAGATAATACCGGGGAAAAAACTGGACGTAAAATTTACGATAAAATTGTGAATAGTGCTGCACAGCTGGTTAAGGTTGGCAACGAAATAGAGAAGGATTATGGCATACCCATTATAAATAAGCGGGTTTCAGTAACACCAGTGGCATTATTAGCTAATGACAAGAGCAATGATGATATGCTTATAATAGCATCCTATTTAGATAGAGCTGCTCAAGAAATAGGGATCAATTTTTTAGGAGGATTCTCAGCTCTTGTCCATAAAGGTTATACTAGAGGTGATCTCGTTCTGATAAATGCAATTCCTGAAGTACTAAGTAAGACTGAACGAGTTTGCGCATCGGTTAATTTGGCAACAACCAAAGCGGGAATAAATATGGATGCGGTTTGTCATATGGGTCAAATCATTAAGCAAACGGCCCAATTAACAACTGATCGTGATGGTTTAGGTTGTGCGAAATTAGTAGTATTTTGCAACGCAGTGGAAGATAACCCATTTATGGCAGGGGCCTTTCACGGAATAGGTGAGGCGGAATCAACTTTAAATATAGGTATCAGCGGTCCCGGGGTAGTATCAACCGTAGTTAAAGAAAACCCAGATGCTGATCTGGGACAACTTGCCAATTTAATAAAAAACACTGCATTTAAAATTACGCGTGCTGGTGAATTAGTTGGAAGGGTTGCTTCTTCCCGGTTAGGTATTCCTTTTGGCATAGTTGACCTTTCACTGGCGCCTACGCCGACGACCGGAGACAGTGTAGCCCAAATTTTGGAAGATATGGGATTAGAAACAGTGGGAGCCCATGGCTCTACTGCAGCCTTAGCTATGTTAAATGATGCAATTAAAAAAGGCGGTGCGATGGCTTCGTCTTATGTTGGTGGACTATCTGGCGCTTTTATTCCGGTTAGTGAGGATGCCGGCATGATCAATGCGGTATCCCAGGGTGTTCTATCAATTGAAAAATTAGAGGCTTTAACCTGTGTATGTTCGGTTGGGCTGGATATGATTGCAGTACCTGGTGATATCCCTGCTGAGATCATCTCGGGTATAATTGCCGATGAAGCTGCTATAGGAATGATTAACCGCAAGACTACTGCAGTTAGGATTATACCTGCTCCGGGAAAAAACATTGGAGATTGGGTGGAATTTGGAGGACTTTTGGGAAGGGCACCTGTTATACGAGTTAATACTGCTTCACCAGTTCATTTTATAAATCGTAAAGGTCGTATACCGGCTCCCATACATTCGTTAAATAACTAATTAGGTTTAATATCTTCTTAAAACGGAACAATAATAACAAAGGGGAGGTAACCACAAAAAGAATAAGAGGTGTTGCTTTGTGGATCCTTATAACCGCCTATTGACTCGAAAACAGGAAATTGAAGAATTGACCGGTAATATCCGGGATAGACTTAAGACTCCGCTGTCTGATACCACTGATGAACTTTCATTTTATGATCAGCATCCGGCAGATATAGCTTCGGAATTATATGAAAGGGAAAAAGATACTGGTATACTTGAATTATTGGAACTGGAAAAGGAAAAAATAGACGATGCTCTGCATAAATACCATCAAGGGATATATGGTATATGTGAAGTTTGTCAGCAACCTATTGAAGAAGGTCGGTTGAATAGAATAATTAATACCACTCTTTGTGCTCAATGTGCCCAAAAGAGACAAGATAGTTTCCGCCGTCCAGTAGAAGAGGGTACCCTTACCGCCGGTGATATGTCGGATCGGGGTGAGACATTCCAGGTTGCTGGTTATGAATACTTTGAAAGTGGAGATGGGTCCTCATCAGGTTAAAATTTAATTTATAATAGATTACAAATGATACAAGGTAAGCTAGGTAAAATAATAATCTATAACATCTAGTAGGATAAAATAATGCTGTTACACCATACACCAGCGATCTTGTTCCCATATTATTTAATCGTATATTGCCTTAATGCCCCAGGATATTTGAACAAAAAGCTCCACAAAGGAGGGTCGAATAGTGAATATAGGTATTTTTACTGATAGCTATAAACCTTATATTAGTGGTGTTGTTACATCTATTTGTACCTTTAGAGACGAACTTGAAAAAATGGGGCATAATCTCTTTATTTTTGCCCCTAGTTATCCGGGGTATAATGTAAGAGATAAAAATGTATATCGGTATTATTCAGTACCTTCACCTACCAATCCGGATTATACCTTGGCGATACCTATATTCCCTGGTATGAGTAGTTTGGTTAAAAACCTAGATTTAGATATTATCCATGTTCATTCTCCTTTTACAATGGGCCGAAGGGGATTACATTTTGCGCGTAGGTATGATCTACCGATAGTTTTTACCTATCATACCTTATATGACAAATACGTTCATTATGTTCCTGTTGCTCAGGATTTAGCCCGTGATGTTGCTATTAAATACAGTACATACTTTTGTAATCAGTGTGATCACATAATAGTACCTAGCCACGAAGTAGATGCAATACTTACTAATTATGATATTAAAACTCCTCGAACAGTAATACCTACAGGTGTTTCTGTTGGAAAATTCCAGGGCGGAGATAAGAATTGGTTTCATCAAAACTACAACATACCCAGAAAAAACCGTATACTTCTATTTGTCGGTAGGCTAACAAAAGAAAAAAATCTTGATTTTTTACTTGATGCATTTAATTTAGTACATAATCAATTACCTGATACAACTTTAATTCTTACTGCGCAGGGTCCTCTGGAGGGAGAGCTAAAAAATCACGCTCAGAATCTAGGATTATCCCTGGAGAATGAAGTTGTCTTCACAGGTGCTTTAGACTTTGAAACACTTATCAATGTTTATTGTGCGGCAGACCTTTTTGTTTTCTCATCGGTAACCGAGACTCAGGGATTGGTTTTAATTGAAGCTATGGCTGCTGGTCTCCCCGTGGTAGCAGTTAAAGCCTTTGGCGTTCAAGACATGGTCGATGATGGGGTTAACGGTTATCTGACTCAATGCAATATAAATGATTTTTCCAGTGCGGTTTATCGTATACTATGTAATAAAGATATTTACAATAGGTTTAGCCGAAATGCACTAGTAAAGGCTGATAGCTTGTCCTCTTACAACATGGCTCGAAAACTTGAGGAAGTTTACTTTAATTTGGTAAATAACCACCGGCACCGCCGAAACCGCATAAAAGAATTGATTAACTGGTTTGGTTCTTAATTCTAATAACACTATTGGCCTGTCATTGACAGGCCTATCATTTTTTCTGGGTTAATTCCAACCTCAGGCTGTGGTAAATTATATATAGAAAAATGAAGGGAAAAAAAGATGAAAACTATTGCCTTTATTCTTGCTGTATTAGTTGGAAAAATCCTAATTTTGCTCAGTCGACTTTTGGGGAATCAGGGCAGCAATTTCCCTGGTAAAGTGGCACGGCGTATCTATCCCTTAATATTACGAGAACTAGCGACAAAAGTAGACGGTAAAATTATTGTAATAACCGGTACTAATGGTAAAACGACTACTAGTAATATGTTAGCGCAAATAATAAAAGAAACAGGTGCAAATTTAGTTCATAACCAAGCAGGAGCTAATATGATCAGCGGAATAACAACAGCTTTTATAGAAAAGACTAATTTAACCGGTAATAGACATTTTGATTTTGCCCTGCTGGAAACAGATGAAGCAAATATTCCTATATTATTAAAAGAAGTAAACGCTGGATTGGTTGTTATCACTAATTTTTTCCGGGATCAGCTTGATCGTTATGGTGAATTGGATAATACTATCCAGGTTATTAAGAATGCGCTAGACAATAAAAAGTTAGATCTTCTATTAAATGCCGATGATCCTCTTACTGCCCATTTTCAAAATCTAAGGTTAGTAAATTGCCGGTATTATGGTTTAATTTCCCCAAATTATGCGACTAATTATAGCAATGAAAGCAGGGAAGGAAGGTATTGTGTAAATTGTGGGCAGGAGTTAGAGTATAGTGCTTATTTTTATGCCCAGTTAGGCAAATTCCTTTGCCCGGGTTGTGGGAATCATAACCCGCAGGTAGACTTCAGCGGACATAATCTGGTAATGAATCCTACCATTCAAATCATGGTAGAAGAAATACCGCTTAAAAGTCCTTATCAGGGGTTCTATAATGCATATAACATAGTTGCTGCTGTTTCCGCTGCTTTAACGCTTGGGATAAAGCCTGTTCATATTCAAGAAGCTATCGCTAATTATAAACCTCAGGCAGGAAGGATGGAAACCTTCATTATTAACAATCATCCGGTTATACTAAATTTGGTAAAAAATCCAACCGGACTTAATCAAAGTATATTAGCAGTTATTCAAAGTCAGTCACAAAAAAACCTGTTCTTTGCCTTAAATGATAAAGATGCTGACGGTAAGGATATTTCCTGGATAT
>JBMNOV010000047.1:0-14793 GCA_050943255.1 Syntrophomonadaceae bacterium
AACTCAACTATGAAGTTGTATCAAAGCCAGATAGTGAGCAAAGTGGCTCACTTTTAAACTAGCATTAGTGGCTCAGTTTTTAATCAGCACAGTGGTTCACTTTTTGGTTGACATTCGCATTAATTAGCCATACTATTAGCCCCTAATACAAATAATATGGTCATTATTACTTATAATATAGCATAACTTCCATATTATTGCATTTTTTATTATTTATTCTTCTAGATAAGATTACGTCCTAAATTGTTATATATTACCGAGGGATTTTTTCGAACTAACCCCTTTATTAACACCTGATGAGACTTGTTACGATTTCCAGAAAGATCATGGATTATTAACCTGTCCGCAGTTTTAAGATCTCTAATTATTTTTCTAATTATCATTTCAACATCATCTTCATCTTTAATACATATTTTAACATCCCTGTAGTTAGAGGTTATGTTATGCTTACTAGCGATTATAACAGCTAGCATAATCCCCATCCATATAGCCATGCTAAGGATCTTAAGCAATATTAGCATAAAAATACCTCCTCTTAGCCACCTATTATATAGTATGCTTTTAGGAGGTTAGTTGAGTACTATAGGCTCTTAAGATATTAAGAGAAACTAATTCTTTAATTGATTAAACCATCTCCCCTATTAATCATTGCCAACAATTTTATTTTTTAAAGCATATACCGCTGCCTGGGTACGATCTTTTACTCCTAGTTTGCGGAAGATACTTGTGAGGTGATTCTTAACCGTTTTTTCACTTATAAACATGGCATCTGCCATCTCTTTATTAGTTTGCCCCTTTACAAGAGAACCAAGGATATCTTTTTCTCTTTTAGTAAGACGTATATCTTGTTTTTTGTTATCTTGGTGAGCTAGTTCTCTGACCAAACGGTTGGCTACCCGGGGATGTATTACTATTTCACCCTGCATAACCCGGTAAATTGTATTTATTAATTCACTTCCAGCCACATCTTTCAAGACATAAGCAGATACTCCGGCTTTTACCATATCTACTACTTCTTCATCTTCATAAATAGTCAGAGCAATCACATGTATATTAGGAAATTCTTTTTTTATTACCCGCGTAGCTGTAATTCCATCAGTACCAGGCATATTGATGTCCATTAAAATAACATCTGGCTGTTCTTTACGAGCAATATTAATGGCACCCTGTCCATCCCCTACTTCAGTAATAATTTCAATATTATCACTAAGCTCCAGAAGCTTGCGCAAACCTTCTCGAACCATTATATGATCATCAGCTATTAATACTCTAATCATGTGTGTATTTTTTGCTCTCCCCTTCCAATGGAACTCTAATGATAACCTGAGTTCCTGCTCCTGGTTTAGAAATTATGTCTAATTTACCTCCTAGAAGGCTAACTCTTTCCTTCATGCCTAGAATACCATAACTCTCTTTATTACTTTTTTGGTGGAGATCGAATCCAACTCCTTCATCCTTTATTACCAGAGTAAGCATATTTCCGCAATCCTCAAGTTTTACCAGGGCTCTGCTCACCCCGGCATGTTTACGAATATTAGTTATTGACTCCTGTACCAATCTAAATAACACTATTTCCAGTGACATATCATAACGTCTATCCTGGCCTAGATGTAAAAAATCAATCTTAAAATTATATTTATCTTCATAATCATTAAAGAATTCCCTTAAGGTAAGACTAATATTATTTTCGTTCATTAATGACGGTTTTAAATCAAACATAACTCGTCTTATATCATCCAGGATATCCCGTCCTATTTTTTTTATATTATCAATCTCTTCATAAATACTAGCTACATCTTGTTTTTCTAATCTTTTCACCAGGTCCAATCTTATAAGCATACTAGCCAAGCTTTGGGCTGGCCCATCATGGAGATCCCGGGCTATCTTCCGTCGTTCAGCCTCCTGAGAAGCTATTATCCAGGCAACCATGTGCTGCTGCCGATAGGAATCCCTTAAAGTATCATTTATTCTTTCGAAATTACCGCAAAGAATCTTTAGAGCTAAACTGGTAGTTTGTAAAAAACTATTGGCCTTAAGTCCTATTTGTTCAAATTTTTTTATCTGACGATTAAGCTCATCCCGGCGGCGGCGCAGATAAACCTCTTGTTGTCTGAGATCAATTAGTTGCATTTGTAGCTCGCGGGCCTTTTTGTAGGCATCTTGAATATGTTCTTGCGTATAAGAAAGGAAATCGCGGCTTACATTTACCAGACGCAGACGGGCATAGCGCTCAAGCTTTTCCAACTGATCTACTTCCACTATAATCTGCCTGGTCTTATGCCTAACCTCTTCCAACTCCAATTGCATAGATTGGGAAATGTCAGTACATTCCTCAACGACTTCTAAAATATCATTCCTTCCATTCTCCAATGTATGTACTACCCCGGAGAAAATCTTATCCAATACTATAAGCTGTTCCGGCTGTTCTTCATCGTTTAGGTAATCATTATCCATATCTATGCCAAACCTTCCCTGTAGTTGAAAAAACAAGATAATCTGTTCAGTATATAGACACTATATAACCTAATTTTAGTAACTATTAAAGCCCGATATTATGGTATACTTCTTCCCGGATTGCCTCCAGTGTTTCCTGGTCATTGGCTTCAAAATAGGCACGAACCATAGGCTCAGTACCGGAAAAACGGATTAGTACCCAGCTGCCGTTTTCCAGCACAATTTTACTTCCCTCCAGCCGGCTTACGGAATCAACTTTAAGACCAGCAACTGTTTTTGGAGTATAATGAGCTAATTTTTCTATTAGCATCTCTTTATCTCCCTCATTAATTCCTATATCCAGACGGCGTGTTTCCACTGGACCAAACTCGTTAAATAAATCCGCTTTTAGTTCGGCCATACTCTTACCAGTATGAGCTATAATTTCAGCAGCTAGAAGACAAGCTAAAATTCCATCCTTTTCCGGAATATGGCCAAGAATACTTAGACCTCCGCTCTCTTCCCCCCCCAGCATACAAGCTTTATCCCTTAAGGCTTGACCAATATACTTAAAACCTACTGGTGTTTCTATGATACTTAATCCATTTTTCTTAGCAATACGATCAAGCATATGGGTAGTTGCCAGGCTTCTGCAAACCGGGCCGCGAAAACTTCGAGTTTTTAACAAATGATTAAGCAGAATGCTCATAAAACAATTAGCGCTTACGTACTCACCATTTCTATCTACAATCCCAAACCGATCGGCATCACCATCTAAAGCCAGTCCCAGGTCAGCCTGGAAAGCTAATACTGACCTTTTTAGATCTGCAAGATTATTTTCAATAGGTTCTGGCAAAAATCCGCCGAAATAAGCATCGCGGTAGTTATTAATAGCCTTTATTTCACATCCCCAATCACTTAATACCTGATCAAGATAGCCAATTCCAGCGCCAAACATAGGGTTTATAACTATTTTTACCGGCCTTTCGGCAAATGCCTCACCTTTTAAAATATTTAATAAATGATTTTTATATTCGCGCTCTATTTCAAGCTCCTCATATAATCCAAGCTTTTCCGCCTCAATAAGATCAAGCTCATAGATTTTGCCTTGGCTCATAACCCGGTTGATTTCCTTTTCAATGGCCTCAGTTATATCAGGCAAGGCCGGCCCCGCATATTCTGGTATAAATTTAATTCCAGAGTAATAATAAGGGTTATGACTGGCGGTTATCATTATAGCACCAGCTGTATCCTTTTCCCGAACCGCAAAGGCTGTAACTGGAGTAGGGGTTATTTTTTTTAGAAAGTAAACTTTAATACCATTTCCAACCAGGACCTGTGCACACTCCTGGGCAAAATTCTCAGCCATAAAGCGATTATCAAAACCAATAACTATTCCTTTTTTACTTAACCCATTGTAATTTATATAACTGGCAATTCCCTGAGCAACTGCCCGACAATTAGCAAAGGTAAAATCCCGGGCAATAATAGCCCGCCAACCATCAGTCCCAAACTTTACTGACGTCATTAAGATCCTCCTTTAAAAGACTTATAAATATCAGCAATTTTAAGTTTACAACCATAATAGTTTATCACTATAAGGATTGTCAAAGCATGCGATATATAGTTTATATGATTTAAATCCGCAATATAACAAAAAAATTGGTACCCTAAAAAACATATTATTCCACAATATATATCATTATTACTTTCCCAGACACCTAATCTAAAAGATATACCCATGAAAAACTGGCAACAAAAATACCACCTATGAAACATGCAGCTATAAATGCAAACGAAGTTATTTTTAACATTACGTACTAAACAGAGCAAGATACTTTATAGTTTGGTTTATCTATCTACCATATTTTGGTAAATTAATTAATTTACCAATTTTATAGGTATATTAAATTTTTTATTGCCCTATCAGTATGCTCCCATACGTACATATAGAAAATCTTTTACAACCTTTACAATTCGGCGGGCTGCCTTGCCATCCCCATAGGGATTTATAGCCTGAGCCATTTTTTCGTATTCTACCTGATTGCGCAGTAACAAGCTGGCAGCTTCATAAATACGCTGGCGGTTAGTCCCGATAAGCTTTACCGTACCTGCTTTTACCGCTTCCGGCCTTTCGGTGGTGTCTCTAAGCACCAATACCGGTTTGCCCAGGGATGGAGCTTCCTCCTGTAAACCTCCAGAATCCGTTAAAATCAAGTAGGACCGGTTCATAAGGTTGGCAAAAGGTTCATAATCAAGGGGCTCAATTAGATTGAAACGTTCCCGGTCAGAGAGCATCTCTTCCGCCGCTTTTCTTACAATAGGATTCTTGTGCACGGGAAAAACAACTTGTATATCCGGAAATTCTTCGGCCAAATCTATTAGAGCCAAGTAAATCTGGCGCATAGGATTACCCCAATTCTCCCGGCGGTGAGTAGTAACCAGTAAAATTCTACGATTAAAATTGATTCCAGCTAATTCCGGACCAAAACTATAGTTAGGCTGTACCGTATCCAATAAAGCATCAATAACGGTATTCCCTGTTACCCATATTTTAAACTGAGCTATGGATTCAGCGATTAGATTCTCGCGGGAAGTATCAGTCGGGGAGAAGTGCAGATCAGCAAGCCGACCGGTCAAGGTCCGGTTAAGTTCTTCTGGAAAAGGCGAATATTTATTGTGGGTACGTAGTCCAGCTTCCACATGACCTACCGGTATTCGCATATAAAAGGCGGCCAATGATGCAGCAAAGGTAGTAGTAGTGTCTCCATGGACAAGTACTAGGTCAGGCTGTTCCCTTTCCAAAACTTTTTTCATACCGTTCAAAACCCCTGAAGTTATGCCAAATAGATCCTGTCCTGCCTTCATTAAATCCATATCATAATCAGGTTTTATTTGAAAAAGATTTAATACCTGATCCAACATCTCCCGGTGCTGTGCGGTCACACAGACCACTAGTTTAATTCCTTCTGTTTTCTTTAATTCCTTAATTACCGGAGCCATCTTGATTGCTTCCGGCCTAGTTCCGAATACAACCATTACTTTTCCCAGGTGCACTTTAATACCTCCGTTTGCTGTGCCTGAAAGGAGGAAGGTTCGTCTTATTACCTTCCCCCCTGCCATCTACTTATCTATTGCTTTTTTAACATTGACACCGGCAAAATATTTATTATTTTAAAAACCAGGCAGTTTTTTAATGGGAAATTAGCATAGCGTGTACCTTCAAGACGTTTTTTTATCTGTTCATAATATTCACCAGCAACCTGATCTTCCTTAAGTTCAACATATACCCTTATACCATCTTTAGTCTTCTCGTTATCAGTTAAAAGAACCATGAATACACCTTTTCCCGTTTCCTTAAGGTTAGCATATGTCCGGTCGGCTCCAAAACGTGCACAAATTATGGTATCATCATCAATCATTTCCAGTATAGATATTACAGCAACATTTACATTATAATTTTTATCAACTGTACTAAGAGTAGTGGATATATAGTTGGCATTAAGCAACACTCGTGCTTTTTCTATCAATGCCCTGTCCATCCAAAATCTCCTTTCATTCTATAAGTTATTCTTGGGTTATCTACCATTATCATCATCAGCCCATAGTAATACAACCAGAGATTAATGTCAAAATAATAGGCAACTCTATACCTAATAGCCCTTACCAGGCAATATTTAATCTAATTTTCTCCTGCAGTGGTACAGTTTTTAATTTTATCATTCCATTCCTTATCTCATACAAACGGTTGTTGATAGAGACTGTCCCCTGGGCTGGTTGTTTACTGCCAGCATTCCAGAAATGCAGAGTAAAACATGCCTCTTTTCCAGGTTTAAATAGTGGTGGTATAGTAGTGATTATATACCTTCCATCTGATGGTTTACCTATATTATTATTATTATTTTTGGCCCCATACTTTACCTCCAAGGCCAATTGTGACTTAGCTAAATCATAATCACTTAAGGTGGCTGAGCTATAAACTACCACTTCCCATACACCCGGTACTGGCTGACTATAATGCATATTTACCGAAGCTGTAACCTGGGTATCACCTACACCAGCATACTGGCTGACTTCCTGGCTGCCCTGGGGTGATACAACATGCAATCGTGCCCGGCCTTTATCCCCTACCGAAAGTTTAAAATTAAGGCTTGAAGCACCTTCAGGCACCTGGAAGAAATAGCGTTTAAACTGCCCTGCAGCCAGCTCGGCGTTTTCCATAAAACCATTGTCCCCTATCTGGCTTAAATCATACGGTAATACTATGGTTTGCAGCATAGCTAAATCCCATTCCGGAGTATTATGCTTATCAGCTACCAGCAGAGTACTATACAGCCCTGGCTCCTTAAGCTCATCATACTGAATATCAATCGCTCTTTGACTATGAGCTGGAACCTGCACCATATATTGCCCAGGTTTTACCCAGGAAGCTAATCCTCCGATTGATAATTGTTCATTTTGGTCTTCATTATTAATGATTTTAAGCGATAATTCCCCGGGGGCTAATCCCCGAGTATACAAACCACGTGTAGGCCCTAATCCTGGACTATACTGTATACCGTCCAGACTTATGGATTTTCCCTGCTGCTTTTGCAGCTCATCCCAAGCCCGCAGTAAATTTACCGTTCCCAGACCTTGCTCCACTACCTGAAAATTAGGCAAAGATTCAGCTCCACCAATTAAAGCCCGACCAATAGCCCAGGCATCGTCTATATAAAGCTTATGAATACCAGCATCCAGAAGAAGTGCTGCCGCCCCCGCCAGATGAGGAGCAGCAATACTAGTCCCCTCATCTAAGCGATAAGATTGCCCAGACCACAAAGGATAGGTAGAAATAGCATTACCTGGTGCAAGTAATAAAGGTGCAGCCGAAGCATCAGCTGCCGGACCGCTGGAACTAAAATACCAGAGAGTCGGTTCTTCCACCTGCCATCCATAATCATTATTCCACATCGAGGGTGTAGTATAAGCTCCTACACTAATAATATTTTCAAGGGTTGCTGTTCCCGCAACAGTTCCCAATCCGGGCCCATTGTTCCCTGCTGCCATACATATGAGCATACCGGAAACCTTTTTTATATTTGCTAAGAGTTTTTCCAAGGATTCCTTTTCAGCCTTTGACACCTTATATTGACCCATACTTACCACCGCAACCTTAGCCCCGCGTTCTGCCGCCAGACTTAAAGCACTTTCTATTTTCTTCAAGCTGGTAGTACCGCTGCGATCCATCACCTTTACCACTAGAAGCTGGGCATCAGGAGCTATCCCTTGAATCTTCCCCTGGGCAGCAACTATTCCAGCCACTTCAGTACCATGACCGAGCAGATCAAAACCGAAATGTGCGTATTCACCTTCTGGAGGTAGTTTAGCCAGCAGAAGATTAAAGGCCTTATTGCCATCTCCCTCAATTATGGCTACCCCACCTGTCCGGTTATATTCCTCCAGTGCAATCTGGTCGTTTACTTCCCCATCAAGATCAGTATCCAGGTAAACAGTATCAAAGATCCCGGGATTTTTATCCGCAGCAGCTACTATGAGCAATCGTTTATTACCTATACCAACCTCTGTCGGTAAAATGCTGAGGTCCAAATAGCCATATTTATAGACATTAGATAAATTTCTGATATTACTTACATCAATTGCCTTATCACCAATCAATAATTCTCCGTTTTTTGCTTGGACTTCGGTTAAATTAACTAAACCTTCATCACTTAGGTCAATGAAATCAACTATTTTCCGGTAGCCCTCGCTCGTACTCTGCAAATCAGGATGACCGGGATCAATCCCACTATCAATAACAGCTACCAACTGGCCGCGCCCGGTAGCCCCTGTTTTGGCAAAAAACTGTGGAGCTTGCATGGCCTCAGCTGTAATTTGCAGGCTTTTTTCAGGGTGCTCTGCTAGTGATGACTGAACTTTGGCTTCGGCTTCATCCTGTTCATCAGTTAATTTCACTATATTATCATCGGTTAGGGGAATATTATAATGTTTAGGAAGTGAGGAAATATTTAGTTCAAGCTCGCCCTGAGTATATTGCTTGCTTAAATAGATATAGGCTATCTTGCCTTCGGGATTAAGACTAAAATAGCCCTTAGCCGGCAGGTCTAACTGGGTAAGCGGTTGCCCCTGATCTTCGTCATAACCAACAACATTGGCAGATAGCTCAAAGACATGCTCCTGATCTCCAATTATTACTTTAGCCCTTCTTAAAGGCAAGTCAATCTTTTCCAGGATTCCGTAAAAATGAAACTTCTGCCCCTGTAAAGCTAGGTACTCTTCTAATAATACTGCAACTTCAGCCCGGGTCAGATTCTGTTGGGGCCGGAAAGTGTTATCGGGATAGCCGTGCAGTAAAGCCTGGTCTACTGCATAATTGACGGATTTCTGTGCCCAGAATGATATAGCCGAACTATCTTCAAATTTCGCTGGGGGCAGTTCATCTAATCCAACTTGCAAACTGCTAACCAGCATTGTAACTGCTTCCTCACGGCTAACGGGATTATCCGGGTAGAAGTGAGCTTTACCATCTCCATGGGCAATATCAAGTTCCCGGGCCAGCTCAATATAACCCCGGGCCCAATGATTGACAGTATCAGTAAAGTAAGCCTGCCCCTTTAGCAATTGTTTAGCTTCTGCACTTTTGTTTAAAACATTAATTATAAGGGTGACCAGCTCGCCTCTGCTAATGTATTTTTCTGGAGCAAAGGTATCATCAGGGTAACCATTAATCAGTTCGCGATTCTGCAGGTGATCAATCTGGGAACTCGCCCAGTGCTGGCGGGTATCCAAAAAGGCGTAAACTGCTGACGGATTGCAGGAAATAAAAAAAATGATGAGCAACCCGGCAAGATATATTTTTTTATACATATGAATCCTGCCTTTATGTATCTATTTCGAATAATATAACCGCAGATTGTATAAATTTAACGCAAATTAACACAACTTATTCTTTTTAACTCTTTTGTCCGGATGATTGAGTTTTGGCAACTTTCTCTTTTATGGTTGTCTGTCTTTGCCCACCGGGCATGATCTTTGGGTATAGCTTGTAGGCATAGAGTTCAAATTATAATAATTTATAAATATCAAATATAGCTAAATAATTTAACGCGGAATCTGCTGCTTAATTAAGCTAAAACCATGTGAAATACAAAAGGACAATAATTGTGGCGCTTATAGCGGCACATTCACGTGCATCAAGCTTTGATTCCATTCATTAACATATCGATTAATTGCTGGGCCAGGGTGCCAGGGTTAATGTTCCAGCCTTCTATAGTGATGGGTACCCACAGGGAACCCAGGCTCCCCATTATCATCTGGGTCAACAATTGGGGGTTTACATCTCGCAGCTCTCCCTGCCTAATACTTTCCGTAACTATATTAATTAATCGTTCTTCTTTTTCTTTACGTATCTTATAACCCCAATCTTTCAGTTCCTCATCAAAATTTTCCATATCCCAGAATACTATTCGGGTAAGCTCTTTATTCTCATAACAAAACTTTATATGAGACTGAAAAAGAATATACATCCTTTCCGCAAAGCCTATGGGTTCCTGGCGGTTAATATCTAAACTTTCATAATATTTTCCCAGGCTTCTTTCCAGTATTTCCTGAAATAGCTGCAGCTTACTGTCGAAATATTCATATATTGTTCCTTTGCCAATACCAGCATTAACAGCTATTTCCTCCATCCGAGTATTATGGTAGCCTTTAGCAGAAAAAACCGTTACTGCTGCATCCAGAATGATATCCCGTTTACTCCGCTTCATCAAGCACCCCCCTTTTTAGATAATCTGCGGGTAATTTTCCATAGATTGTACGGATTTCACCGATGAACACCGAGTAAATAGGTTTAAAATACCTACCGCACATCACACAACTGTGGATGAAAACAGCACAGGAACTCCGATGTCATTATTAAAAAACATTCTGTGTTAATCTGGGCTAATCAGAGAAATCAGTGGTTATTTCTTTCGTTTGAATCACTTGCTTCTGGAAATGCTTTTGGCTAAGCTTCTGACCCAGATCGTCAAAGATACTATAGACTACCGGCACCAATACCAGGGTAATCAAGGTAGACACTAAAAGACCTCCGATAATTACTATGGCCAGGGGAGCATCCATTTCCGCCCCTTCCCCAATTCCCAGAGCCAAAGGGAACATTGCCAAAATAGTGGCAAGGGCAGTCATGAGAATCGGCCTTAACCTTACCCTGCCTGCTTCTATTATAGCCTCATTACGCTCCAACCCCCGCTCTCGCAGTTGTTTTAAATAATCCACCAAAACAATAGCATTGGCAACTACAATACCTACCAGCATTATTACCCCAATAAAAACTACCACACTTAAATGCTTGCCGGTAATCAGCAGCGAAAATACAACGCCAATCAATGCTGTAGGAACCGAAAACATAATTACGAAAGGATTAAAGAATGATTCATATTGCACCGCCATTACCGCATAAACCAGGATAATAGCCAGAACCAGGGCTAAAGCCAGGCTAGCAAAACTCTCCATCATTTCTTCATTCTGTCCACCGTAATCAACCGTATACCCAGCTGGTAGCTTAAGCTTATTAACCTTAGTCATAATTTCCTGCATAACTGAATTAAGATCACGGTTTAATATTGAACCGTTAATCTGGGCTATCCGCACCCCATCTGTCCGGGTTATCTGAATAGGACCCGGAGCCATTTCGAAACTGGCAATCTGGGATAATTTGACCACCGCACCACTGGGCGAAAGTATATTTAAATTATGAATATAGGATAATTCATCATAACCATTCGCGGTATAACGTACTCTTACATCTACTTCACCGCCATCAACCGTATAACGGGTAGCAACCGTTCCCTGCCGGGCGTTCCTTATCTCTGTCGCTACTTGGGCTGGAGTAAGGCCATAGCTGGCTGCCCGCTGGCGGTCAATCCTTACCTGAACCTCAGGGTTACCATCACTTAAGGAAGCAGTAACCTCCCGAGTTCCAGGTACTTCCCGCACAATATCTGCTACCTGGTCCGAGATTTCACGTAGTACCTTGAAGTCATCACCACGCACTTGAACATTTATTGCTCCACTGGTAGAGGCCATTCCACCGGTCATGTCCATACTGCTAACCTTGATTTTAACACCGGCAATATCACCTACCCGCTGACGCAAATCTTCGCAAACAGCATCAACATCCCGGTTACGCTCAGCCCGAGGTACGAGTTTAACATAAAGGGTAGCTTTATCTCCCTGAACCCCGCTGGTCATCAGCATATTGGAGGAACTGCCTATACTGCTGAAAATTGTATCCACTTCTGGGATATCATGCAACTTTCCTTCAACCTGTTTGACAATATCATCGGTATCCTTAAGTGGGCTTCCTTTATCACACTCAATACTTACCGATATTTCACCCGAATCCATGGCGGGCATAAATTCTGCCCCTATCATAGGTATTAAAGCTAACGATACAATCATTAATATGGTAACGGTCAAAATAACCCGGCGGCGGTGTGATAAAGACCACTTAAGCAAAACTTTATAACGCTCCCCTAAACTATCTATCCATTGCCCAAAGCCTGAGGTAACACGTGCAATTCTTCCTTTACCGGTCAAACGAGCTTGCATCGATTTATCGGTAAGCATCCGCGAAGCCATTAAAGGTACAATCGTAAGAGCTACCAGCAGTGAACAAAAGATGGCAAACATAACTGTAATAGCCAGGGGTTTAAATATGATGGAGGCTATTCCTTCAGTAAAAAGTATGGGGAAGAATACGGCAATAAGGGTAAGGGTTGAAGCAATAACCGCCTGCCCTACCTCAGAAGCACCAGTCACCGCAGCATCCATGGCTGATAAACCCAGGCTACGATGGCGGTAAATATTCTCAAAAACTACAATCGAGTCATCCACCATACGCCCAAGTCCTAAAGCCAGTCCTCCCATAGTTATTAAATTAAGGGTATCATTGTTAAAAAACATGAGAATAAAAGTAGCTATTATAGAAAGGGGTATAGCGGTAAAAATTATCAAGGTACTGCGACCACTGCGTAAAAACAGGAATAATATCAGCATGGCCAAAATAGCACCCTCAACCATCATACGCTTGGTAGTGTCAAGTGATTGGTTAATATAGGTGGACTGGTCCATTACAACTTTAACATCTATATCCAGTCCCATTTCTTTCTGTATCTGGGCCAGCTCTTCCCGTACCTCATCACAGGTCTTGACAGTGTTAGCATCACTCTGTTTCAGGCAGTGAATACCTACTGCTGCCTTGCCGTCCACCCGGGTAAGCTGGCTCTCATCCTTATATCCGTCAGTTATATTAGCAATATCTTTTAAATATATGGTATTGCCGGTTGCCGTAAGTATAGCTACATTCTTGATGTCATCTACTGACTCAAACTGTTGTAGACTGCGCAGAAAATATTTACGTCCCCCATCTACTACTTCCCCGGCTGAAATATTGAAGTTCTCGGCCTGTAAGACTTGATTCACCTGAGATAAAGTAAGACCGTAATTTATGAGCTTAACTGGATCTACTTCTACCTTAACTTCGCGCTGCAAACCACCAGTTATGGATACCGAAGCCACCTCGGTAATACGGCTAAGCCGGGGCTCAAAAACATCTTCTGCTATTTCCTGCAGCTGTCCTAAGGTCATCGTATCACTGTTAATCCCGATTTGCATAACCGGCATCATATTGGGATCCATTCTTATAACCATAGGTTTTTGCACCCCGGAGGGCAGATAGCCTTCTATCAATCCAATCTTTTCTCTAATTTCATTTATAGAAGTATCAAGGTTGGTTCCCCATTTGAAGCTAACTATTATCATGGATGAGCCTGAAGTGGATATAGATTGGATTTCCTCTATATTGCTTAAGGTATTAAGGGAACCTTCCAAGGGTTTACTAACCTGTGATTCTACTTCCTCCGGTCCTACCCCGGGGTATTCGGTCATTACCACGGCCATAGGATACTCCATTTCCGGCACAAGGTCGACGGTCATCCGGGAAAGAGCGAAAAAACCAAGAATTATTACTACTGATACTATTATTATCATGGCTACCGGTCTTTTTACCGCAAATTTTATAATACCCATCATTTGCCCCCCTCGGCAACTACCCGAACCAGGGTACCTTCATTTACGAGGGTATTGCCTTTGGTTATTACTTTATCCCCGGCCTTGACACCGGACATAATTTCGACATAGCTATTATCCCTGAGGCCGGTTTTAACATCTATTTCCCGCGCCCGGTTATCTTTATCAACGGTGTAAATAGTTTCCCGCCCGCTCCGGGGTATAACTGCGCTAAGAGGTACACAAAGAACATCTTGTTTATTTAAGGTACTTATTATTACTTCGGCAAACATACCTGATTTTATCTTACTATCCGGGTTATCCAGAACTACCTTAACTACATAATTGCGTTTGACCGGGTCGGGTACATTGGAAACACTGTCAACCTTACCTTTCAAGGTTTTATCGCTTACAGCCTTAATCAGGATATCAACTTCATCACCAGTCTTGATATAACTAACTTCCGATTCACTTACCAGGGTCTCTATTTCTAAAAGGGAGGTATCGGTTACAGCCGCAGCTGGGGACTGAGGACTGGCGGTGTCACCTAGAGAAAGATTAATGCTGCCTACTACACCATTTATTGGTGAAGTTATAGTACAGTACTTTAACTGGGTCTGGGCTGACAGCAAGCCCGCCCGAGCCTGCTCTAGGGCTGCTTCGGCACTTCCCGAAGCCAGAACCTCATAACTTACCTGAGCTGTTTCCAATTGCTGCTGGGAAGCTGCACCCGCCTCAAAAAGCTTTTTAGTTCTCTCGTAATTAAGCCGGGCATTTTCCAGCTGGATATCATTAGCCTTTTTACCCGCCTCAGCCATAGCTACTGCCGCTTCTCCTTGTTTTATAGCCGCCTCAAAATCTGTCCTGTCCAGGGTTATTAGAGTCTGCCCTACCTTAACCATATCACCGGGCTTAACATATATACCTGTTACCCGTGCCGCCACCTTGGGCATTATGTATACTTCATTAACTCCCCGGACCGTACCCGGGTACTTAACCGCCTGTGCTATATCCCGCTTCTCCACGGTAACTACAGACACGCTTAATTCCGTTTCTTTAACTGTTTCCGTTTGCTTACCACATCCGCTTGATAATGATAGCACGATTATTAGAACCATAAAAATGCCCAACCAGCGCTTAATCTTTTCCAATATGTACCCTCCCATTTCTCCTATGTAAAATTACCGACCCATTGGTCAGTTACTAGTAAAATTATAGCTGGAAATTAAAATAGGGACAAGAGAAAAACGTGAAACCACGGGGACGTTCTTGCGGTTCGTTCGGTTGTGT
>JBMNOV010000135.1:0-2890 GCA_050943255.1 Syntrophomonadaceae bacterium
GATGACACCGCCAGATTCCGAGGTGCCAAATTCCGAGGTGCCAAATTCCGAGGTGCCAAATTCCGAGGTGCCAAATTCCGAGGTGCCAAATTCCGAGGCGTCAAACTCCAAGCCTGATTCCGAACAAATAAAGAGGAAAGGAAAAGGAAAGTTTCACGCTTTCCTTTTTTAATGCCCACTGGTTTGGTATAATATAGCGAAGTGCTTAAAAGACAGAGAAAAGAGCAAGCAGAGAGGAGATGCCCATGCGTGTCGGAACCGGATATGATGTCCACAGACTGGTGAAGGACAGGAAACTTATCATCGGCGGCGTGGAGATTCCGTATGAATATGGCCTGCTGGGCCACTCGGACGCGGATGTGCTGACGCACGCGCTGATGGACGCGCTGCTGGGAGCGGCGGCTCTGGGTGATATAGGCCTGCATTTTCCGGACAGTGACCCGGAGTATGAAGGCGCCGACAGCCTGAAGCTGCTGGCGGCTGTGCGGGATATGCTGCAGGAGAAGGGCTTCATTGTCGACAACATCGACTGCACGATCATCGCGCAGAAGCCGAAGATGCGTCCCTATATTGAGAAGATGAAGGGAAATTTTGCAAAGACGCTAGGCATTGACCCGGAGCAGGTCAATGTAAAGGCGACAACGGAAGAGGGGCTCGGCTTCACGGGCAGCGGCGAGGGAATTGCCGCGCAGGCCGTGTGCGCGCTGAGTTCGGTTGATGATCTGTATTCCCCGGGAGATGCTGCCGGCGGCTGTGCTGCCTGTCCGCGCCACATGCAGTGAGCGGATGAAGGGGCGGCAGCGTCTGAAAAGGTGACACAGGCCGGCAATGTCTGACAGAGACGGATGAGCGTGCCTGAGCTGCCCCGCAGGATTGACACAGGATAAGGGAAGACGATCATGTTCCGATTTTTATATATGCTCTCACCTTCGTTCCGGAGGTATTACAAAAGCCAGATTCCGCTGGTCCGCGCAAAGGACCCGGCGATTAAAGAGGACAGGGAGGTGCTTCTGTACCCGAGCTTCTGGGCTGTATACTGGTACAGAAAGGCGCACAGGCTCTACGAGAAAGGCGAATTCTACAAGGCCAGGAAAATCTCCCAGAAAGCAGCCAGAAAGACGGAGATTGAAATTCATCCTGGCGCGCAGATCGGGAAAGATTTCTTCATCGATCACGGACACGGCGTGGTGATCGGCGAGACGACCATCATCGGTGATGATGTCATCCTGTACCAGGGGGTGACGCTGGGCGGGACCGGAAAAGAACAGGGCAAGCGTCATCCGACGCTGGGGTCCCACGTGCTGGTCGGAGCTGGCGCCAAGGTGCTCGGTTCCATCACGATCGGCGACAACGTGAAAATCGGCGCCGGATCGGTCGTGCTGCGGGATGTGCCCGGAAACTCCACGGTCGTGGGCGTGCCGGGGCGGGTGGTCGTCAGCGCACATGTGAACCCGGACGATCTGAACCAGTCCGACCTTCCGGATCCGGTCATGTCGGAGATCGACAACCTGCGGCGTGAGAACGCAAGACTTAAGAACCGTCTGTACTGTCTTGACAATATCGTCATCGGAAGTCAGGATATGGAAAAGGCGCAGAAACGCCTGAAACAGAGAAAAGAACAGGCTGAAAAGCGGGCTTTCAGCAGTCCGAAAGAGGAGCAGAAGCAATGAAGATCTACAATACACTGACCAGACAGAAAGAGACGTTTGTTCCGATTGAACCGGGAAAGGTCAAGATGTATGTCTGCGGCCCGACCGTATACAATCTGATCCACATCGGCAACGCGCGTCCGATGATCGTATTTGACACGGTGCGCCGCTATTTTGAGTACAAGGGCTACAAGGTCGACTATGTCTCGAATTTCACGGATGTGGACGACAAGATTATTAAAGAAGCGATCCTGGAGGACAAGCCGGCGGCGGAGATCTCCGAGCACTACATTAACGAGTGCAAAAAGGATATGGCCGGCATGAACATCGAGCCGGCAACGAAAAATCCGCGCGCGACCCAGGAAATTTCCGGCATGATCGACATGATTCAGACACTCATCGACACCGGTCACGCCTATGAAAAGAACGGAACGGTCTACTACCGCACCAGAAGCTTCCCGGGATACGGAAAGCTGTCCCACAAGAACATCGATGACCTGGAGCCGGGGCACCGCGACGAGAAGCACGCGCTGAAGGTGGACGGCGCCGGCGAGAAGGAAGATCCGCTTGACTTCGTTCTTTGGAAGCCGAAGAAGGAAGGCGAGCCGTTCTGGAAGAGCCCGTGGAGCGAGGGCCGTCCGGGCTGGCACATCGAGTGCTCTGTCATGGCCAGACGGTATCTCGGCAACACGATCGACATCCACGCGGGCGGCGAGGACCTCGTCTTCCCGCATCATGAGAACGAAATCGCGCAGTCCGAAGCGGCCAACGGCGTTCCGTTCGCGCATTACTGGATGCACAATGCGTTTCTTAACATCAACAACAAGAAGATGAGCAAGTCTCTTGGCAACTTCTTCACCGTCCGGGATATCAGCAGACGCTACGATCTGCAGGTTCTGCGCTTCTTCATGCTCTCGGCCCAGTACCGCAGCCCCATCAATTTCAGCGATGAGCTGATGGAGTCTGCGAAGGTAGGGCTTGACCGCATCCGCACGGCCGTCACTCATCTGAATGAGATTCTGGCAGATGCCCCCGACACTCCGGCGACGCCTTCCGAGCAGGAAAAACTTACGGAAGCCGGGAAATTCACAGAAGCCTTTGAGACGGCGATGGACGACGATTTCAACACGGCGGATGCCATCACGGCCGTCTTTGAGCTGGTGCGCTTTGCAAATATGAACGCGGACGAAGGGAGCACGAAGGCATTTGCCGGGGGGCTTAAGGAGCAGATCCTGAAGCTG
>JBMNOV010000136.1:0-2826 GCA_050943255.1 Syntrophomonadaceae bacterium
ATTTTCCTAATGGTCTTTCGGATGTAATCATTCATAATGAGATGCTAAAAGTGCTTGGTAAATCAGTTGATATTGATGAAGATAATTTAAAAGTAAGTGGGGAAATAAACAAGAATGAATTAATTTGGGACGGTAGATCTATAAGAAATACCTTATTGATATGGGGAGCAATATTAGCAAGAAAAGGTATATCAAAAGTACCATTACCTGGTGGATGCAAAATTGGCGAGCGTAAGTATGATCTACATCAAATGGTTTTAGAAAAGCTTGGCGCAAAGGTATGGGTTGAGGGGGACTATTTGTGTGCGGAATCAAAAGGTGGATTAGTAGGTAGTGATATTCATCTACCGTTGAGATCAACTGGCGCTACAGAGAATGCAGTTATTAGTTCGTGTTTAGCAAAGGGAAAAACAACAATATGGAATCCCCATGTAAGACCTGAAGTTATAGAATTAATTAATGTGTTGAATAAAATGGGTGCTAATATTGAAGTAAGGGGTAACGAGAGTATTATTGTTGAAGGTGTCGAAAAACTTCGAGGAGCAACCCATAACGTAATGCCAGATAACATGGAAGCACTAACCTATCTAGTAGCTGCTGCAATAACCGGCGGAGAAATCGAAATCGAAGGATTCCCGTATGAACATCTCGAAGTGCCAATGATATTTTTAGAATCTAGTGGACTAAAAGTTTACCAAGGCCCGAATTCAATTATCACAAAAGAGAGTAATTGTTATCCTCTTGAAATTAGTACTGGCCCATACCCTGGCATTAATTCTGATATGCAACCAATTCTTGCTGTTTTTGCAGCTTGTGCAAAAGGAATGTCAAAAATTGTAGATCTTAGATTCCCTGATAGATTTGGGTATGCTGAGCAATTAAGTAAAATGGGTGTTTCAACGGATGTGGTTAATAATCAGCTGGTAATAAATGGGGGCAACCCTTTAGTAGGTGCACATGTATATGCTGATGACTTAAGAGCTGGGGCAGCATTGTTGCTTGCTGGTTTAGTGGCAGAAGGGGTTACGCTCATAAGTAATGCAGAGCAAATTGAACGGGGATATGAGAATTTTATAGAAAAATTGCAAAGCCTAGGCGCAAGAGTTTGTTGGCAGGAAACAGAAAATATATAAATGCGAAAGGACGATCAAATGGTTGCTACGGTTTTAAAAGATGTTTCGTTAATACCATATAATTCTTTTCGACTTGACTCGAAAGCGTCGTTAATGGCGTTTCCGTATGATAACGATAGTTTACGTGAACTCATTGATACATATGGCGATAAAAAGAGAATAATTGTTATAGGTAAAGGTACAAATGTAATTTTTTCTAAGAAATTATATTCTGAAGACTATTTATTCATAAACTTAAAGCTAATGGATAATATTCAGATGGAGAAACCTAATAGGATTAAGGTTCAGGGTGGAGCTAAACTGTCTGACTTGGTTTGGTTTGCTATTGAGAACAATATTAAAGATCTTGAGTTCTTAGAAGATATTCCTGGTACTGTTGGTGGTGGGATAATAATGAATGCGGGAACTCATAAGAATACAATAGGGAAATTTATTAAAGTTGTAACATATTTCGATTTATATAAAAACGAGATTATAACAAGGGAAGTCCGTGAAGGCGATTTTACAAAAAGAAAATCCTACTGGTCTGAGAACGAAACAATAGTACTTTCTGCTTTAATTGAATCAGAACCTGGGGATTATGTGGAGTCCCTTAGGATAGTAATGAAAGAAAAAGAAAAACGTTTTATGAAACAACCTAGAAATTTTCCCAGTGCGGGAAGTGTTTTTGTAAGACCTGAAAAAGATTTAAAAGAGCATGTTGTTTGGGAGTTAATTGATGAGGTAGGTCTACGAGGCTATGCAATTAATGGGTGTGCCTTTTCCGAAAAGCATCCAGGATTTATTGTTAATACTGGTGGCGCAACATATGAGGATATTATGGAACTAGTAAAGATAGCAAAAGAACGTGTTCTAGAAAAATTTGATGTAGAGTTGCAGATGGAATGGAAAATTATTTAGGTTGTAAATTAATTCAAAGCTATACTGGCATGGTAAATGGATGGTGTGTAGGAAATAGAAGCTGATGGTAAGAGAGGGGAATATTAAATGAGCTTTAGCAATCTTTATAATGACATTATAAATAGGAAAGAAAAAATCAGCCTGATAGGCCTGGGCTATGTGGGTATGCCTATTGCAGTATCTTTTTCCAGGAAAGTGGATGTTATTGGCTTTGATGTGAACCAAGCCAAGATAGCTCTATATAAGAGTGGTGTCGACCCCACCAAAGAAGTAGGGGATGAGGCTATTGCCGCTTGCACGGTAGACTTTACTGCTGATGAAACGAGACTAAAAGAAGCTAAGTTTCACATTGTAGCCGTTCCCACACCAGTAAATGTGGATCATACTCCAGACCTTTCACCGGTTATTGGAGCAAGCACTATTCTGGGACGTAATCTCACCAAGGGTTCCATTGTAGTTTACGAATCTACTGTGTATCCCGGAGTAACTGAGGAAATATGTATTCCCATATTAGAACGGGAATCCGGCTTAAAGTGCGGGCTAGATTTTAAAATTGGTTACTCTCCGGAAAGAATAAATCCGGGGGATAAGGTACATAGACTTGAAACTATCATTAAAGTTGTTTCCGGTATGGATGAAGAATCCTTAAATATTATCGCTAAGGTGTACGAGCTTGTTGTCGAGGCTGGCGTACATAGAGCAGAATCTATTAAGGTAGCTGAGGCGGCCAAGGTTATCGAGAACTCACAAAGAGATATTAATATAGCCTTCATGAATGAGCTGGCCATCATCT
>JBMNOV010000137.1:0-2785 GCA_050943255.1 Syntrophomonadaceae bacterium
CTGTGATTAAGATCTGGTCGGAGTTTCCGGGATCTGAATCAAGGTTAAAACTCATGCCCACTCAATATAGCATAGCGTATAGAAAAAGTAAATGATTTTCTTTATCCGGATCTTTCGGATTTTTCGGATTTTCTTTATCCGGATTTTTCGGAACGGAGCTGCTCGAAGAAGCTGCTGATGAGATGACTGCATTCTTTCTCAAGAATTCCCCGCGTAATCTTCACCTGATGGTTAAATGCGGGTACCTGCATGAGGTTCAGAACGGATCCGGCACAGCCCGCTTTCGGATTCATGCAGCCGATGACGACCTCATCGATTCTGGACTGGACGATGGCACCCGCGCACATCTGGCAGGGCTCAAGAGTTACATACAGGGTGCAGCCCTCGAGTCTCCAGTCGCCGAGAGCATGGCTGGCCTCCCGGATGGCGTTCAGCTCTGCGTGAGACAGTGTGTTCGCGTCAGTGTTGCGCCGGTTGTATCCGCGGGCGATGATTGTGCCTTGCTTTACAATGACGCACCCGATGGGGACCTCTCTGAGGGCGGCTGCCTTCTGCGCTTCCTCAAGGGCAGCTCTCATGTATTTTTCATGCATGGACCGGATTTCGGCATCTTTTCGTTCTTCTTCTTTTCGGGCGCTGTCCTCCTGTGCCTTTTTCCGACGCATTCTCTTCTCCCATTTGACCTGCTTGGCGGCGCGGTCTGCCGCGCGCCGGTCCTCCTTAAGTGCGGTCCGGTCGGTCTCTATATTATTGTTATTATTATTTAAGAGGAAAATATCCTCCCCGGCAGCCGGGAAGGCCTTTTGTTCTGCCGTGGAGGATATTTCGATTTTTCTTTTCTTGTCATTCATAATGTGGTGCCCTGTCAGCAGGATATGCTGTGCTTAACATATGCTGTGCTTAACGCTCGATATGCCTGTCTGACGGCTTTATCCTGCTTTTGCTCTCAGAATTTCTGTGGTCAGATACCGAGCATCATCTTGTCATTTGCGAATTCGTTGCCGGATACCTCCTCGAATTTATCGAGAAGCTGCGAAACCGTCAGATTTTTCTTCTCTTCTCCGGACACATCGTAGATGATATTTCCCTCGTGCATCATGATCAGACGATTTCCGTGGGTGATGGCGTCTTTCATGTTGTGGGTGATCATCAGCGCTGTGAGATGATCGCGGTTGATAATCTTTTCTGTCGCGTTGAGCACCTTCTCGGCTGTCTTCGGGTCAAGAGCGGCTGTGTGTTCGTCGAGAAGCAGCAATTTCGGTTTCTGCAGGGTTGCCATGAGCAGGGTAAGTGCCTGCCGCTGGCCGCCTGACAGGAGACCGACCTTGGCTGTGAGTCTGTCTTCGAGGCCGAGGTTCAGAATCTTGAGCTGCTCGCGGTATTCGTTTCTTTCCGCGGCGGTTACACCCCACCTGAGGCCTCTTCTGGCACCGCGGCGTTTGGCAAGCGCAAGATTCTCGTCAATCTGCATGGTTGCGGCAGTTCCTGTCATGGGATCCTGGAAGACCCGGCCGATGAGGCTGGCGCGCCTGTAATCCGGGAACCCCGTCACATTCTGTCCGTCAATCGTGATGGATCCGGTATCTACCGGCCATACACCGGCAATGGCATTCAGAAGAGTGGATTTTCCGGCACCGTTGCCGCCGATAACGGTCACGAAATCGCCGTCATTGAGCGTGAGGCTGACACCTCTCAGGGCCTTCTTCTCATTTATGGTTCCGGGGTTAAATGTTTTGCTGATGTTTTTGACCTCTAACATTTACCTTCCCTCCGATCTCGAGTTTTTTCCGGCACGGCTGAAGGAGCTTTTTGCCTGTCCCTTCAGATATGGCACTGCAAGGAAGACGGCAACGATGATGGCGGTGAAAAGCTTCATCAGGTTCGAGTCGATCTTCAGCCACAGAACCAGAGTGTATACCAGATAGTAGATGATGCCGCCGACAATTACAAAAACCAGGCGGCCGAAGAAATTCAGCTTTTTGTGGAGGATCGCTTCTCCGAGCACTTCTCCGATGATGACAGCTGCAAGTCCGATAACGATGGATCCGCGCCCGCTGTTGACATCTGCAAAGCCGGAATACTGAGCGGCAAGGCCGCCGGCAACGGCTACGATTCCGTTGGAAATCGCGAGGCCGAGAACCTTCATAATATTGATGTTGATGCCCTGTGCCTTTGCCATCTGCTGGTTGCAGCCGGTTGCGCGGATCGCCGATCCGAGCTCGGTTCCGAAGAATAGAGAATGACTATGAGGGCAATCGCAAAAATGCCGCCCACCAGAATAGCATTTGGTACATTTCTGCCGGATATGATCAGGTTGTATTTGTCAACACTGACAGCCTGGTTGGCCTTCATCTTCATGATTACGAGGTTTATAGAGTACAGACCGTACTGTGTCAGAATTCCTGCGAGAATAGCCGGGATTCCGAATACCGTGTGAAGGAGGCCGGTGACGGAGCCTGCGATCAGACCCGCGATAAATGCTATTACAAGTGCCGCCCACGGATTCCAGCCCGCGAGGATCAGCATTACTGTTACAGCTGCACCGGTTGAAAAGGTTCCGTCGACGGAAAGGTCTGCAATGTCGAGCAGACGGAAAGTAATATAGACGCCGAGAGCCATGATGCCCCAGATAAGGCCCTGTGCAATGCCTGAGGGGAATCTGCCCAGCAGATCCATCGGGTTCAGCGATGCGAAATATGCCTCCATAGATAATTGTTCCTCCTGGTTTTTGTTTTCTCTGTTGTTGCTTTTCTGGCGAAGGTGTGTCCGGAGATCTGTCGGATGG
>JBMNOV010000138.1:0-2779 GCA_050943255.1 Syntrophomonadaceae bacterium
AATTCCATCATTTCTTCCAATAAGTTTAATTTTTCTTTCAATTTCATTTTAATTATACCCCCATTTTATTAATATTTGGTTGCTTATAGTAATAATTATTATGTACTTATGTTGTTGCACCGCTATCTACAACTAATCCCGTCCCTGTTATAATACTTGAACTATCACTTAATAAGAAAGCAATAGCATTAGCCACATCAAGTGGCTCACCAATTCCAAGACAGTATCTATCAAATCGCGAATCATTTTCTTTACTACCAGTTTTCTCCTTAAAACTTTCTAACATACCTGTATTAATAAACCCTGCGACAATACTGTTAACCCGTATTTTTTTAGCACTTAATTCTTTTGCCATTGCACGAATAGCGCCATCCATTGCTGCTTTTGTTGCACAATAAGCAATTTGTGATTTTTCTCCTTTTATACTGGCAACAGATGACATTCCTACAATACTCATTTTAGGTTGGTGATTTCCTTTTTTACTTATACATCGGACAATTTCAATGAAACTATAAAAATTAATTAACATCATATTGTGTAGAAAATCGTAACTCGTCATTTTTAAGGGACGCAGAGAGGAAACTCCCGCACAATGGACAAAACCGTCAAAAGCACCGTTTTCAGAAACCAATTTCTTTATCAAAGCTTCAATACCATTTATCTCTTTTAAATTATAACTATACCAACGGTGGCCTTCACCTTCTAACATCTCAAAAACAGTTTGTAACTTTTCCTCATTTCTAGCTACCATAATTACTTTGGCACCTAACTGGCTTAATAGTATAGCTGTCGCTTTCCCTATCCCATCAGAGGCACCTGTTACTAAAATTGTTTTATTACTCAAATCGAGGGGATTAATCATGGGACACACCCCCTTCCTTAAAATGATCATTAGTGTATATAATTGGAAGAATATCATTGGTATTAATTTCTGCGCTAACCACACCCCAAGATAATCCCACACCAAACCCGCATATCAATGTTTTTATTTTCTGATCTCCACCTCCATATTTATCAGCCAATGTTAATGGAATGGAGGTAACACTGGTGTTACCAAACCTATCCATCGATATCAGCATTTTTTTCATAGGAATCTTAATTTTCTTTGCAATCTGCTTCAAAATATACAAATTAGCTTGATGCATTACAAAACAATCATAATCATCTACTGTTGTATTGTTAATTACCATAAATTCCTTTATTAGCTCAGGTACGTCACTAATTGAAAAAGTAAAAACATCTGCACCGTTCATATAAGTTTCATAATCAGAACGTTTATTACCATCAACGCTCCATACCACCCTTTCCCGGGAAGCATTTCTATTACGATAAGCGCCGGCAGGTTTAATTATCGCTTTAAAACGACTACCATCGGTTCTTAAATGAAAAATAATATTATTTTCTGATTCATTATCTTTTTCCAGCAAAGTAGCACCACCAGCATCACCAAATAACATCGCTGAAGACTTGTCCTCATGTGATATACCCTTACTGGAAGTATCACCTACCAACAGTAACGCCCTATTAATATTAGAAGCATTCATAAGAGAAGCCGCAATATTTATCCCATTAACATAACCGGAGCAACCTAAATTAACATCAAAACAAATACAATCTTCTGGTAAACTTAAACGATATTGTAAAACACAAGCAGTAGCCGGTAAACGATAATCAGGACACTGGCTAATAAAAATTAGAGCACCAATACTTTGAGGATCAATATTCTTTTGTTTAAGTAATGCTTGAGCAGCAACAAAAGCTAAATCAGATGCGGTTTGCTCTTCACTACTTTGGCAAACTCTTTTGACCCCAGTCATTTTTACAAATTTATCTACAGCTTCTTGTCCAAATATGTCATACCAATAATTAGCCGTTTTTATCTTATCTGGGACAGCACATGCAATACCCTTAATAGCTATTCTTTTAAAACAACCTTTAGCCATTAAATAATCCTCCAAATCTGTATAATTTAATCATGAGAAACAGCACCCTCCTTAAAATAATCATTAGAATGAATTATTGGTAAAATATCCGCAGTATCAATTGCAACATCTGCTGAACCCCAAGAAAGTCCTACCCCAAAACCACTTAGTAAAACCCTTAGTTTTCTTTTTGGCTCCTGTGTATTAGAATAAGCCAACGTCAATGGTATAGAAGTACTACTGGTATTACCATAATGTATCATTGAAATAGCAATTTTAGATTCATCAGCGTTTAATTTTTTAGCTATTTGTTTTAAAATATATTGATTAGCCTGGTGCAAAATAATACAATCATAATCTGCCTCACAGGTATTGTTAGCCGACATAAATTCTTTAATAAATTGAGGAACCTCAGTTATGCTAAAAGAAAAAACATCCTGACCGTTCATATAAGTGTCATAATCCGATCGAATATTACTATCAGCCCACATTACTCTATCAAAGGAAGCGTTCATATTACGATAACCACCGGCTGGAACAATTATTTTTTTAAACCTCTCTCCAAAAGTTTTAAATTGAAAAGACATTGGCACTGCATCTTTATCCTTTTCCAATAAAGTAGCAGTACCGCAATCACCGAAAAGCATAGATAGTGAACGATCTAAAGGAGAAATCCTCTTAGTTGGAGTTTCAGCAACCAAAAGCAGTGCTCTATTTATGTTACTATTACTCATTATCGAGGCAATGGCATACAATCCGTTTATATAACCGGAGCAACCCAAATTAATATCAAAACAAATACATTCCTCTGATAAGCCTAGACGATATTGTAATACACAGGCGCTAGCCGGCAATCG
>JBMNOV010000036.1:0-20261 GCA_050943255.1 Syntrophomonadaceae bacterium
CAAGATAACTCAACTATGAAGTTGTATCAAAGCCAGATAGTGAGCAAAGTGGCTCACTTTTAAACTAGCATTAGTGGCTCAGTTTTTAATCAGCACAGTGGTTCACTTTTTGGTTGACATTCGCACTCTGGATTACCATAACTGGGGCTAATTATCCCTCCCAGGTACTTGCTGATGGTCTATTCTGGATAGAAGAACAACTAACTAAATTATTCCTTGTTTGGGAAGCACCTTCCTGGTTACATGGGGTGTTAATCCTAGGAATGTACCGTACCCTGGCCTGGGTGATATCTGTTATGCTTCCCCCCATGGCTATATTTTTCCCTTTATTCACCTTGCTGGAGGACTTGGGATATTTGCCCCGGGTAGCCTTCAATCTTGATAATCTTTTTCGCCGGGCTGGAGCTCACGGTAAACAGTGCTTGACTATGTGTATGGGGTTTGGCTGTAATGCTGCCGGGGTTACTTCCTGCCGCATTATCAACTCCCCCCGCGAGCGGTTAATAGCTATACTGACTAACACCTTCTCGGTCTGCAATGGCAGGTTCCCGACTTTAATCGTATTATCTACCATTTTGACAGGTAATCTGGTTAGCCACTCATATAGCACTATCTTAGCTGCCCTGTTTGTAGCCTTTATAATAGTAATTGGCATAGTTTTGGCTTTACTAGTATCCTATTTTTTGTCTAAAACCGTTCTAAAAGGTGTCCCCTCATTCTTTATATTGGAGCTTCCACCTTTTCGCAAACCACAAATAGGCCAGATTCTAATCCGCTCCCTGCTTGATCGAACCCTTTTTGTGCTTTGGCGAGCAATATTAATTGCTGCACCTGCAGGAGCCCTAATCTGGATACTAGCAAATACCTTTATCAGTCATAATAGCCTGTTTACCTGCCTGATAAACTGGTTTAATCCTTTAGGCATGATTATGGGCATGGACGGCACTATCCTAATTGCTTTTTTATTAGGATTACCAGCTAACGAAATTGTTTTGCCCATACTTGTCATGGGTTATATGTCAACTGGTTCATTAGTAGAACTGGAAAGCTTAAGTACTTTACGAAATTTGTTAATGAACAATGGCTGGACTTGGTTAACTGGACTTTGCGTAATGTTATTTTCGCTGCTTCATTTCCCCTGTGGAACCACTATTTTCACCATTTTCAAAGAGACCGGCAGCATACGCTGGACAGCTTTATCCGTCGTCATTCCTCTCACCCTGGGAATATTATTTACTATAATTGTTAACCAGGTCGGACAGCTTTTTATAAATTTGAGGTGATTATTGATGAAAGAAAGCGGTTGTGAATTTCGTACTATTCGTGGTTATCAAATAAAACAACAAGAAACTAACCCGGTTACCGCCAGTATGGAAGATTACCTGGAAATGGTTTACCGCTTGGCCAGCAAGAATGGATATACTCGTATTGGTGATTTAGCTGCTGCACTTAATGTGCAACCTCCTTCAGCAAGCAAGATGGTTCAAAAACTAACAGATATGGGTTATATGCATTTTAAAAAATATGGAATAATCGAATTGAGCGTAACCGGATATTCCTTGGGAAAGTACTTACTCCAAAGGCATGAGACCCTGGAGCAATTTTTTAGTATATTGGGGGTAGATGAAGGACTGCTGGAAGAAACGGAAAAGATCGAACACTATATAACCCCGGAAACAGTTAAAAAGATTACCCTTCTGGTCAAATTCACGAAAAAAAACCCGGAATGGCTACGGGCCTTCAGGGAATTTCAAGATAGTTAGAATATTAAACAGCCAAGTTGAGCATCTCAGCTACCTGGGTCCAGCTTTCCCGCAAGGATTCTGTCCCCATCAAAGTTCCAATATGACCCCCATCAGTCAATATTTCGACAATGTCATCCGGGTCAGTGCTAATATGCTTTTTTAGGGCGAAGGCCTGGGGCGGGGGAGTAATATGATCTTTTTTCCCGGCCATTATAATAGCCGGACAAGTAATGTTGCTTAGGTCTACCCGCCTGCCATCAATTATTATCGAATTGGGCTTGGTTAAATTATTTTCCTGGAAAATATTTTTAATTACCTGCAGGTAAAACTTGCCTGGTAGCTTTTGGGTATATTCATACCAATTTTCAAAGTACACAAAACGCTTGATTCCCTCCTCATCACCGGAATCAATCATCTTCCAAATCCGGTTATATTTGCGCACATAGTGTTCCTCTGCCTGCATATTCTTAAACCCCATAAGCATAAACTTTCCATCCATCAAACCGTTTCCCATAGCTACAAGTAGTTCAAAAAAGGCCAAAGGAAGCTGGGCATAGTCGATTATGGCAGACGGAGCCGCCTCTACATCGATCGGAGCTGCTGATGTTATCAGGGTAGCAATTTTCTCCTGATATAATGAAGTATAAATACTTGCCTGCCAACCTCCCTGACATAATCCAGCAATATGAATTTTATGTACACCTGTCCGCTTACGTATTTCATCAACCGCTTCATTAGTAAGACGAATATAATCATTTATTCCTAAATCTTTATACTCAAAGGTTGCTGATAACCATTCGGTTACATATACATCATAGTCAAAGCTTTGAAATACCCTTACCAGGCTCTGGGCTGGCGAATAATCTGCTAAATTAGAATGATGACCAGCCTGAGGCGGTAATATGAGAATTGGCCTACGAGCACTAACCGGTTTCTTCCCCACAAAATGCCTGAGTTTAAGGGTCTGGTGTTCATATATCACATTATTAGTTGTAGCCCAGGTAGGTTGAGGATAGTTAAATCTCATTGTTAACTCCATATATCTTTGTACCTTTTTAATATCAGGGATTAAAGACATATTCAACCTCATTATATCCTTGCAAAAATCCCAGAAGGGATTACTATTAGAATGTTGGGCTATCGACATGGTTACTCCCCCATCCATTTAATGTTACTTCTTTGCTAAGATCTTCCCGCTTAAAATTTAATCGTCTGATCTATTATCCGATTATATATTTCCCTGGTTAAAGGAACATAGTAATTGAGTTGTGGATCAAGGAAATACATTGGATCTTTAACTACATCTATATTAAAGCCTTCTTCTCGCCAAGACTTTTTCAGCTCATTTTCAGCCTGATCCCAATTTAAATTTTGGGTTATACGGATAAATATAGGACGAGCATGCTCTGGCATACGTTGATTTATATGTTTCGAAAATTCTGACCAGTTAAGGTTTTCACCTTCTAATAGTTTGAGAGAGGCCATTCCACAGCTTCCTTCTACCCAGGGAATTTTAACAGGATATACCAAGCATTCTTCGATACCGCCATAAAACTTTTTTATTACGTCTGCCACCTGTATTGCTGATACAGTTATTCCCTTACAACGATAAGCATCCCCCAACCGTTCCACATATGATATGTAACCATTTTCATGGAGTTGCATCAGATCACCAGTCTTAAAATACTGATCTCCTTGACCAAAAACGTTACGCAGTATACATAACTCAGTTGCTTCAGGATCATTAATATATCCCGGAAAACTATTCAGCTCATTTATCTCGCACAAGAGTAATCCAACTTCACCTGGCAAACATTTTTGTGCTCTTCCGTCTTCCTGATAAACTATTTTATCCTGGCTAAAATCATAGCGCACAACTTCACCTTGACGCCGACCATTCAAGCTTAAGTTCCCACACATTGAGGGAGTTTCTTCATAATTAATAAACAAGCCTACCCCTTCAGTTGTAGCATAAGCTTCCATTATATGTTTCAGCCCAAAGCGCCGGCGAAATGACTCTATTAAGTCTGAACGCATACCATTGCTAATCATAATCTCAAGTGGATTATCTATATCATCAGGTTTTTCCGGCTGATTATACAGATAACGGGCCATTTGTCCTACTGCAATTACAAAATTTGCATTATAAACACGCAATTCTTGCCAAAATCTTTGAACAGAAAAGTTTTCGCATAGCACCATCGTACTGCCTGAAATAATCATGCTACTATATGCTGCGATAAAACCACTATGATAATAAAGAGGCAAACACATGTATTGTACAGTGTTCTCATTCAGAGAAGCAAAACAACTTAAAAAATGACCATGTTTCAACCATCTTTCCTGCTTAACTGCTACCGCTTTACGTAAACCGCTTTGCCCGGGGGTATATAAGTAAACCAACTGGTCTTTGCTGTTAATAGATGTTGTCGTAGATGGATTTTCGTCACTTGCTGATTTAACCAGCATATCTAAATCCAGCATTTTATCAGGAATACCATTTTCTTTTTTACCGGCCACATAGAATTTAGCTGGGGACTTTAGCCTGACCATTGTTATAGCCTCCAGGAAAATGTCTAAGCACTTATGCCCAACAATTATGGCCTTAGCTTCGCTAAGATTAATATCACGAGCAAGAACACCCCGGCGAATACCAGTATTAATCAAGGCAACAATTACTCCCAGTTTACTAAGCCCACTTACAAGCATTAGATATTCAGGACAATTTTCCATCAGCAAAGCAACTACATCGCCTTTTTTTAAACCTTGTTGCCGGAAATAGTTTGAATAACGATTACTCCAGCAATTTAGTTCCTTATAGGTAAATTTCCTATTCTTATAAGTCAGGGCTATTTTATCTGCACTCTGAACGGCTAACCGCTCCAATTCCATTCCCAGTGACCTAGGCTGTTCGCACTGTAAGTCTATTAATGCTTCCCAATGCTTATTATTCAAAACGGCTTTACCCCTTTCCAGAATTGCTCGCTGTTCTTTTATGAGCCAGTTTAGTTCTCATTACAACTAAAAAAGATTTATACTCCCCGTTTAACACGGCTTTTCTAGAAGCTTGGTTATCATTAATAATGCCAAAAACACCATTCTTCTTATATATACTATATATATCAACCAAACTATCATTATGAATATTATAATCATATGTTAAACTATGGGGGAATAAATCCATACAATAATTAGCATAATTACCATATAGTATTACTATTTCTGTATTCGAAAGGCATTTCCTGCCTGTAACCAATTCTTAATATGACAAAGGGGAAGGGTTTTACACCCTTCCCCCTGCTAAATTTATATCACTTCAACATGTTAGGTAATATTGTCCCTATAGAAGGAAACATTATTAAAATAGCTATACATACCACAACTGCTAATAAGAACGGCCATATACCACTAAAGATGGTTTCCAAAGATACATCTTTAGCAACCCCTTTAATGATATAGACATTCATTCCGACCGGCGGGGTTATAACTCCCATAGCAACAACTAAAACAACGATTACTCCAAACCAAATAGGATCATATCCGAGATTATTTACAACTACCGGATAAAATATAGGGGTAGTTAGCAGAACTAAGGCCAAAGCATCAATAAAACAACCTAGCACAAAGTATATTAAAAGGATTAAAGCCATAACTAGGGCTGCGGGCAGTGCCAGCTCTCCGGCCCAACCTGCCAGCTCAGCTGGTAACCGGCTAATCGCCATAAAGCGTCCGAATATGACTGCTCCGGCAATTAGCAACATTATCATGGCAGTAGTCTTAGTAGTGTCCAATAAAGACTTTTTAAAACTTCCCCAGCTCAGGTTTTTACCTAGCATGGCCACTAGCAGAACTCCAGCTGCACCTACTGCACCCGCCTCGGTAGGAGTAAACCATCCCGCAAAAAGCCCTCCCATTGAAAGTGCAAAAACAGCTGTCACTTCGGCTAACCCACCTTTTAATGCCTTCCATCTTTCCAGCCAGGTCGCTTTTTCTCCTGCTGGTGCTAGATCTGGATTACGCCGAATAAGTATGACTATCGTTAACATGTAAAGGAACATAAGCAGTATCCCTGGTATAATCCCCGCCATAAATAACGTACCTATCGAAAGCTGAGTAGCCATGCCATATACAATAAAGATAACACTAGGCGGGATGAGAACACCTAACACTCCTCCAGCCGCAACACTGGCAGTAGCCATAGAGTCATCATACTGGTACTTTTTCATTTCTGGTAGAGCTATAGCACCCATAGTAGCTGAAGTAGCTGTATTAGATCCACAAATAGCACCAAATATGGCACAGGCTGCCTGGGTGGCTATAGCTAATCCCCCGGGCCAATGTCCGACCATTTTATAAGCAAAAACATACAGCTTGGTACCAATACCCGAGTAATATGCCAGGAATCCCATCCATACGAACATAGCAATTACACTTAAACTATAGGATGAAAACGTCGCATAGATTTCCGTAGCTACCATACTTAGGGCCGTTGCTGGTGCAGTCAGCCAGGCAAAGCCAGCAAATCCTACCAGAGCCATAGCATAGGCAATAGGCATACGCAAAAAAATTAGAACAAAAAAAGCTATTATCCCAATTAAACCAATAATTAATGGATTCATCCTATTACCTTCTTTACTGAACTAATTACATTTAGTAACAAAACTAAGCAAATAACTACAAACCCCAATGTTATAGCATATACTACCGGAGAAAGTGGAACCAAGCTGGTGGTACTTACTAACCCATTTTCACTCATACTGCGGGCTAATTGCCCCATTTGCCAGGAAGCCAGACTCCAGAAACCCAGAGCCAATAGGTTAACCAGAAGGGCAGCAACTTCACTAGACTTCTTGGACATTTTATTAATCAGGTATTCTATAGCAATATGGCCATTTTGAAAAGCACAGTATGCTACTGCCAGCCCAATACTAATAGCACTTAAAATATTTACATAATCTACTGTCCCCAATATAGGCTGCTTAAAAAGCACCCGAAGTATGATATTGCTTACCACTATTAACATAATCAGTACAATACCTAAGGCAGCTATTTTATCCAGTAACCGGCTAATGTTTTCCACTATCCCGGCATAGTATTTCATATATATAACCCCCTTGTAAAAACTAAGATCTATTGGAATTGCTGGTTGTATCTTCCAGACAATTCTTTTACCAAGTCAAGGCTCTTTTGTCCATCAAATCCTAATTCGTTTATACGTTGTACATATTCCTCTTGTATAGGCTCTACTAACTTAATCCAACGTTGAACTTCGTCTTCGGCAAGGTTTATAATTTCCATATTATTTTCCTTAATAGCCCCATTTAGGGCTTCTTCATTCTGTTTATCCCATAGCCCTATAGCAACATCAGTAAAAAATGCGGCAGTAACTTCTTCAATGGCTTTTTGGTTTTCGGGACTCAGGGAATTCCACTTATCCTTATTCATAGTTACATAAAACAATGTATTATAAAGGAAAGGAGTCCTGGTAATATACTGGGTAACTTCGGCCTGCCCCCACCCCTGTAATACTTCAATTGGTCCTAGATTACCCTTAACCATACCTTTGGAGAGAGCATCATAAGCATCTGACTGGGGCATGGCAATAGGATTGGCTCCTAGGCATTCCAGGGTTTGGGCACTAAGACCAGTAGCCCTGATCTCCATTCCCTCTAAATCTTCCAGTTTCCGAATTGGTTTTTTAGTAAACAAGTCGCCTGGGCCAGTTGTTAAAACCATTAATAACTTGGTATCTTGGATCTCCTTGGGATTAAGCTCTTGAATCCCCTCCCATGCTACCATACTGGCAACCTTGGAGTTGTTATAGACTATACCCGGAAGTTCAAATACTTCTGTTATCGGGAATTGTCCTCTGGTATATGAAAAACAGGAAATACCAATATCAGCAATACCAGTTTTTACACCATTATAGATAGCATCAGCTTTTAATAAGGTCTCCCCTGGGTAGCTGGTTATTTTCACCTGGCCATTGGTAACCTGCTCAATTTCTTTAGCCCAGGGCTGTACCAGCTCTGTTTCTGCCGGGTGAGTACTAGGCCAAAAGTGAGCCAGCTTTAATTCTACTGTCTGCTGTCCCTGGCTGCCAGAACTTTCAGGCTGGGTTCCCTGCTTGCTGCACCCGGCTGCTGCTATAAGCAACACTACCATCAATACAGCTAATACCTTCCGGCCTACTTGAACCCTGCCTTTTTCTTTCTTGGTCAACTTTCGTTTCACTTCTTCTCCTCCTTAATAATTCTTTTGTAAATAAAAAAACTCCCGCAGGAGTTGTTGCAGTGCAATATACCCCAATTGAATAAGGCATATTACACCTTTTCCTACCATACTAACCATGCTACATTTATTTGGTTATTTTCCTACTAAATTTATAACGAAAATATATCCCCTTCTTTTAAAGAGAACGGCAAGATAAATAAAATAAGGTTCGAAGTTTCTCCACGCAGAAAAGACGAACCTAAAATATACCTAGTTTTACTCCCGTTCTTCCATCCTGCTTATTTTTAAATAGCCAAAATTAAATTCCAACTGTAATACCATTCTTTTTTTATTATAACTATATGATTAGCATTTGGGAATATACATTTTGAAATTTTTGAAAAATAAAAAAAATTATTAGAATGTTGCTTGTACTTCCAAACACAACCAGCTAGAAACCTGTATTTTGGGACATACTATACTTGTATTTAATGAAAGGAGGTGTTTTATAGAATGGAAAAAAACCGTCAGAAAAATCGCGATAACAATAAATTAGTTAACAGTAAAAACAACCGTATTGAAAATAACAAAGATTATAAAGGCATGGAATTTGATGATAGCCCTACTAAAAATCGGAAAAAATAAGCTTCCTTACTAATGTAATTATATAATAAAAATTATAGGGTGGTAATGTTTTAGTTACCACCTTATAATTTTTGGTATATTTTTAATATAAGCCATATGCTTCTTTTATACCCAGGACAAACATTATCCCTTTTCCGGGTTCATCTATTTTAAGATGATTTCTGATTGAGGTAGTAATTGTTTCAGTTAGTTTCTTTTCTGCTATTATCATAATAATTTCTTTCTCCGGCTCTATCAGCATAGCAAATAATTTAGCATTCTCATGGATACCTGACCCCCGGGCATTGATAACAGTGGCGCCTCTTGAACCAGCCAAAGTCGCTGCCTCTATAACATTTTCCGCTTTGCCTTTATCAACCACCACAAAAATGGCATTATGCATAGAGTTTTGTCCACCTCTACTTTCTTTTAACTGATTGTTAAAATAGCTTCTTATTCCAAAAACATTATTTACTGAAATCCTAAAAGCAATGCCATGATTAGGCTTTTCAAAATGGAATTTGTGATTAAGTTCTTTTAAGACTATATCTGTTAGCTCCCTCCTAGCAATCATGAGTACAATCTCTTTTCTGATATCTGCTAGATCTAGAAGCTGCAATACATGGTTGTTTACAGTTCCTTTGGCTAAAAAAATTGTTCCCCCTGATAATCCATTCTGCTTGGCAACCTTTAGTATTTTACTACCTATACCAAAATTTACAATTATGCATAATAACTCTATTTCGCTATTGGCAGAACTATCACCCATTCCCTTCTAATCCTCCCTTAATTGTTTGATTTTGAAGATTACTCCCAAAATCTGCAGGGTAATGATCGGCATTAAAGCAGCCATTGCAATCACTCCAAATCCATCTACTAATACATTGGCACCTTCGATAGCCTCAGCAGCACCCTGGGAAAAAGCCAGAATAAAAGTAGCCGTCATCGGACCGGTAGCAACACAACCTGCATCAAAAGCAATACCTACAAACAGTTTAGGGACAACATAGCTTAGCAGGATAGCAAAAGCGTAACCCGGCAAAAGATAATGCCACAATTGAACTCCAGGGACAGCGATCCTTACCATGGATAAGACTACTGCCAGACCGACGCCTAAAGACAATGCAACTATAACAACTGTTCTTTTGATAGATCCACTGGTTACATCCTCGATCTGATTTGTTAATACATAGACAGCTGGCTCAGCTAATACAATTACTATTCCTAGGATAAACCCTATGGCAATAACAATCCACTGTTTTTCTAAAGAAGCAACACTATGTCCAACTACGCTTCCAACATTCATAAAGCCTGCGTTTACGCCGACTAAAAATAATACTAATCCTATATATGCATAGCTTAAGCCTTTTAATATCTTATTAAAACTTTTATGAGATAGTTTAAAGGATACTTTTTGAAAAATAAAGAATAATATGACCAAAGGCAGTAATGCTATAAGGATTTCACCAGCAATCGTGCCTAGTTTACTAATAAATGGAGCAATAATAGAACTTGACTGAGCTACATGTGTTTCCAGACTACCGGTAATCTTATCTACTTTTGACATGGCACTCATAATCATTACAGTTATAATAGCACCTGTAGCAGTAATAGCAACAAGACCGAAACTATCTTCTTCAGATTTTATACCACTTTTTTCAAGAGAAGAAACACCCAAAGCTAATCCTAATACAAAGGGAACAGTCAAAACGCCCGTTGTGGCTGCAGAAGCATCAAAGGAAATAGCTATAAACTCCGGCGATGTAAATAAAGCTAAAGCAAGGATAATCAGATAAAGGATGGTTAGCAATTTATGCAATGCTACGTCGAAGACTATTCTCAATAAGCCGATCGCAAGCAATACTGCAATACCTATGGATACTACAACAACGATGCCAAGTTTGGAAATAACCCCAGAACTCACGGCATCTACCTGTCCCGCGAAAATAAGCAAATCAGGTTCAGCAATGGTAATAAAAAAACCTAGAATTAAACCAGCAAGCGCTACGACCCATGCTTTATTAGTTTTGGTAGCCGAATACCCCATTAATTTGCTAAGTGGACTTATCCCAATATCGATGCCAAATAAGAAAATAGATAATCCGACAATGATAAAGACTGCGCCAAGCAAAAATTTAATTAATAAATTTGTTTCAATTGGGGTAATAGTGAAATTTAGGATTAACACAATTACTGTAATGGGGAGAACCGATAAAATAACATCCTTTAATTTTTCAATAAGTACACTCAAATATTTCCATCTCCTTTCACATGTTTTTTTACAAAGATATGACAAGATAAAGCCACTGTAGCTGATAAGCCGTTCATTATTTGTTATAAATATTTTGTCTTTTAATGTTGTTAAGAATCTGCCTAAGTTCTTTTGCTTCCATTAAAGGTCTGATAATTGGTATGCCCTCGGGTATGTCCATTCATATGCTCCTAGTATTTATAATGCTGCTAATTAACATACTTAAGCCTTTAATATCTAATAAATAAAAAAACCCTATTTCTATTTATTTAGTGTGTAATTTTCCCATTAGATATACTGGGGGAACATAAGAAAGGTTTTTTTATGGTAGAAGCACATCATATTTTATTATAGCAAACTTTGGCCTCATGCGCCTGTTAATGTCTACTGCCTTACAAAGGTGGTTCTTTCCAGAAAAAAGTTGGTAGCGCTTTTACCCTGGAACTGCATCCTATAATATAGTTCCCCTAGTATTTCCAGAATGTATCCGGTGTCTGGTCTCTAAAAAGCATGGCATATGTTTAATAATGCCCCACTGGAAAATAACATTTTAAGAAAAGTATTTTTAGTATTAAGACACATTAATTAGGGAAATCTATAAGTTAAATTCAGTTTAATTTAAGCTACTAGTATTAAACTTATTAAGTAAGTAAATTAACTGTTTGGGAATAAAAAGCCTGAAGGCAAAAAGGAGTTTAAAAAGTGTCCAAAAATTCTAAAAAGTTTAAGAGCTCAACTATTATGTTTATCGCGGCTTCGATTGTAGCACTTATTGGAATTGCTTTATTAGTTGATAATGTTATATTGTACCAAATGAATATTGCCCAATATGTGGCTCAAGGTTATCCTATAAATCTTATACTTGAACAATTAGTACCAGCACAATTACTTCCGGGTATATTTGAACCAATTGGCATTTATGGAGGTATAGCATCAGTTTTATATAGTGCTGGTTTTATCAACAAAAAAGTTACAGATATTTTAGCTAAAATTGAATTTGATTATATTGATAATGAAGATAAGAATTTAGCTAATAATGAAGCCAAAGTGGGTGATACGGAAACGCCTGAATCAGAAGCACATTCTCAAGAAACTGATGATGCAACTGGTAATGCCTAAGAACGCTAAATGATTCCTATTGTGAAAAATTAAAGGCAGATAGCAAAAGCATTGCCATAATAAGGGAGCATCCAGCAGGTGTGCAACTGATGCTCCCTTAGGCTGTGAATTAGTATTGGATAAATTCTCGAAGACGAAAAACAGCCCGCCAAACATTATAAACTCCATCATTTAAATTAAAACCGGAAACTCATGGCAGTTTCACCCTTGATTAGTCTATCACCCAGTTCATTACGCAATTTTACTAAAGCATTAAAACCGGTACAGTGACAGGCTACAACCTTTTCCACCTTATATTCCTTTATAGCTGCTATTGTCCTGACCAGTCTTTCCTCAGATGCGTTTACTAGATGAGTACCTCCAATAAAAGCCAACACTTTACTTTGCCCGGTTTTCTGAAGGGCATATGTAATAGTATTTATTATTCCGGCATGAGCACAACCGCTTATGATAATCAACCCTTCTGGCTGGTTTATAACCATTGACATATCGTCAACAAGATTATCCCGAATCATATTACCACCAGCACATTTCCAGAAATTACCACCCACGTCCTCATAATCATTAATTCTGGGAATCTCCCCGGTTACAAAAACGCCGGGGGAAATCTCCGTAAAATCATCGGTAACAATTAGCTCAGCTCCATTAGCTTTTATTTCCTCAAATTCAAAAGGAACCCCAATTTCCTTTTTAATTTGGCCATTTATAGTATAACGTTGTATAAAAGTATTGGAATGGGCATATACTTTTTTGTTCTTACCTATCTGAAGGAACGGAATAACCCCACTGGTATGATCGAAGTGTCCGTGGCTAATCACCAAATCATTTACTGTGGTTAGATCTATTCCTCCTTTAGCTGCATTTTTAATAAAAGCATCAGCTGAACCTGTATCAAATAAGAACTTTTTTCCGTCTACTGTAACGAGTGCAGCAAAGCCGTACTCCCCTATAAACCCAGGCGTCGAGGTAGTATTTTCCACCAATATAGTAATATTAACATCCATTTGCTTAATACCTCCTATAAATATGTCACAAAGCTTATCCGGTTATCAGCTTAAAGAAATTATGATAACGTTCACAGAGATCCTGATAAAGTTCTACTGCATGTTTATTATAATCATTATGCTGTTGATTCACTCCTTTTATTACTCTAGCGGGACTACCTACTGCTAATTTATTAGACGGAATTACCATATTGGGAATTAGCAAACTACCTGCTCCAATAAAACTGGCTTCCCCAAGCTCACAGCCATCACATATAACTGCTCCCATCCCTATTGTCACGCAGCTTTTTATAGTACATGGTCCATGGATAATAGTTCCATGCCCTATATCAACATTTTCCTCAATAGCTGCAGTAGTACCAGGTTGGGCATGGATAACACAGTTTTCCTGTACGTTTGATCCATTACCTATTACTATACTGCCATAATCAGCCCGTAAAACCGCAACAGCCCCAACAAAACATTTTTCCCCAATGTTCACATCTCCAATTAGAATGGCGTCTGGATGAACAAAACTAGATGGAGCAATCTGAGGTTTTTTCCCTTCAAATTCGTATAATGGCATAATAAGCACTTCCTTTTTTACCTCTCAATAATCAGCTCCCATGTAGTTAAAACTACATGGGATATATTTGATAAAACCATAAAGTAATAATGGTCATATGTCAATAATATACAGGTGATTATATTTTACTAATAGTAATTTATTTAATTTTTTAATTGTATCCTCTTTTATTATCCAAAAATGTAAATAATTAACCCAGAAAATTCTTTGTTATGTTTAAACTGTTTGCAAATTAAATAAAAAATATTATTATGATAAGCAAGTGAGCATATGCCCATTAAAGGTTAAGTGCCTCTATCTCTTAGGTAATCAAATTAAGCTGTTTTAAACCAAGGAGCTAAACAATGCCTAGACATATAAGATGCCGCCGAGTAAGTTTTGAACCCAAAGTAGATTTATACCAACCGCAGGGTATCTCTGATTCTAACTTGCAAGAGATAAATCTAAAGGTTGAAGAGTTGGAAGCCCTTCGGTTAAAGGATTATACGGGTTTGGAGCAGGAAGAATGCGCCCGGTATATGCAAATTTCCCGTCCTACTTTTCAACGGGTAATAAGCGAAGCCCGCTATAAAATAGCCAAAGCCTTTATAAGTGGTAATGCTATTCGTATTGAAGGAGGTAACTATTGCTTGGGTAAAGGTTTCTGCAGGCGTTATGGACGCTACTTAACAGATACCGAAACCTGTACTTGGTTAGAATATAAAAATAATATGAAAGGTTGTGCAAATATGTCTAAAAAAATCGCCATATGTTCTACTGGTTCGTCCCCATCATCACCTGTGGACGGGCGGTTCGGACGCTGTAACTGTTTTATGATCTGGGATGAAGAAACCAAGCAATTTGAGGCTCTCTCTAACGCTTCTTCTGAAGCAGCTCATGGTGCTGGGACAGGAGCGGTCCAGAGTCTAATCAAAAAAAATGTGAATTTAGTCATTTCCCAGCGGGTTGGCCCCAAGGCCTTTGCTGCTGTGCAGCAAGCGGGAATAAAAGTTTTGATTGGTGGTAATAAGACAGTAGAAGAAGTCCTGCAAAGCTATAAAGCTGGTGAACTACAGGAGTTATTAGCTCCGAACAATTAACGCTTATATTACAAAAGTTATTTTACACTCTTTTAATTTTAAGAATAATTATGGGAGGTATTTTAGATGTTAATAGCTATTCCTACAGAAGGCAGTAAGGTTTCTCCACACTTTGGTCATTGTGAAAATTTCACTATATATGATACTAATACCAGAAAAATGAGGGTCGTTCCCAGCCCCCCGCATAAACCTGGGCTTTTACCTTTATTTTTAAAAGAACAAGGTGCCAACTTGGTTATAGCTGGCGGCATGGGAGCTAGTGCCCAAAATCTTTTTGCCGGTGTTGGTATCCAGGTAATTGTTGGGGCATCAGGCAAGTTAGAGGATGTTATAAACTCTTATGAAAAAGGTGATTTGAAAAGCAGTGGGGATATATGTTCCGAACACGCTCACACAGGTCATTGCCATAGCTGATAAAAGATATATAGAAGGGAGTCTAAAATGCAAATCGCTGTAGCCAGTGGTAAAGGTGGTACAGGTAAAACTTTAGTTAGTACTTGTCTCTTACAGGTTGTGGGAGATGATAATTCGGTATTAATAGATGCTGATGTAGAAGAACCAAATGCAGGGATAATCTTAACGCAGCCAGTCTTGGCAACTACTGATGTTAGCCGTTTAGTACCGGAAATTGACCCGGAGGCTTGCAACCTTTGTGGTAAATGTGCTGAAATATGTAATTTCAATGCCCTGGTTGTGCTTCCCGATAAGGTAATGGTTTTTAACGAACTATGCCATTCCTGTGGGGCTTGTGCTTATCTTTGCCCGGAGAAGGCTATAAATGAAAAAAATCATTTTATAGGGGTTATAGAGGAGTCTTGCATACCAGGTTACGGAACGCTGTTAACAGGTAGGATTAAGATTGGAGAGGCCCAAAGTCCACCATTAATAAAAGCAATTAAAGGCAAAAAACCTGAAGCAACGTTAAGAATTGTCGACTGTCCTCCTGGAACTACCTGTCCTATGATCGAATCTATTGCGAATAGCGACTTTTGTATCCTGGTTACTGAACCTACCCCATTTGGTTTGCATGATCTGGAACTATCCCTGGAAGCAATAAAAATACTGGGCATACCTGGGGGACTAGTGATAAACCGCTGGCAGGGAGAAGATAAGGAATTAGCCGCCTTATCCAACAAAACTGGAATTCCGATAATGGGACGCATTCCTTTTAGTCCAGAATTAGCACAGGCTTACATGAAGGGTGAAAATCCTCTGGAGGCAATGCCCTCTTTACGAGGTATTTTAACAGGCGTTTATACTCAGATTAAGGAGGCTATGTAGATGAAGGAAATACTGTTTATCAGTGGTAAAGGCGGTACTGGCAAGACATCACTGACTTCTTCCTTTGTACAAATAGCAGATAACTGCATAGCCTGCGATTATGATGTAGATGCCTCTAATCTTCCTCTTCTATTAAAACCGCGAAAAACCGAAAGCCATGATTTCAGCGCGGGATATACTGCCCAGATAGATGAAGATACCTGCACTAATTGCGGCTTATGTACTGAGCTTTGCCGCTTCAATGCCATTACCCCTAATTATCAGGTTATATCTTTATCCTGTGAAGGATGTGGCTTCTGTAAAAAGATCTGTCCAGTAGAAGCCATTACCATATATCCCAGATCTTCAGGCCACTGGTCCAGTGGGTTATTTAACCATGACCAGAAGTTATTTTTTGCTGATCTAAGACCTGGTGAAGAGAATTCCGGTAAACTGGTGGCTCAGGTTAAAATGATGGCTCGCCAAATGGCCGAAATTGAACAGACCCAACTTATTATTGCTGACGGTCCACCAGGTATTGGCTGTGCTGTCATTTCTTCTATGGTGGAAGTTGACCTTATTGTGTTAGTTACTGAACCAAGTTTATCAGGGTTTCATGACTTGCAAAGAATTTACCAACTAATGAAGTTACGGAGTATAAAAGGAACTTTAATTATTAATAAATGGGATCTAAATCCTGAAATTAGCCACGAAATTGAGAAATGGGCCTTACAAAATAATCTTCCCCTTGCTGGCAAAGTTCCTTTCAGTAATATAATAGTTCAATCTATAGCAAAAGCCCAAATACCAGCTGAGAATCCGGATATCCGAAAAATGCTTTTTCCCCTTTGGAAAAATATTATAAAACAGTTGAGTATAGTTTAGCAAACGAAAGGAGTGAGACTGATGCCTAATAGAGACGGAATTGGTCCTGTGGGTCAGGGACCAGGAACAGGTAGACTAAGAGGTGGCTGTAAGGCAGGTCGTGGTAATAATACCTCAACTATAGGAAGAGGTCGCGGAAACGGTAGTGGCAATACTCCAAGAACCGGAATGGGTCGTGGCAGTCGTACCGGTCGCGGTGGCTTAGGCAATCGCGGTTCAAACAACCCTAATAGATAATAATTAATATAAGTAAAGCAAAATAAGAAAGCGGGAGAAGGATTATTCTGTTCCCGCTTTCTTATACCTTACCTAAAACGTTTATAAACACCTTTATTTCTATTTTTACTAATAACATCTTCCATACTTCTAAGATTCTCTATTATTAGGGAAAAAGACGGAAAAGGCATTCCTATTAGGTTTTCTGTTGGTTCCAGATCAGTAGCTTCACGACATCCGGTACATCCAAGCGTTGCGTTAAGCTTACCAGTTTTTAACGGTACTACAGTTGAATCAACACAAGCTGCCTGTATTACTGAAGTACTAAACTGTAGACGTTCACCCGTGGTATAAATCGATGCCAACGCCAACCACATTAGGTTTTCGGGAGCCGCCTCAATCAGAATTACATCAGGCTGAAAATCACAGGTAGACAACGGGCTTAGTAAAATGAAGGTGTAATCTCCTAAAGGCAAACGCGGCATATCACTCATTATTTTATGTGCAGCATCCTGCTTACCAAAAGTACGAGCATTATAATGTGCCGCTCCAGAGGCGAGCTTAGGATGCAAATTAGTTATTCCAAAAGCAGCCACAGCTGCAGCACATGCAAGATTTTTAGCCCCTAAAAGTACCTTTTCTCCTTTACTAGCCCTCATTACTGCCTGACAGTAGCGACATTTAGTCTGGTTATCATAATTATGTAAATCCATATTCTGAAGTTCAATATCATCTTTAACCATTTTAACTGCTACCGGCTCCCGTTTGATTCCAATTATATTCTTTATCTCCTTAACTGCTGATAAATACTGCTCCATTAAAGCTATCTCCTTTCCCCCAAACCCCAAATATACCTAATTACCTCAAATCAAAGCTTACACTATGTTTTATTTGTTAACCAGTTTTTCTTGAAGTAAGATAAGATTGTTCTGCCTGGCACTTTCGTCTGACAGGTGTTTTTTGGCTGTCCTTACTGTTTGCTGCAATAAACAAGGCAGACAATCAATACTATGTTTCATATTAACCTCCATTAATGTTAAAGGCCATCCCTGAAAAAACAGAAATAGCCTGCACTATAAAAAAATCATTTTTTATTTACTAAGGCATTTTTAAGCCTGCCTAGCTATAATATCTTCCATGGCCTGGATTGCAAGGATATAGCCAATTGCTCCAAAACCCGCTATATAACCAACACATGCTGGTGCTGTTACCGATTCTTTGCGGTATAACCCTTCGGCTGGAACCCGCGCATAAATGTTGCTGAAATGTACCTCAATTACGGGTTTACCACTAGCTGTAATCGCATCTTTAATAGCATAGCTGTAATGAACATGAGCCCCCGGATTATAAATAACCCCATCAAAATTTTCGAAATATGCCTTTTGCAACCAATCAATAATATCCCCTTCGTGATTGCTCTGAAAAAAGACCATCTCATGTCCTCTTTTTTCACCTTCAGCTTTAATATAGGCAATAACTTCATCAAAGGTTTTAGTTCCATAATACTTTTTTTCCCTTATACCCGTCATGTTTATGTTCGGGCCATTGAGCACCATTAACTTCATAATAATTTCTCCTTTACTTAAAACTCCTACTCATCATTCATAACTATCAATCAGACTAAAGTACATAGCTCAAAAAGTAATAACTAATATGTTTACTATTTAATATACTGCATCTTAGTTAGATAATCTTTTTTATTGGTTCGGTTATTTACACAATGCAAACTTTAATAATAATTATCTTATAATATACATTTTAGTGCAATGGTGGAAATATGAGAGACATTAATAGGGCAGGCAAACCGACAACATTAAAATGAATCTATCCCTGCCCCCTAACAACCGCTTAAAGTTAACCTAGCTATTTGCAAGGATCTGTAGTATTTCATTTAGATCAGGTAATTCTTGCATTTGATATACTTTTACCCATTTTACAATTCCATTCTCATCAACAATAATATTCGCACGTTCAGATACGCCTTGAGCTTCGTTAAAAACCCCATAATCCTGAGCTATTTTACCATGAGGCCAGAAATCACAAGGTAGTCTAAGGTTGGTAATATTTAGTGCAACAGCCCATACTTTTTTACATGGCGGTGCATCTACGCTGAACCCCAAAGGAATAGTATTTAACTGTTGCAAATTCTGCCAATTATTCTCTAAATTTCTCATCTGATCAGCACAAACCGGAGTCCAAGCAAGCGGATGAAAAGAAAGGAGTACTCGTTGACCTTTGTAATTCTGTAAGCTAATGTTTTGATCATTATTATCTTTCACATTAAAATAAGGGGCATAATCTCCTATTTTTATAAGCTCCATAATACTCTCCTTTATATAACCTTTATATAGTAGAATACCTATTAATTAAGTTTTTATAATATTTTTAATGGCTAAAAGCTTTCATATTTATTAATATAAGGCTTCAAGATAATCGCCCACTTTTTATTTAAAGTTACATTAACTTAAGAGAATATACCAGAAAAGCAATAATACATATCGAACCTTTATAGCCTATTATTAATATACTAATATAAAATATAATAAAGGCGTGATTACTAGTGCCCACCATTAATTCATTTATCCGTTTTTTACATGCTTCTCCGGGAACCCCGGCGGTAAATATTTATGCTGACGGAAACCTAATTTTTCAAGATGTTGCCTATAATGAGACCAGCGAATATTTGCCGGTAGGCCCCGAAGATATGCATATTCAGGTGTTTCCTGCTGGCGATGATTCCAAACCATTAATTGATACCAATGTAACCATTCCACCAAGCGAAAGGATCACATTCGCCATAATAGGAACTCCTAATGATGTTAGTCTGTTACCCATTTTTCTGACCGGTGAACCAATAACAACCAATGATGGCCGCATACGATTTGCCAATCTGTCACCAATGACAGCAAATTTGGATCTAGTAATTAAAAACGGGCCCCAGTTCAACGATGTGGAATATACCCATGTAACCGATTTTGAGACTATAGCTCCTAGCACATATGACCTTGAATTGCATTTAGCCGGGGAAGACGAAGTGCTTCTAGAAGAAACTTTACAAGTAAATGAAAGAACCGCATATACAGTATATACGGTTAGGCTTCCTGAGGGGGAACCTCCTCTGGATATTGGCTATTACCAGGATCAGATCCCCTTTATCGGCAGTATTATAAAAGAAACCGAGTTTCGCAAGAAAAAAGTATTGGGAACAGCTCCTAAAATAAACTTTATATACAGTGATAATAATTAACAAGCCAACAAACCAAGGGGACGCTTCTTGCGGTTGGTCGCTGGTCTTAAGAC
>JBMNOV010000012.1:0-42183 GCA_050943255.1 Syntrophomonadaceae bacterium
AACCGCAAGAAGCGTCCCCTTGGTTACCTTTTACCTACCAAATCTGATTTCGTTTGGCTTCGCTGCGCAAATAGTCCCTGAAATTAGGATGGGCTAAATTAATAAGTTCTATAACCCGTTCTTTTATAGAACGCCCCTTAAGACTGGCTATGCCATACTCTGTTACCACATAATCGACATCAACCCGGGAAGTTGTAACCACTGCCCCGAGTTCCATCGTCGGCACAATATGGGAAATAGAACCATCGCGAGTTGTAGATTGTAAAGCGATTATAGATTTGCCACCCGGTGAATATTGAACCCCCTGGGAAAATTCTTTATGCCCACCGGTTCCGCTATACTGCCTTAACCCAATAGACTCAGCACAACACTGCCCGGTTAAATCAATTTGAAGAGCAGAGTTTATGGCTACCATTTTATGGTTACGTCCGATAATCCGTGGGTCGTTAACCACACTACCCCGCTGGAATTCCACTGCCATGTTGTTATCTAGAAAATCATAAAGTCGTTTCGTTCCCAAGGCACAATCTGCTACAAATTTATCCTTCCAGATAGTCTTTTTCCGGTTTGTTAATGCCCCGGCCTCAAAAAGATCCAATAGCCCTTCACTAAACAACTCTGTATGTACTCCCAAATCTTTCTTGCTAGTTAAGCAACCGGCCACTGCCATTGGTATGCTGCCAAATCCAATCTGGAGCGTTGATTCATCCTCAATTAAATCAGCTACGTATTCCCCTATAAGCCGTTCTTTATCATTTATTTCAATTTCCGGAACAGTAGGAAGAGCACGATCGGTTTCAATAATATAATCAATCTGAGATATATGAATATGAGAATCGCCATAGGTTCTTGGAAAATTGGGGTTTACTTCTATAATAACTTTACCCGCCCGTTCCAAAATATCCTTTTCATATACACTATCTATCGATAGAGACAGGAAACCATGCTTATCCATGGGACAGGCACAACCTAAAAAAACATCGGGCTGACGATAAGCCATACGGCAAAAGGCAGAACGATGCAATTCCAAAGGAATATATGAGACGGTCCCATATTGATGGGCCTTACGGGCTCCACCGGTAAAAAACCAGTTATTCATAAGGAAATGTCCCTTCATTTCAGGGTTCATAAAGAATTCATATTCATTTAGAAGGAGCGCGGTCACCACTGACACATTTTCCACCCGGTTCTTAATTGTGTGAAGCTGACTCAACATTGCCACTGGTTCACAGGCAATTAACCCGCAGACTACTTCCTGCCCGCTTTTGATCTCATTTAAGGCCTCTTCAATACTAACCAACTTGCGCTGGTACATCTCTTTAAAATTCATCCTGTCACCCCATAATAAGAACTCGATAACACTTGAATTATCCCATAGATTTCCCCATCAAGCAAGGGCAAACCACGGGGACGTTTCTTGCGGTCTTGCCTTTGTCAAAACCGCAAGAAACGTCCCCGTGGTTTGCTCGTGGTTTGCTCCCTTTACTCCACTGTCACGCTTTTGGCTAGGTTTCTGGGCTTATCGACATCGGCATCACGGAATACGGCCATGTAATAAGCAAATATCTGCAAGGGGATTACTGATACTATAGGAGCCAGCAGGGGATTTACATTGGGCAGGAGAATTTGTTCATCACACTCCTGGCAATCTTCCTGGAGGTTTTCCTTGCAAATAGCCACAACTACCGCACCACGTGCTTTTACTTCCTTAATATTAGACATGGCTTTATCGACTAGATTATCTTGGCTGACAAGGGCCAAAACCGGTACCCCTTTATCAATCAGAGCCAGGGGGCCGTGTTTTAGTTCTCCGGCAGCATATGCTTCAGCATGCACATAGGATATCTCTTTCAACTTGAGGGCTCCTTCCATGGCAACAGCATAATCTACTCCCCGACCCAGGAAAAAAGTACTTTGTACATATCGGTATTTTTCGGCCAGGTTTTTTATTTTTTCTTGCTCCTTTAATACCTCTTCCACCATGGTATCCAAATATAACATATCTCTAACTAAAGCAGCTAGTTTTTCCCTTTCGTAGCTTCGTTTGATTTCAGCCAAATAAAGGGCGAGTAGGTACATTACCACCAATTGAGTGGAATAGGCTTTGGTAGAGGCTACAGCTATTTCCGGGCCGGCATGGGTGTAAATAACCCGATCAGCCTCACGAGCTATTGCACTTCCTACTACATTTGTTACTGCCAATACCTTAATTCCATGGCGTTTTGCTTCCCTAAGGGCAGCCAGGGTATCTGCCGTCTCTCCGGATTGACTAATTACTATCATTAAATCACCCGGCTGCCATAGCACATCACGGTAACGAAATTCGGAGGCAATATCTGTTTCTACCGGTATACGAGCAATTTTTTCGATAGCCAGTCGTCCTACCATTCCAGCATGATAAGCTGTTCCACAGGCAACGATAAATATCTTACGGATATTTTGGAATACCTGCTCCAAGTTGAGGTCGGAAAAGTCTACCTTACCATCAATTATCCGCCCGCTCAAGGTTTTACGAATAGCCTCCGGCTGTTCGTGAATTTCTTTAAGCATAAAATGCTCGAAACCGTTTTTTTCTGCAGCTATAGGGTCCCAGTCTACTTGAAATATTTCCTTTATTACCTGGTTACCGGCTAAATCACATATTTTAACTTCATCGGGAGTAACAATAGCGAACTCATTATCTTCCATTATGTACACCTTGCTGGTGCGGCCTAGTATAGCCGGAATGTCAGAAGCAATGTAATTCTCCCCTTCCCCTAGGCCAACTATCAGGGGACTGTCTTTCTTGGCAGCAATAATCGTATGCGGATCATCGGAACAAATCACCGCCAGGGCATACGAGCCCTGCAGGTAGGATAAGGCTGTACGTACTGCTTTCTCCAGCGAACCATTGTAATATTCCTCCACCAAGTGAGCTACAACTTCGGTATCAGTTTCAGATACAAAGTCATGCCCTTTAAGTATTAATTCTTTACGTAGAGCAGCATAATTTTCAATAATGCCGTTATGAACCAGGGCAATACGCCCTTGACAATCTGTATGCGGGTGAGCATTGTTATCACTTGGTACCCCGTGTGTAGCCCAGCGGGTATGCCCAACTCCTAATAAGCTTTCCGGTGCCTCTCCCAAGGCCTTAACCATATCGGCAAGGCGCCCTTTCTTCTTGGTAATTTTCAGCTCGCCTTCTTTATATAGCGCTATGCCAGCCGAGTCATAACCACGATATTCCAGTTTGGATAGCCCCTCAATTATCGCTGATGCTGCTTGCCTATAACCTGTATATCCCATGATTCCACACATTTATATAACCTCCGCCAAGTACATTATCTATTTTCCCCATGAAACCATTATTCTGCTAATTCTATAGCTTTTCTTATCGCTAGTTTAATACTTTCAACAACTTCCTCGAGCAAGAACTGGTCTGGCCCCTGTGCCATTATTCTAACCAATGGTTCAGTACCTGATGGTCTTACCACCAATTTGCCCCATTCCCCCAGACGTTCTTCGGCCTTCATAAGTGCAGCAACTACCAATTCATGGCCTAGGATCTTATTCTTCTCTTCTAAACTAACATTTACTAAAAGTTGAGGTTGTTTTTCCATCTCCCGTGATAATTGGTAAAGGCTAATACCACTGTTCTTTATAACCTCAGCTATCTTGAGAGAAGTTAAGAGACCGTCACCGGTAGTAGCATAATGTGAAAAAATAATATGCCCTGATTGTTCTCCCCCTATAGGTGATCCTGTTTCCTGCATCTTTTCAATAACGTAACGATCCCCTACCTTACAGTTTACGATTTTTATGTTCTCTCTTCTCAAAGCTATATCCAGGCCAATATTACTCATAACGGTAGCTACTATACTGGGGGGCTTGAGTTTTCCCTGCCGGTAGGCATCTAGGGCACATATAAGCATAATATAATCTCCGTCTAGCTCATTTCCCCGTTCGTCCACAATAATGCAACGGTCAGCATCACCATCATAAGCTATACCCAGGTCAACCTGGTGTTCTATTACCGCTTTACGCAAACCTTGGGTATTGGTCGAACCGCAGCGCTGATTTATATTAACCCCATTAGGCTTGTTATTAATAGTTATAACCCGGGCTCCCAGTCTGCGCCATAGTTCCGGACCAACATTATAAGCAGCCCCATTAGCACAGTCCATAACGACTCTAATCCCATAAAGGTCTTCATTACAGTTATAACAATCCATAAGGTATTTTAAATAATTGTTTTCTGCTTCTTTAACATCATAAACCCGTCCCACATCAGCTCCCCGGGGACGAGTTAGATCTCTGGTCCCAGCCTTTACCAGTTCTTCAATTTCAGCTTCTACTTCATCGGGTAACTTGTAGCCGCTGGGACCGAAAAATTTAATACCATTATCCGCAACCGGATTATGAGAAGCTGAAATTACAATACCACATGATGCATTATAATACCGGGTAAGATAAGCTATCGCCGGGGTAGGTAAAATACCAGCGGTCAGTACATCAGCTCCAGTTGAGCATATACCAGCTTGTAATGCGGCTTCCAGCATATCGCCAGATATGCGGGTATCTTTCCCGACAAGTATTCTTGGTCTGACACCTGTTTCCTGTTTGGCTAAAACATAACTTCCGGCTCGCCCTAGTTCAAATGCCAGCTCAGGTGTGAGTTCAATATTGGCTATTCCTCTAACACCATCAGTTCCAAATAGGTTACTCACTAATTTATCCTCCCCAGGATTAGTTCTATTTCATCTTGGCTTGATTATAGCGTACTCAAAGATCCTTTGCATTGGTAATAGCTTAGAAAGTAATCAAGCCTGTAGTTTACCGTTATTTCTAAAACTACTTCTCTAGTCACCAGTTCAATACTAATTAATATGCATTTTTATCATTATTGGTTAATATATAAATAAATTCAAAATAAAAATTAAAAAATTTATTGTTTAATTCGGGGTAACAGTGTCGGCCTCTTCTATCGGAATCTTTTCTATAGTAACTTCAACCAGCACCTTGGTTGGAAAGAGCCTAGTCTCCGGTATTGCTATTAGTTCTATTTCCTGGCTAAAGGAGTTCTTTCTGCCCGTAAGATCTATCTCATTGGTGGTAATCTCGCTAAGATCACTGGATATCTTTTTATTGCTGATGATACTTACTTGACTTGGTTCTATTGCAACTTCTTTCACTCTATAACCCTCGGCTACACTACCTTTGAACTTAGCGTTTACTGCCAACTCCTGACTAGCTAACAACTGTCCAACCACAATATGAACTGTTACCATTTCTGGAATAACCTTAAGACCCTGGTTAATTACATTTCCTTGACGGTCAAGTGCCTTAAGACGAAGCCGGGGGGAATTAAGGCCAGTCATATTATTGATATTAACCGGACAAACCACCCGGTTTACCCGATCTAGAATATCCTCTTCACCAGTTATTATACATACCTCGGAAGTTTTAACGATTTCTTGCAATTCATATCCTTTAGGTATAGTCCCTGAAATTTGATAATCTATTGGTAATTGACGTTGTTCTATCCTGGTTAAAACCACTTTAATTTCTTGAGGGTCTACACTAGTAAACATAGCACCCGTAACCGTATCTACGTTAACAGGTAGTATATGGGTACCTGCGCCTAATCCCTCTAAATCAACATAAACGCGGACATTAGTGCTTTCCTTTTGAGCCCCCCACATTTTGACATTAACCTTTTCTGGTGCCTGGCTAATATTAAGTCCATCCTCCAGATTAATATAATTTAATTTAACTTGCTCTGTACTCTGGGAAGTAGTTGCGCCACCTTGATTACCAATATATATCCATAGTAGAATAGCTAAAATTATTGATATCAGTTTTAGCCCAATTCTACTCCTTGCCATGTTTTTGGTATTCACCAGACCACCTCCTTAACAAGGTTTGGCCAATCCGTTCAGGACTCTTCATTTCCCGGGTAAGAATTTCCTTAAGACTGTCTCCGTCCAAATAACGCTGCAGCTTACCCTCCCGGGCAAGCGAAATAGTGCCGGTTTCTTCAGATATAACTATAACCAGAGCATCAGATACTTCACTAATACCTAAGGCAGCACGGTGCCTAGTACCTAACTCTTTATCTAAATTGGGGTTGACACTTAGAGGAAGAAAGCATGCTGCACGCTCAATTCGACCTTTAGAAATAATTACTGCCCCGTCATGCAAAGGAGTATTAGGCACAAAAACATTAATAAGTAAACCCGAGGATACCAGAGCATCAATTTTAACCCCGCTATCCAGGTATTCAGCTATGCCCGTTTCACGGGTTAATACTATTAACGCTCCTACACGATTGCGAGCTAATACTTTAGCAGCCTCACTTACTTCAAATATAATATTTGCGTACTCTTCCATTAAAGATAGGGGTCGATGCGAGGTAAAAAAACTCCCTCGACCTAGTTGTTCCAGGAACCTTCTTATTTCAGGCTGAAAAACTATGGGCAGGGTAATGGCAAATAATATCCATAATTTTTCTACTAACCAATTAACCATATCTAGCTTAAGGTAGCTGGCACTGACAGTAAAAATCAGTAACAAAACTAACCCTTTTAGCAACTGTTCAGCACGTGTTGATCTAATTAAGCCAATTAAGCGATAAAACACATAGGCTACAATACTAATATCTATTAAACTGCGAATTATGTCCCAGGGGCTGGCAAAAACCCCGGAAATGAACGACAAATCCAAATCTTAATCCTCCGAAAAACAGGATTTTGAGTTTTTATTATTTACTATAATTCTTTACTATCCGGGTAATGCAAAACCAGCAATAGCCCCTCTTTTACTCGGATAATACCTCTACTAGCAATTAATATATTAGAAATAGCATAGGGATTACTTTTTTTTAGCCTTAAATTATTCAGAGGATATTCAAAGCCTTCCCCAGATACTCCTTGGGCCAAATCACTAATGGCCAAAACCGATACAGTATCACCTGGCTCCCCATTAATTATAATTTCCCGAGTTACCAGATAAGCCGAAAAATTATCGGTATAATGGCAGATTTTCACACCTTTTAAAGCTAACTCAATTCCGCTATACAGGTTGGCAAGTGTATGATCAAGTCTTTTCCCTACTGAACCACAAAGAATTATTTCGTTTGCACCCATTTCTTCAGCCAACGCAAGGGTTAGTTGAGTATCTGTAAAGTCCTTCCGCGACGGAAACCTTTTAAACTTAACTCCTTGCTGCTGAAAGTATTTGCCCGCCTCCGGTCTTAATGAATCCATATCCCCTACTATGGCATAAGGGATTACGCCCATTGCATAAGCATAATTAGCTCCGCCGTCAGCACCTAAAATTATGTCTGCTTCTTCTATTAAAGACAAATACTTTACTAAGTTGTTGTACTCCCCATTAGCTAAAATAACACATTTCATAAATGTACACCTTATTATTCTGTATTATCTCCCCATGTCCGAAGGACTTAACCATGGACGAAAATAGGGCAAGGACTCCGATATCATTATAAAAATACTAAAAAATCAGCAACGTTATTTGTGAGACATCAGTATGCCCTAGGGGTATGTCCTGAAAGTCTATATTTTCTAATTAATTTTCTAATTATCTGTAACTAGGCGAAATTATGATTACTAATATATCAAAAAAAAGTAAAATCTCATAGTTGTTTTGCATTTATATTTATTTCACTATTTTAATCTAGAACTTTCTGCAGCACTTTTTATATATGTTGTAAACTATTTTTTTCTTGTTAGTTTAGTAAATTGACAAAGAAAATAGCGTTAATTATAATGCTATTAGTTTTAGAGATCAAAGGAGGGAATACCATGGCCTATATTATTACTGACGAATGTATTTCTTGCGGTGTATGTGCAGACGAGTGTCCGGTTGAAGCAATCAGTGAAGGTGAAGAAAAATACGAGATCGACCCTGAGTTGTGCACAGATTGTGGATCATGTGCCGATGTTTGCCCGGTAGAAGCACCTGTACCCGCTGAATAATATTTCGCTCAACTAAGTAAATAAAAAGGCCCGAATGGGCTTTTTTATTTATCCTGATTTTTTGCATAAACAACTACCCGGTTTCTCCCCTGCAACTTGGCACAATACAGTGCATCATCTGCTTCTTTGATCAACTTCTCCAGGCTTAGCGGATGATCCGGTTCCATAGTAGTTACTCCAAAGCTGGCAGTAACAGTACCAGCATTTGCTGTATCCATTATCTTACGGCTTTCCAAATTTACTCGTATACGTTCTGCAATCTGAAAAGTATTAATCATATCAGCTCCGGGCAGGTAGATAATAAATTCATCACCGCCGTAACGCCCGCAACAATCATATATTCTGCAGGTCTTGAGCAGAATAGATGCTGTTTCCTGTAGACATTTATCTCCAACCTGGTGTCCATAAAAATCATTAATTATTTTAAAATAATCGAGATCCATAACTATAAGACCTAAATGTTCCCGGTTCCGATTACAACGTTTTATTTCTTTATCAAGCCGTTCCCAAAAAGACCAGCGGTTTAGTAGACCCGTAAGGTAATCAGTACTTGCCAAACTCAGGATTTTTTGTTGCATTTCAATAACTCTTTGCCAGATTTTAAGGCGAAGTTTTAGTTCATCAAAGCAAATAGGTTTTACCAGGTATTCATCTGCTCCCGCTTCCAGTCCTTTTTTTAGATCTTCCTTTTTGGTTTTAGCTGTAAGAAGAACAGCCCAAATATAGCTGGGAGAATCCAGGTTGCGCAACCGCTTGCATATTTCAATGCCATCTATACCAGGCATCATCCAATCTAAAAAAGCCAGATTAGGACGGTTATCACTCTCCAAAATAGCCCAAGCTTCATTACCATCATGAGCTACTATTACCTCGTGTCCCCACTCCACTAAGTTATCCCTGAGGATTTTTAAAAATAAAGCATCATCATCAGCAATAAGAATATTCATCAAGTCCAACTCCTCATTTATGTACTTTTAGTTGCATTAAATATTGGTTAAAGAAACTACCAAAACCAACTATAATAATTAATTATAACTTAATCAATGCAGTATAGTTACATTTTATTCCAAATAGTCAAAAAACAGTATCTATTTTATCTTAAACCAGAAAAATTATTTTGGCGTAGGGCTTCATATAGAATAATTGCTACGGAATTACTGAGATTTAATGACCTGCCAATATCCAACATAGGAATTCTTATTTTCTGGTGGCGATTAAGTATTTCCGGCGTTAATCCCCGGGTTTCACAACCAAAAACCAGCATATCATCCAGGTCATATACCACCTTATGGTAACTTATTTCGGCTTTAGTTGTAGCCAAGTATATTTTGCTATCAGGATAACATTGCTCCAACTCCTGAAAACTATCATATAATTTTACTTCTACCTTGTCCCAATAATCTAAACCAGCTCTTTTGAGATAGCGGTTTTCAATAGAAAAACCCAACGGTTTTACCAGGTGCAAGGTTGACCGGGTGAGAGCACAGGTTCGAGCTATATTGCCTGTATTTTGAGGTATTTCAGGATTAACCAGAACAATATGCAATTAAATGTTCCTCCATTTATAAGTAAGATAGCAGGGACCGCTGATCCTGCAGATTCAATTTATATATTTATATTTATAATAATATCACGCAAGCTGATAAAAATCTTAGCTATATATCCTATTCAGTTTTCGAAATAACATTTTACTATACTGGTAATACTATATGAAAAGGAATAAGGGGCAATGAGTTTGTTAGCTAAAAAAAGTATTTTGGGAATTATTATATCACTACTTTTTATTTCCACCACCATTTTAACAGGATGCCAGCAAATTGGGCTTAAACCTAAAATATCTGAAGAAGTTAAAAAATACAATAATGAACCAGTAATAAGCCTTTACCGGAGTGCAAAAGGTACCAAAGAAGAAATTAAGCTGGAGGAATATTTGAAAGGAGTCTTGGCAGCGGAAATGAGTACCAAATTTCCCCTAGAGGCTCTTAAAGCTCAGGCTATAGTAGCTCGTACCATGACCCTAACTTTAATTGAGTATGAAAATGGTACCCGGGCTAAACATGGGACTGATGCTAGTGACAATCATCTTGAATTCCAGGAATATAAAGAGGAAGAAATAACAGACAAGATTTCTAAGGCAGTCGATGAAACCAGGGGACAAGTTCTAACCTATAATGGCAAGTTTGCTTATACTATGTTCCATGCTTTGTCCCAGAATAAAACTGCAAGTATGGCAGAAGGCTTTCCTAACCTGGCCAAGAGAGCGTCTTACTTAGTTCCTGTAAGTACAGATGGTATGAAGTTTGCACCAGAAAAGTATCGAAATTGGACAGTTAAAATTCCCCGCTGGCAAATTAGGAAAATAATGGGTTCTAAAGCTGGTAATCTTGATGATATCCGGGTAAGCAAGCATGGCCCATCTGGTCGGGCAATAGAAGTAAAGGCAGGTAAGAGCACAATAACCGCGGTTGACCTACGTAAGGAAATTGGTCCAGATAAGTTGTATTCGACTATTTGGAATAGTGTTAAACCACAAGGGAATTACATTATTTTTCAAGGCTCCGGTTGGGGTCATGGAGTAGGGTTGGAACAATGGGGTGCCTATACTATGGCTAAGGAAGGCAAGAAAGCCCAGCAGATTGTAGAACACTATTACCCCAAAACCACTCTAACCCAGCTTTATAAGTAGCTTCCAACCCCAGGTATACCCAGGGTTAGAATCATAGGACCAAGCAACCAATGAAAAATAGACCGCTAGTTAGTGTCATTCTGAGGCTAAGGAATCAATTCTTTCCGCTTAGCCTCTTTATCTCTCTCCGAGCTAACTCATCACAACGCTCATTCCAATGATCTCCAGAATGACCCTTAACTTTTTCAATTCTTACCTGGTTTTTCTTTTTTAGATTAAGCAATAATTTCCAAAGGTCCTGGTTGGCTACATTCTCTTTTTTGCTATTTTTCCAACCATTCCTTACCCATTTTCCCACCCAATCTTGCCGAAAAGCATTAACAATATAGGCACTATCGGAGTATACAACTATATCCCAATTAGTAACCTTTAGCGCCTTAAGGGCTTCTACTACGGCGGTAAGCTCCATGCGTTGGTTAGTTGTGGAACTGTCACTTCCAGATATCTCCTTAATCCTCTCCCCATAAAGAAGAACAGCCCCCCAACCTCCTGGTCCAGGATTACCAGAACATGCTCCATCAGTATATATAACTATCTCTTTCATACTGTATCCTACACTTTCTCATTATATGGATCGGCTCAAGCTATTCCATGGCATCGGTTAAAGCCATCTTAATAGTAGTATTTATGCCCTGACTATGAAACCGGATTGGGTTAATACCTGTCTGTTTATGTTTACTATTATTATTAAAAATATCAATTTTAAGGTTTCTATATAGTGCTATTTGGCTTCAGAAACCTTTTTATCAGTGGCCTCTGATTGATTAACATAACCGGCAACATCACCGTCTAGTAAAGCCTGATTATCTTTCTGCCGCTCTTTGTTACGAGAACGAGCTAGATCTTTAACCTTTTTATTATCAGTTGTATAAAAACCAGAACCCTTAAATACTACCCCCACACTTTTACTGATAATTCGTTCTGCCGCAGCCCCACAGGTTGGGCAAACATATAACGGTTCTGCATTAACTTTTTGTATTTTTTCAAATTGACCACATTTATCGCATCGATATTCATAAATAGGCACTTCGTCTTAAACCTCCTGTACTAATATATAAATTGCTGTATTCTAACTGCCCATCGCGGAATTTAGTCATCCCGAGCTAGTCAGACAAACAATTAAAGCCATAATTCCGTTCCATGTTCCGTGAGCCACGGCTGAAACCAGAATACTACCACTCTTTTCATATATATAGCAGAGTATGGCTCCTCCTGCAGCTAATGGAATAGCTCTCCACAAGTCCCAATGAACCAACCCAAAAATTAAACCTGCAACTATCGCTCCCCCTAATGGCCCCATATAAAACCGAAATACTGGATAAACCATACCACGGTAATATAGCTCTTCTGATATTGGCGCAAGCACTGCCCCAATAACTAACAGAAATATAAAACTAATACTACTTGCTTCACGCAGCATTTCCTCAAAAGGCTGTGGTTTTATCTCCGGGTTAAAATAATTCATAATTAGACCTAAACCCATAATAATAACCATTAATAAAAACCCGCCAGAAATCCCATATCTTAAGTAATTAACCCATGTGGTATGCCTTAAACCTAGATCACTTAAGCTTGCCTGGTTAAAAACCATGGTAAAAACCAAAACTAGCAGTAAGGTTACTATGAATTGAAAAAAATATACGATAATAAAATAAGCTATAGCTATATTATCTATACCTATCCCTGTCAGCCAAGACTTTATTACATCGGAAAAGCTACCGAATAACAACCCGGCAGCTAAAATCCCTATATAAACCGCACTAATCTCCAGTAAACCCCATTGTGGTCTTTCTATTTGCGCATTCCTATTTTTCATTTTTTAAGCAGTAAGTAAAAATGTCCCGAACATTATAATGCGAAACAATTTCTTTTCCCTCCATTTAATTTCACGCACTTATTGTGCCTTATTGGTCAAGCTTAACCTAAATTATACACCTATAATTTATTATTCAGTATAACATTATGCTATTAAAATCATAGAAAGAGGAAATACTAATAACAAAAGTAGCTGGAGGTCTGATAAAATGCCCCCATTGCTATATATTATCCTGCTTGGTGCGGTATTATTATTAATGCTTTACTGGGTACTGTCCACTTTGAATCCGCAAGAGTCAAAATGGCGGGTAAAAGTACCCAACCACAACTTGCTATCCTGGGAATCGGCTCAGGAGTTATTTAAATACCTAGAAACAGATGAATTCTATTTGGCAGCCGATGATATAAAACTGCAAATAGCCGAATCTGGACAGTTACGTGTTTACTGGCGTTTTAGCCCAGAAAAATGGCAGGAAATATTACACCGGCTGGGCCATAAACCAGGTGACCGTAAGCTAATATTGCGCCTGTATGAGAATGATAGTATACGTAACGATGGGGATATTCCTATTAAGATGCCTGCCGGTAGCCATGATTGGGACACCCAAGCTAAAGCTTCTTACTATGCCAGTGTTGGTATCAAAGAAAAATATAACTACATTGCTATACTTCGCTCAGACGCAATTAAGGCAGACTGATAAGGAATATTGTCATATTATAACTATCTAAGAGAATCAATAAACTGGCGAGCTGTACGACCGGAAGGACCGTGATGGGAACGTTCCCATTCCAAAGCTTGACTGCGTAGTTTCTCCTGATTTATATGTAATCCCCGCTTTGCCGCTAAATTTTCCACGATATTAAGATAATCCTTAAGCATGGGAGGAGCAAAGCTTATGGTGAGACCAAAGCGATCTGCCAGTGATAGCTTTTCTTCCATGGTATCTCGCACATTAACCTCTGCGTCAACAGCATTGCGGTCAGAAAAATACTCCCGAACTAGGTGACGACGGTTAGAGGTGGCATATATTAAAACATTAGGTACTTGTCCTTCAAGACTACCTTCCATCACGGCCTTAAGCCCTTTATATTCAGTCTCATAGTCCTCAAAGGAAAGATCGTCAATAAATATAATAAACTTCTTAGCCGGATATTCGCGCAGATGGCTTACCAGAAAGGGCAAGTCTTTTAAATGTTCCCGACCTATTTCCACTAAACAAAGATTACGGTTTTCATACTCGTTTAACAGGGCCTTGATCATACTTGATTTACCTGTACCCCTGCTACCATAGAGCAAAACATTATTAGCAATTCCAGTAGCTAAAAATTTTTCGGTGTTAAGACACAACTGCTCTTTTTGGCGCTCATAACCAATTAAATCTTTTAGTTTAACCGGATCTGGATGTTTTATTCCAGTTAATAGCCTACCACTAGCCCACCTTAAAGCTTTATATTTAGACACAGTTCCGCGAGAATTCCTGGCATAATATCTGGCCATTTCTTCCACTGACACTGGCCAGAAGCTACCAGATTTATCCGTAACCGGCTCAACCTTGGCAAGCTCATAGTACCAATTGGAAGATTGCAAGCCTAATTTCTGAGCCAGGACAGCAAAGTTAAGGTTAATGATGACCGCAAGCTTATCTAAATCACTTCTGGCAGCCTGAATTAAACAAGGATCAATATCTGCATAAGCCTTGGTTTCAGCAGCTCGACTAAATGGATTATCGTCATGGACGATTAATTCAATTAGATAGTCCCGGAGTTTTTTTCCAGTTGAAAAGTAAACAAACAAAAAATTAGAGAATGCATTAACTTTTTCAAGTTGGCTATTTTCAAATACATTAATTATTTGCTGGAGTGCATTTAACAAAGGGTCATTAAGTAAGTTACGATATACGGTTAATCCTGCCAGGGAGTATCTTAATTTATTCATGTGGTAACCTCCACTTGCTAAAACGGTAGTATTATTGCTAATTAATTATAAGGCAAACCAGCACCAGTAATGAATGGGTAAAAAAAGCAAGAGTACTAACCCTCTCTACCCGCCAATTAAAGAGATATTTTAGTTTTTTATTACCATGAAAAAAGTTTTTCAATGAAAATCCAAAACTAAGCAGGTGGAATACCTCAAATGCAACAAAAATGCCAGTAAATATTAACATGAATATGTTGTCAATCACCTCAAACACCAACAGAAAATAACACCCTTCAATAATAAAACTAAGTAATAACATCACTACTAAGGACCGGCGGCTACTGCTGCCTTTAATAATAATCCAATTAGCCAGAGCCTGGAGCAGTTCTGATTCAAAACCTTCAGGATTTCCTTTTATTATCCTGCTAAAATATAATGAATAGAATAATGCTATTGCAATTGCAAATATTCCTAAAATTAATGACATTTCCTTCACAACCTTTGCGCTAACCTTAACCAAATATATCACAACCATATATTTGTGCAAATAGACAAAAAAAAGCTGGCACTGGGGCCAGTATTATTTATACTAATTAGATTCAAGTATCTGATATGATGTGCGGATCATGGTACGCAAACGAACTTTTCCACCCCATAAATCGGATACATGTTTTAAGGTGTGATGGGCATAATCTAAATTAAGCTCACGCCCATCCCACTCATGTTCAAGCATTAATAAATTGTTATGTCCGACTTCAACTACCTTTATTACTGGCACTACCTGCATACCTGTATTGGATGCAAGTACAGCACGTACTGCTTTCCAGCCTTTCTCATCCGCAATTTCTTTTACATAATAGTCACGGCCTTTTTTTAGAAAGGAAAAAAGATTATATTCACGGCAAATCTCTTCATCTAAATAACGCCCTATGAAAGAAAAATCTCTTTCCTGCTCGCGCACAGAAAATATGTCTACTCCTTGCTTTTCTAGTTTCTCGAATATCTTGAATCCCAGGTGGTAAGGATTAAGCGAACCCTGGAAGGGTGAAATCACTTGATTATGACGTTTTAAAAACTCGAGGTGCAGCTCTTGGGAAAGTCCCAGCTTGTTTAAAATCTTATAATGCCAATAACTAGCCCAACCTTCGTTCATAATTTTAGTTTCTATTTGAGGCAAAAAATATAGGCTTTCTTGGCGGACAATGTTTACAATGTCTTTTTCCCATTCACTTAAAGATCCATAGCGGATAATAAAAAGCAGCAGATCCTCTTCTGGCTCGAGAGGAATATGATTTAGATTGGGAGGTTGTTTTTCATTTTCCTGGTTTAGCAAAGGATGTTCGCTATAATTAGATTTCAAATAACGATCAATAATTTTCTCTTTTTTTTCTTCCGGAGTTAATATCTTTTCTCCCACTATCCGGTTTATTTGGAAACGCAGAGCATGGGCAGCATCAATTATACGTTCTACTCCTGTATATCCAATGCTGGGATCTTTTATATATTCACGTATACGTCGGGCATGGGCTCTGAACATCTCCAGGGTATATTCGGCCTTGGTTCCTAGCTTGAATAGCCGGTTATTTTTAAAGAAATCATTATGTCCATAAACATGGGCCATAGTTAGAATCTGTAACAATAAGGTATTATCTTTCATTAAATAAGCCAGACAAGGGTTGGAGTTAATAACCATCTCATAAGGTAAGCCGCTCAAATTATAACGATAAAAGGTTTTTTTTCTTTCATAGGACTTGCCAAAACTCCAGTGGGGATAGCGAACTGGTATTCCTGCGTAAGCTTCATAACCTAACATATCCTCATAACTACAGATTTCAAATTCCTGCGGGTAAAAGCTAAGACTCATAGATGCTGCTAAATCTTCGATTTGAGAATTATAGTGGAGGAGATCATTTAAGTTAAAGTCGTTACCCATTATCACCCCTCCTTATCAACTACTGTTAATAGCTTCCTGAATGCAGGCCAGATATCCTCCTTACTGTCTATTGAAACCGATACAAAGTTTTTAGCCTTAATAATATCTAATTCATCAGCCATAGTACTGCCAGACCTCCACGAGATTTTTATTTCTCCATAACCAAATAAATTGCAGATCTCACAAAGTTCCCGTGCCTTTTCGACTGCTTTTTCGATGTCTTCTGCCCAATTATCCCCATCACTGCAATGAAATGCGTAAATATTCCAAACTTCCGGGTTAAAGCGTTCCTGAATAATTTCTAGGGCCTTAATATAACCGCTGCTGATCATTGTTCCCCCTGACTCCCCACGATGAAAGAAGTCATCTTCATTGACTTCTTGAGCGGTAGTCGTATGGTTGATAAAGACAAGCTCCACATTGTTATAACGGTAATTGATGAACTGGTAGAGCAGGAAAAAGAAACTGCGGGCTAAATATTTTTTATTAAGGTACATCGAACCGGAATTATCCATTATGCATATTACTACGGCATTTGACTCTGGGCGTAGCTTTTCTTTGATGCGCCGGTAGCGCATATCCTCTTCATGAAATGGAAATCTTTCCTGGTTCCTTTCTAGTTCTTCTTCTTTAAGAAGTCTCTCCATAGATTTCTTGCGTTTTATTCTTTCAGCCATAGAACGCTTTATAGCCAAGCGAGGGGGTATTCCCCTTTTCTGTATTCCTCGACGTTTCTGGCTTCGTTCACTAAGAATATACGAAAATTTCTTTCTTTCTAAATAAGGCAGGTTAAGGTCCTCAAAAAGGTAGTGGGCTATTTCTTCCAGAGCAACATCGATTTCATAAAAATCATCGCCTTCAGTATTTCCTGCTCCTTCTCCACTACCAGGTTGGTAATGGTCTCCTTTAGCAGGGGTAATTTTATCTCCTGGTTTTTCCTGGCCACTGCCCGCTGCTACCTGTTCATGATTCTCCCCATATATGAATTGATATTCTTTGATTCCTCTTACAGGTATCTTTATGGTCTTATCCTTGCTTTTTCCAATTATACTTTCCTCAGCAATAATGCTACCCAAATTTTTCTTAATATACTCTTCAAGCAACTGGCGGTGGCGTCTCCTGTCCTCAGCACTGCGATCCCGTCCCCCAGCATCATATTCACGAAAAATAGCCATTAAGAATCCCTCATTTCGGGTTAGATAAGCTCACTTATAAGGAAATTACGCGGAACCTTAATCTTTCCAAAGGTTGTTTGCGGCGTAGCGCAGGATGACATTGCAGCAGTGGTCACAGTAGCCATTACGTTTCATTTCTTCTACCATGGCATTGTATTTCTTTTTTTGCTCATCGTCGCGAACCCGAGCTTGAGTAACTACCCGGGATAATTCTTTTACGGAAGCTATAAGTTTTTTTTCAATCGCTTCCCGCAATGGTTCATAACTATCATACTGAATTTTCTGATTATTACGGAGTAGGGAAAACATATAAGATGTAACATCATGCCTAAACCCCCGCGCAGCACTTCCAGTCAATCCAATTGCTGTTTCTATAGATTCCATAAAACTTTCATCGGGTTCCAGCTCCTGCCCAGTGTTAGGATCTTTCAGTTTTACTTTGTTAACATAGGCCTCAGCATGATCAAGATAGTTATTAAAAAGGGTCTCAGCCTGTTCGCGGTAACCATGGATAAAAGCTCGGGTGACTTCTTTCTCCAAAATAACGTGGTATTCTTTTTTTATAGTATCCTGGAGGTAAGACAGCAATACTTTCTTTTGATCATCACCCATGTCTGCCGATTTAACAGCTTTTATCAGCGACTCTAATACGGAAATAGGATTAATGCAGTTGTGATCCGACTCAGCTAGGGCATTATCTATTGATTTCATGATGAACCGGGTGGAAATTCCGGTGAACCCCTCCCTTAAGGCCTCATTTCTTAGTTCCTGGATATCTAATTTTTTAGTGCTATCTTTTTGCATTACTTCCTCTCCGTTATAAATACGCATCTTGCTTATAATATCAATCTTAGATGATGGGGTGAGACGGCTTATTATGGCAAACATAGAGGCGATTTCGATAGTATGTGGGGCTATATGAACATTAAAATTACTCTTATTAAGGATCTTACGATAAATCTTAACTTCCTGATCAAGTTCCAAACAGTATGGTACTTCTATCTTGACAATACGATCTAATATAGCCTCATTAGTATGATCAGATTTGAACTTATTCCACTCCGCTTCATTAGAATGGGCCAGTATTATACCATCAAAGTAAACCATGGGGCCTTTACCAGGTGAAGGTATCGACTTTTCTTGAGTAGCGGTTAAAACTGTATGCAAGTATTCAACATCATTTTTGAAAATTTCAATAAACTCTACGATTCCACGATTACCAGCATTAAAGGCACCATTTAGAGAAAGCACACGGGGATCATCTTCAGGATAAAGATCCATTTTGGATATATCAACCGATCCTACCAATACTGAGGCATCTTGATTGTTAGGATCAACCGGAGGTACTACAGCAATACCTTTACGGGATCGTACTGAAAATTCAGTTCTAACTACTTCAAATCTTTCATATTCACCCTGGTAGTCGTTTATTAAACGATAACGGCAAATTGGACAAAGATCCCCTTCAATTTTTACCCCTAGTATTTCTTCAAAATGTGGTCGTAGATGGTTAGGTACCAGATGCAAAGGCTCCTCTTGCATAGGACAACCCTTTAAGGAAAATATTGGAGGAGAGCTTTCCAGAGCTTTTTTCAACTTTTCCGCAAGCGAGGATTTACCTGAACCTACAGGCCCTATTAAATAAAGGACCTGCCGTGATTCTTCTCCCCTCATCGCAGCTGAGTGGAAAAACCTTACTATCTCCATTATTGTTTTATCTATACCAAAAAAATCATTTTCAAAAAATTTATATCTTCTGATGATATCATTACCATATATTCTTCTGAGACGGGGGTTATCCTCAGTTATAATAGACTCTACCCCAGATTCCATGATAATTTTATACATGCGTTCATGGGCCAAAATTGCAACTGCCGGATTATCTTTTACTATCTGCAAGTATTCGAGAAAGGTAGTGGCATATTCCTGTTTTTTCCTACTCTCCCTATCTTTACGAATCAAGGTATCAAAATCGAAGCTCATAAAGGAAACCTCCTTTTTAAAAAAGACCGACTAATAATGCGGTATATTAATATATATGCTCTAAGCAAGATTTGTTGTTGGTTATCTGCAAAAAATCTTAAATCATAACCCAGAAATGCCAAAAGGAGCATAATGCTCCTTTTTATCAGTCAGAATTTTTATGCTTTTGTTTTTTTTTGTCACCTGAATTTATTAACTGCCGACAACTATTCGGGCAAGATCTAGTGGGTCAACCTGCTGCCCATTCTTAAATACCCGCATATTACCACCAGAAATATCGTCAATAAGAGTAATCTTACCATTTACCCGTCCAAACTCGAATTTGATATCATATAATTCTAGGCCATGCTGGGCTAAATCATTTTTGATAATCTCAGCTATTTTCCTGGTCATTTCCTTTAAGGTAGCGCATTCCTCCAGGGTCAATAAACCAAGTTGCTCTAACGCCTCATCAACTATAAGGGGATCACCTCTATCGTCATCTTTTAAAGTTATCTCTACCAGGCTATTAAGAGGCTGTCCTTTTTGGGCATATTTAGCATAACGACGTAAAAAGCTGCCATATGCTTTAAAACGGCAAATTATTTCTAGCCCATCGCCAAAAGTCTGGGCTGGTCTTACGGTCATAGTATTATCTTCGATATCAGAATCAATATAATGTGTGGGAATACCTGCATTTTTTAGTAATTTAAAATAATAACGAGACATCAAAAGTGATGCTTTACCCATTCCAGCCAGTTGACCCATTATGGAATTAGCTCCCGGGTCAATCTGACCATTCTCACCCGTAACATCGTCCTTCAACTTCAATAGATAATTACCATCTTCAAGTGCAAAAACGCTTTTAGTTTTACCTTCATAAATAAGTTTCATTTACCAATCCTCCTATTTCTAATTAACCACCTATGCCAACAGGTATACCTTAATGGGCATTTTTTCCGCCCATGAGACATATAGAGACTGGCAGGCGGTAAGCTAGTAACCTGGTACAAAAAAATCATTTCGCTACCTTTGTTCGTCTTAATTAATTTAACTTGGGGTAATAACAGCTTGTTTGCTTTTTAAAGCAGTAATGGCTTTCTCCAAGCCTTCTACGCTCAGGGTTTCCATGGGGAAAACCTCGGATATTTTCTTTATTGTATATGCTCCATCCATCCAGTTCCAATAGTAACTTGGAATTGGGTTTAACCAGACTGAGTATTCAAAATGTTGACGCAGTCTCCTAAGCCACTCTATGCCAGGTTTGTCATTATGCAAGCCCCAATCTATGACCCCGCCTACCTGCATAAGCTCATACGGAGCCATACTTGCATCTCCCACTATTATAACCCGGTAATCAGAGCTGTATGTCTTTAAAATATATTCTGTGTCCATATAGTCATTCTTTAAACAGGAAGGACTATGGTAAAGCCAATCATAGATACAGTTATGAAAATAAAAAATCTGTAAATCCTTAAAATGATTTGAGCGATTTACCGCCGTAAATAGTTGGTTACATAAGCGGCTATAGCTGACCATAGAACCACCAGCATCCATTAGAAGTAATACCTTTATTGCATTATCCCGGGGCCTTTCCCAAATAAGTTCCAAACGCCCAGCATTATCACAGGTCTGTTTAACTGTACCATCCAGATCAAGCTCAGTTTTATCTCCATCCAAACGGCTGGTAAACTGCCGTAATTTTCGCAGTGCTATCTGAAACTGTCTCACCCCCAGGACCTCATCAGTGCGGAACTCCTGAAAGCGACGCATTCCTGCTACTTTGACTGCAGACAGGTTCCGTGACTGCCCCCCAATCCTAATTCCCCCAGGATGATAACCAGAGTGTCCAAAAGGTGAGGTTCCACCGGTTCCAATCCAACGGTTACCACCGTGATGTTCTTCAGTCTGTTCAGCCAACCTTTCCTCTAGCATTCGTTTTAGTTCATCCAGATCTAATTGTTTATGGTTGCGTTTCATTTCCTCTGTTATAACAAGCTCCGGCAGTTCCCGGTCAAGCCATTCCCAAATCTTATCCGGTAGACCTTCCGGTGTTTCGATATCTTCAAAAAAGGCAGCAAAAGCCATATCAAACCGATCATAATGAGCTTCCGTCTTTACCAATAGTGCGCGACATAGGTAATAAAAACCGGTTAAACTTGAACCAGCCATTCCCTTTTCTAAGGCTTCTAGCAAAGCCTGCCATTCGTTCATTGATACCGGCAGGCCAAAGCTTCTTAAGGTATAAAAAAATCTTGTAAACATGAACCTTCCTCCCGGCGATCAAGCCCATAATCCATAATAAATAAAATTAATAACGATAACGGTTCCACGAGTTGCTAAGTACGCTGGAACCTCGGGTTCGATTCTTTCCGTGTAATTGGTTAAGAAGGGTATCAAGATCTTCATTTTTCTTAAGCAGAACCCCCAGAAAAGGAAGATCCTCTTTTATCTTATTAGGGTTTATTCCTCCTACAACCAGGGCCTGCAGCCAGTCTATCAACTCGCTAGTACTAGGCCTTTTTTGTATGTTAGGTATATTGCGGATCATATAGAAAGTTTCCATTGCCTGCTCGAGTAGTTTTTTCTCCAAGTTGGGATGGTGTACCTTAACAATCCTTTCCATCCCTTCAGGGTCGGGAAAATCTATGTAGTGGAAAATACAACGGCGTAGGAAGGCATCAGGTAATTCTTTTTCTGCATTACTAGTTATAACAACTACAGGACGATTTATAGCCTCAATATTTTCCCTGGTTTCAGGAATATAGAAGCTCATTTGATCCAACTCCCATAACAGATCATTGGGAAACTCCAGATCAGCCTTATCAATCTCATCTATTAACAGGATAACTTGCTCCGGTGAAGTAAAAGCCTCCCCCAATTTGCCTAGCTTAATGTACTTTTTGATATCAGCTACATCACCTTCTCCAAATTGGCTGTCATATAACCTTTGCACAGTATCATATACATATAAACCTTCCTGAGCCTTGGTAGTAGATTTAATATTCCATATGAGGAGCCTTTTCCCCATAGAATCCGCAATACTCTGAGCCAGCATAGTTTTGCCCGTGCCTGGCTCACCTTTGATTAGGAGCGGCTTTTGCAGGGCTATGGCTATATTCACACAATTCTTTAAATCATCTGATACTATATAATCGGAAGATCCCTGGTAGCTAGCGCAACCATCATCATAATATTCTCTTTTCTTAGCCATTATTATTCCCCCAAATAATAGGTATTAGATTATATCTCGAATACTAGCAGAAATCCCTATGAGCGTCAATTGAGAGCGGCGCAGAAAGACTCTCAGGCAATTCTTAAACACTGGCCGCAGATTTCCCTGCTAAATAACCGGTGGAAAAAGCAGCTTGTAAATTAAATCCCCCGGTATATCCATCAACATCTATTATTTCCCCGGCAAAATATAAACCCTTTATTAACCTTGATTCCATAGTTTTAGGGTTTATTTCTTTAACTTCAACCCCTCCAGCAGTTACAATAGCTTCAGCTATAGGTCGGGTAGAAGTAATTGTAAACTCCATGCGCTTTAGAGTCTGTAATAACTTTTTGCGTTCGCCTCGGGTTACTTGATGGGTTTCTTTGCAACTATCGATGCCGCTCAATCTTATCACTACCGGTATGATCTTTTGCGGCAGTAGATCATTAAGGGCATTATTAAACTTCCTGCGAGAATATTTAGCTAAATCACGCTGCAAGCGCTCATCTAGCTTTTCTTCACTTAAGGCCGGTTTTAAATCCAAACATAACCGTACTGATCCCTGGTTTTTATACAGAACCTCACCAATGTCCCGGCTCATACTTAATATTATTGGACCAGATAATCCAAAATGGGTAAAAAGCATTTCGCCAAACTCCTCATTAATGGTTCTGTTATTCTGGTGATAGGCACGCACCTTGACATTTTTGAGGCTTAAGCCCTGCAGTTCTTTTACCCAGGTTTCTTTAACTTCTAAAGGCACTAGTCCTGGCCGGGGTTCAATTATGCTATGGCCAGCATTTTCAGCCCAGGTATAACCATCTCCGGTTGAACCAGTACCCGGGTAAGACATGCCTCCGGTCGCAATAATAGCTGATTGACAAGGAATTAACTTACCATTTGCCTTAATTCCCATAATTTTAGACCCTTCAAATTCGATTCCTTCAACCCTGCATTTTAGCAGTATCTCAATACCCAGTTCAGACATCGTTTTAGACATAATCTGCACTACGTCCTCAGCCCGTCCACTTGCCGGAAATACTCTTTGCCCTCGTTCTACCACCATCGCTAATCCCCGTTGATTGAAGAAGGTTATTAAATCGTGATTGGAAAAATGATTAAGAGCACTGTATAAAAAACGGCCATTCCCCGCATATCCGGTTATAAAATCATTAAGGTTTAATGCCGATGTTATATTACACCTTCCCTTCCCGGTTATACTTAGCTTTTTACCCAGCTTCTCTTTCTTCTCCAACAAGATTACCTGAGTTCCGCTTTCAGCAGCGGCAATAGCTGCCATCATTCCAGCCGGCCCACCGCCTACCACTACGACTTTCTGCATGCAACATCCTCCACAATTCATTGTTAACACTAAATGCTTCTGCTACAATCTTATTTATAACCAAATTAAGAGAAATGGAGGTAAATATATTTGAATAAACCTATTAAAAATGGTGTTCCCCGAGTTTTATATTTAATAATAATCGTTTTGATTGCTTCTATGTACTATTATGCCGCATATATCGATCATTCTAATCCTGAGGTAGTAGTTAAGGATTTTTATGTTGCTTATTTCCATAATGATCATGAGAATGTGGCCAAAAATCTTAGTGTATTTCTGGGAGCTCAGTTTATGCCCCAGTATATGTTTATGAGTCCAAATGAATTAATCGACAATCGTCCTGTTATCGAACAAGAAATGGCTGATATATTATCACAGATTGAACCTGAAAATACTGATTTCTCAAATATGACCATCAAAATTCTTCCAGAGTATACCCAGCGAGCTCAGAATACTGCCCTGGTAGCTTATGAATTTGAAAAGAATGATCAATCTGCCGGCTTGGAAATGGCCCTTTTGCTCAAAGAAGCTGATAAAATGCGAATTTTTAAAAGAATACCTGTAGACCAAGAGCAATTAGATCAGCTAAAAAATCAGGATTTATCCCTAATGGATAAAAGCTTTACAGAAATGCTTTCGAATAGATTATAAATTATAAAGGATAGTGGCTACGAAAATAAAGTGCATATTTGCTGAATATAGACATGATGGGGATAAGATTAGTTTAATTATAAGTTGACTAATCCCTTAACCGTACTCCACTATCCTTTATTCATTAACTGCCACGAACTGCCACACCATCATACCCGATTATTGTTTTTTCAAATATAGACTTTTCCTTAATAAGGTTATTATCCCATATTATCGAATTACTTATATACGTGTTATCTCCAATCCAGCACCCCGAACCAATTACTACATCACCTGCAAACCTGACATTTTTACCGATCGATGTTTCTTCACCCATAAGGATTCGTGAACTACCATCTAATGTTTCAAATATTTCACCCACTATGTCGATTTTTACCTGCTGTTGCAATATGTCTGAATGAGCCTGGCAGTAGGTGCTAATATTACCTACATCGCACCAGTATTCCTTAACCGTAGTTCCGTAAAAAGGTGCACCTATTTTAACTAGGTAGGGAAATACTTGTTTGCCAAAATCGTGAAATTCTTGATCAGGAATATATTTAAATATTTCAGGTTCAAATACATATATGCCAGTATTGGCATTATGGCTTAATGCTTCCCCTAAACTGGGCTTCTCCTGAAAATTTATAATACGTCCTTTTTCATTGGTTATAACAACTCCAAATTGTTCAACTTGTTCTACCTCTTTCAATGCTATAGTAGCTAAGGCTCCTTTTTGAAGATGTGTCTTTAGTAATCTCTCCAGATTTATATCTGTTAAAATGTCACCGCTAATTACCACAAAAGTATCATCTAAAAACCACTGGCATTTTTTTACCCCACCAGCGGTTCCCATAAGTTGATTTTCCAGCGAATATTGCATTGTAACTCCATATTTTTTCCCATCTCCAAAATGATTGTAAATAATATCAGGGTGGTAGTGAAGGTTACATATTATTTCATAAAAACCATGCTCTTTGAGCAATTTTACTATTCTTTCCATTAAAGGAATATTACCTACTGGAACCATTGGCTTAGGAATATTAGCAGTTAGGGGCATAAGCCTGGAACCTACTCCGGCTGCCATTATCATAGCCTTCATGTAATCCTCCCCAAAAAGTGATTAAAGTATAATAATGTTAACAAAGCAATAAGGGGGTACTAACTCCAAAAAATTAGTCCCCCTAAAATATCATTGGCTATTTTTTCCCCCGTTGTTTAAGAAGCTGATAGCTAAAGCTATCTGCAAGAGCTTGCCAGGAAGCCTCTATGATATTTTCGGACACGCCCACAGTACTCCACTTATCGCTTTGATCAGCGGAATCAATTAATACCCGGACCTTAGCCGCAGTACCATCGTTCCCGTTTAGAACCCTGACCTTATAATCGCTAAGGTGCATCTGGGATATTTCTGGATAAACTTCAGTAAGAGCTTTACGCAGGGAATTATCAAGTGCATTAACTGGTCCATCACCCTCAGCAACTGTATGAATGGTATCATCACCAATTTGAACCTTAATCATAGCTTCTGCCGAAGTGTTGTAACTTTCATTTTTCTCCAGTATAATTTTGAGATTCTTGAGCTGGAAAAATTCCTCATATTGACCGAAAGCCTTGCGTAAAAACAGTTCTAATGAGGCATCAGCTCCCTCGAATTGAAAGCCCTGGTTCTCTAATTCTTTTATCTGCTTTATAAGCTTACGCGTTTCGGCATCATAAGTATTTACATCAATATTTAACTCTTTAGCCTTATAAAGTAGATTTGATAAGCCAGATAGTTCTGAAACTAATACCCGGCGGTGATTCCCGACCTCCTCAGGATTAATATGTTCATAAGTCAATGAATCTTTCAAGAGCGCGCTGACATGTATTCCCCCTTTATGAGCAAAAGCACCATGCCCAACAAAAGGCTGGTTGTTATAATGAGGCATGTTAGCGATCTCACCTATATAATGGGATACTTCACTTAACCTTTTTAAATTTCCCGCTGGTAAGCAGCTAAGACCCATTTTTAACTCCAAATTAGGAATAACTGAACATATGTCAGTATTACCACAGCGTTCACCATATCCATTAACTGTTCCCTGGATCTGGGTACATCCATTTCTTACAGCTATCAACGAGTTGCTGACAGCGCAACCAGAATCATTATGAACATGTAAGCCCAAAGGTTTTTTAAACTGGCTGTGAACTTTCTCGACTATGGCACCAAGCTCCCATGGCATGGTCCCGCCGTTAGTATCACATAATACCAACCAATCGGCTCCACCCTTTTGTGCAGCATCTAAAACTTGTAAAGTATAATCCTGATTATTCTTATAGCCGTCAAAAAAATGTTCTGCGTCAAATATTACCTCGAGTCCTTTATCCTTTAAGTAAGAAATAGTCTCACGGATCATATTCAGATTTTCTTCTAAACTGGTTTCTAGGGCTCGTATAACATGAAAATCCCAGGCCTTACCTACTAATGTAACAGTTTTAGCTCCCGACTCCAGTAAGGCTCTTACATTACTGTCCTGTTTAACTGTGATACCTGGTTTACGTGTTGAACCAAAGGCAACTATCCTGGCATTCTGCAAATTAAGCTTTTGTGCTAGCTTGAAGAATTCGAGATCTTTTGGATTACTACCAGGCCAGCCCCCCTCTATATAGGATACTCCCAGGTAATCAAGTTTCTGAGCAATTTTTATCTTATCATCCACGGAAAAGGAAATTCCCTCTCCCTGGGACCCGTCACGCAATGTGGTATCATAGATTAAAATATCAAGCTTTTTATCCCCAAGCATAAATCCTCCCCATATAGCTAAGAATTAATTATATACTCGGCTACCATGTCCCCGATCTCAACTGTATTCAGCAACTTTTTGCCCTGTTCCATTAAATCAGGAGTTCGGTAACCTTCTGCCAATACCCGGTGAACTGCCTTTTCAATAGACTGTGCTTCCTCTTCCCGTTCAAATGAAAATCTTAGCATCATGGCTGCTGATAGTATAGTTGCTAGGGGATTAGCCTTGTTTTGTCCAGCAATATCAGGAGCACTACCATGTGAGGGTTCATAGAGCCCTACATTCCCGCCGATAGACGCACTTGCCAGCATTCCTATGGAACCAGTGAGCATTGAAGCTTCATCTGTTAAAATATCACCAAACATATTTTCCGTTACAATAACATCAAACTGGCGAGGATTGCGGATTAACTGCATGGAGCAGTTGTCTACATACATATGAGTAGTTTCAATGTCAGAATACTCAACAGCTAGCCGGCTTACTGTCTCCCTCCATAAACGTGAGCTTTCCAACACATTTGCCTTGTCTACCGAACACAGTTTTCCCTTCCTCTTGCGGGCAGCTTGATAGGCAAAATGTACGATTCTCTCTATTTCACTGGTGGAATAAGTGAGTATATCAGTTGCTTTTTCTCCTCCATCTGCAGTTCTCTCACGTCTCTTTTCGCCAAAATACAATCCTCCGGTAAGTTCTCGTATAACTAAAATATCTACACCAGAGATAACCTCTTCCTTCAAAGTTGAGGCATTTAATAGACCTGGGAAAAGCACGCAAGGACGTAAATTAGCATAAAGCCCTAATTCCCTTCGCAATGGCAGTAGTGCTCCGATCTCGGGACGAAGTTCAACCGGAAGGTTATCCCATTTAGGGCCGCCTATTGCTCCTAATAGGACTGCATCTGAACGGCGGCATAGTTCCAGGGTTGTTTCCGGCAGGGGATGTCCGCATTCATCATAGGCCGCCCCTCCTACCAGAGCCTGGTTAAACTCGAACTCTAATTTAAATCTTTTTTCAACTGCTTTTAAGGTTTTTACCGCTTCCGGTACTATTTCCACCCCGATTCCGTCTCCAGGAAGAACAGCTATCTTGTACATTATTTACACTCCTTGTTTTTTTCCTTAATGTAGGTTATCAGACCACCCTTATTAATAATCTGCTGCATAAATTCAGGAAAAGGCATAGCCGCAAATACTTCGTTAGTTCGGAAATTACGGATTTGTCCCAAATCAAGATCTACCTCTATTTCATCACCATCACTGATGGTATCAACAGCATCCCCACATTCTAGAATAGGTAGCCCTATGTTGATAGCATTGCGATAGAATATCCGGGCAAAAGAACGAGCAATTACACATGATACTCCTGCTCCCTTTATAGCAATAGGAGCATGTTCCCGGGAACTACCACAGCCGAAATTTTTATCAGCTACTATTATGTCTCCTGTTCTAACCTTGGAGGGAAATTGAGCATCAGCATCTTCCATACAGTGCCGGGCTAATTCCACCGGATCAAAGGTATTTAAATAACGTGCTGGTATTATGGCATCGGTATCAATATCGGCACCAAATTTGTGTACCTTACCGCTAAACTTCATTAAATATCTATCCTCCTAAGTAATCAATAATTCCAGCCAAGCAGGCCATATAATTATCGTTAACCAGAACTTTTTTTATACTTCCCATGGAGGTGTAATACATCCCTTTATAGCACTTGCTGCCGCTACTGCTGGACTGGATAAGTAAACTTCGCTCTCTGGATGACCCATACGTCCAACAAAATTACGATTAGTTGTTGCCAGAGCCCTTTCGCCTTTAGCCAAAATACCCATATGCCCCCCCAAACATGGTCCACACGTAGGAGTACTGACTGCAGCTCCTGCCTCAATAAAGGTTTCGATATAACCCCGACGCAAGGCTTCAAGATAAATCTGCTGGGTACCAGGGAAAACGATCAGCCTTATTTCCGGATGTACTTTCTTTCCCTTAAGCAGGGAAGCAGCTATCTCTAAATCCTCAATCCTGCCGTTGGTACAGGAACCTATTACTACCTGGTCCAAGGTTATCCCGCTGGCTTCACTGACCGAATGAGCATTTTCAGGAAGATGAGGAAAGGCTACTACTGGTTCTAATTGTGAAACATCATATTCACGGATTTCGGCATAATTGGCATCAACATCTGAGTGGTATATTCTATACGGGCGCTTGGCTCTTTTCTCCACATATTCCCTGGTAATATTATCAGCCGTAAAAATACCATTTTTGCCTCCCGCCTCTATCGCCATATTAGCCATAGTAAAACGGTTATCCATAGATAACTCATTAATTACTTCCCCGGTAAACTCCATAGACATATAACGTGCACCATCAACCCCAATATCGCCAATAGTATGCAAAATTAAATCTTTACCGCTAACCCACTTAGGTAACTTACCATAATAGATAAACTTAATACTCTCTGGTACCTTAAGCCATACTTCACCGGTAGCCATACCCGCTGCCATATCAGTAGAGCCTACACCAGTGGCAAAAGCGCCCAGAGCTCCGTAGGTACAAGTGTGAGAATCAGCGCCGATAACCAGATCACCCGGTAGTACCAGGCCTAGCTCGGGCAGCAGGCAGTGTTCTATGCCCATACAACCAATCTCAAAATAATTCTTAATTCCCCACTTGCGGGCAAAATCACGCATAATCTTACTTTGCTCAGCTGATTTTATATCTTTATTTGGAGTAAAATGATCTGGTACCAAAACTATTTTATCTTTATCAAAAACCGAATTAATTTCAAATTTACTAAATTCAGCAATAGCTACTGGTGCAGTCACATCATTTCCTAGTACTACATCCAATTTGCAGTTCACCAGCTCTCCTGGAGCAACAAAGTCTTTTCCCGCATGACTGGCAATAATTTTCTGGCTTACCGTCATTCCCATCGCTTTTACACATCCTTAAAAAGATTCATTCATTTATACAAATTATATAAGATAATAAAAAATTAGACCTAACCATTATGCTTTTGTAAAACATAATATTTATTAATAGCGTTAATATAAGCTTTTACACTGGCCTCTATTATATCGGTGCTGAGCCCACGGCCATTATACTTCTTCCCATTGATTTCAATATGTGCTATTACTTCGCCCAGAGCATCCTTACCCCCACTAACAGCATTTAATTTATAATCGTGCATTTTGCCATATATATCAGTAATTTTATCTACCGCATGGCAGGCTGCATCTACTGGACCATCACCTGTTGATGCTGCTTCGTAAGTTTTGCCCTCAATTGTGAGTCCAACTGTAGCAGTCGGTATAACACTGGTGCCACTGGATATATGCAAGTAAGATAGACTAAACTGTTCGGGTACAGCGCTAGCCTGGTCATTTACCAAGGCTTCCAGATCATCATTGGTAATCTCTTTCTTTTTGTCAGCGATATCTTTAAAACGTTTGAAAGCCCGGTTTAATTCCTCATCATTTAAGTTATATCCAAGCTCATTCATGCGTTCTTTAAAAGCATGGCGTCCAGAGTGCTTTCCTAAAACCAGGTTACTGCTAAAGACTCCTACCAGCTCGGGGCTTAGTATCTCGTAGGTACTACGTTCCTTTAATACCCCATCCTGATGTATACCTGATTCATGAAGAAAGGCATTTTTCCCAACTATAGCCTTATTAGGCTGTATAACCATTCCAGTTAAAGAACTTACTAAACGGCTAGTTCGATAAATTTCATTGTAGTTAATATTAATCTGCTTTTTATAAAAATGCTGGCGGGCGTAAAGAGCCATTATTATCTCTTCTAAAGAAGCATTACCTGCTCTTTCTCCAATACCATTAACCGCACATTCAACCTGGCGGGCACCGTTCATAATTGCAGCCAGGGAATTAGCTACTGCCATTCCCAGATCATCATGACAGTGAATACTTAAAACAGCCTTATTGATATTAGGAACACGCTCCATAATGTTTTTTATAAATGCTCCAAATTCCTCAGGTACAGCATAGCCTACCGTGTCAGGTAAATTAACAGTAGTAGCCCCGGCATCAATAACCTTTTCCGTTACTTGAGCAAGATAACCAAAATCAGAACGTGATGCATCTTCGGCAGAAAACTCAACATCACTACAGTATTTCTTGGCATATTTAACTGCATCTACTGCCTGAGTTAAAGCATCTTCACGACTTTTTTGCAGTTTATATTGCAGATGAATATCAGACGTAGCCAGAAAAACATGAATACGGGGAGAATCAGCTTTTTTTATTGCTTCCCAGGTCCGGTCAATATCTTCTCTATTAGTCCTGCTAAGCCCAGCAATAATAGTGCCCCTGACTTCTTCGGCAATCTTTTTTACTGCTGCGAAATCACCCGGAGAAGCAACAGGAAATCCCGCCTCAATAATGTCAACTCCCAAACGAGCTAATTGTTGAGCTATCTCCAACTTTTCATCTGGATTAAGACTTACCCCGGGAGATTGCTCTCCATCCCGCAGGGTGGTATCAAACAAATATATTCGTTTACTATCCCCCATAGCATAACTCCTCGCTTATTCATATATTGACGCGGAATACGCGGAATCTACAGGAATTTATCAAAACTAATGAGATTATAAACTCTAAAAGATTTCGGTAGTCCTACAATTCCGCGATTTCTTTGTCATATGTTTATTATTAAATGTTATTACTTATTTTCTTTTAACCAAGGCATCATAGCACGAAGTTCAGCTCCTACTTGCTCAATTAAATGTTCCTTATTCTGTCTTCTAAGAGCATTAAATTGTGGTCTTCCTACCTGATTTTCCAACAGCCAATTCTTGGCGAATTTCCCGTTTTGAATATCTTCCAGTGCCTCTTCCATTGCATATCTAACTTCTTCACCGATAATGTCCGGTCCCTTGGTGTAATCGCCCCATTCAGCTGTGTCGCTGATGGAATAACGCATATAACCCATTCCGCCTTCGTTCATCAGATCAACTATTAATTTTAGCTCATGGAAACATTCAAAATAAGCAATTTCCGGCTGGTAACCGGCAGCTACCAATGTCTCAAATCCAGTCTTGACAAGTTGGGTAACCCCACCACACAATACACACTGTTCGCCAAAGAGATCGGTCTCAGTCTCTTCTTTAAATGTAGTTTCAATAACTCCGGCTCTGGTGCAGCCGATTCCACAGGCATATGCCATAGCTAGGTCCTTGGCTTGGCCACTGTAATCCTGCTCAACAGCAATAATAGCTGGAACTCCCGCACCCTTTTCATACATACGTCTTACCATGTGGCCTGGGCTTTTGGGAGCTACCATAAACACATCAACAAAAGCAGGAGGTACTATTTGCCCAAAATGAATATTAAATCCGTGGGAAAAACCCAGGGCATTTCCTTCTGCTAAGTAAGGTTTTATCTCTTCGGCATATACTTTGGCCTGTATTTCATCAGGAACTAATATCTGAACAATATCACCTGCTTGGGCTGCTTCTGCTGTAGTCATAACCTTAATCCCGGCAGCAATAACCCTGTCCCATTCCTGCTGGGTAGCCTCATCAAATGGTTTTCTTAAGCCAACGATTACATTGATTCCACTATCATGAAGATTCTGAGCCTGAGCATGACCCTGGGAACCAAATCCAATTATTGCAACTGTTTTTCCTTTCAAAAGGTTCAGATTTGCGTCTGCATCATAATACATTTTTGCCATTATTTATATACCTCCTTAAAATCTATCAGTTTGCCGGGGATTTTCCCGGGTTCCTGCTATTTAATTTCACCACGTACCATGGCTATAACTCCGGTACGTACCATCTCTAATATCCCGAATGGTTTAAGTGATTCCACCATAGCATCAATTTTACCACCATCACCGGTAACCTCAATAATTAAAGAATTCTTACCAATATCAACTATACGGGCCCGAAAAATATCAACAATCTGAACAATATCAGCTCTTACATTATTATCAGCCTTTACCTTAATTAAGACTAGTTCTCTTTGTACTGAACGATCTTCGGTTATATCAACAATCTTTATAACATCAACCAGCTTGTAAAGCTGTTTAGTTACCTGTTCCAGGATTTTTTCATCTCCCCTAACCACAATGGTAATTCGGGATATAGCAGGGTTTTCTGTCTCTCCTACAGCGAGGCTTTCAATATTATACCCCCGCCGGCGAAACAAGGTAGTTACGCGGGTAAGTACACCTGGCTGGTTCTCTACTGTTACTGCCAGTGTATGTTTTTTCATATATCTTCACCCCCTAGCATGTGAGAGAGAGAACCTCCGGGCGGTACCATGGGATAAACATTAGCTTCCCTTTCCACTAAAATATCTAAAACAACCGGACGGTCATTCACCTGTAAAGCCTGTTTTAGAGCATTATCTAGTTCTTCTTCCCGGGCTACCCTGATACCAACAGCCCCATAAGCTTCGGCTAATTTTACAAAGTCAGGCTGATGTCTCATATCAGTATGAGAATAGCGTCCTTCATAAAAAAGGCCTTGCCATTGCCTTACCATTCCTAGGAAATGATTATTTAAAATGCATATTATTATCGGTAGTTGATATTGAACTGCTGTAGCTAATTCCTGGATATTCATCTGTATACTTCCATCACCAGCCACGTCTATAACCGGCAGGTCAGGGTGACCGATCTTGGCTCCAATTGCAGCCGGAAGACCATAACCCATAGTACCAAGTCCCCCTGAAGTTATAAAAGTACGGGGAAGTTTAAATTTATAATACTGAGCTGCCCACATTTGGTTTTGACCTACTTCAGTAGTGATAATAGCCTCACCTCTGGTTATCGCACAAATTTTCTCGATAACGTTCTGCGGCACTATCCGGCCATCAGCAGAAGAACCATACCGGAGCGGGAAATCTTTTTTCCAACGATCAATAGTAAGATGCCACTCTCCATACTCCTCAACTATTTCCAAGCGTTGGTTAATAGCCCGCAAAACTTCTTTAACCTGCCCAACTATAGGAATATCAACATTTACATTTTTGCCAATTTCGGCCGCATCTATGTCAATATGAATAACCTTAGCATGGGGAGCAAAGGTAGCAATATTTCCTGTTACCCGATCATCAAAACGCGCTCCTACCGCTATAAGCAAATCTGTTTCCCCAATGGCATAGTTGGCATAACGGGTACCGTGCATTCCCAGCATACCTAGATTAAGATAGCTATTACCAGGTATAGCCCCCATACCCATCAAGGTAGTAGTAACTGGTATTTTGCGCTTCTCAGCTAGTTCTCTTAACTCAAAAGCTGCATCAGAGGCTATTACCCCGCCACCAGCATAAATAACTGGACGTTTGGCCTTATTAATCAAATCTACTGCTGCTATCACCTGTCCAGAATTAAATCCCTTCATTACTCTATAACCACGCAAGTTAACCTCTGCTTTTCCCGGAATAAAGTCTATACTTCTCGCCATAACATCCTTAGGCAGATCTACTACAACTGGACCAGGCCGATTGGTTCTGGCAATATAAAAGGCTTCTTTTACAATTCTGGCTACATCTTCAGTTCTTTCCACCAGATAATTGTGTTTAGTAATAGGTAAGGTAATCCCTGTAATATCTGCTTCTTGAAAAGCATCCCTCCCAATTAGGGGAGTAGCAACCTGACCAGTAAAGCACACCAAGGGAATTGAGTCCATATAAGCAGTAGCAATGCCAGTAACCAGGTTAGTAGCCCCTGGACCGGAAGTGGCTAAACAAACACCCACTTTACCTGTTGCACGCGCATAACCGTCAGCCGCATGAGCTGCTCCCTGTTCATGACGAGCTAAGATATGCCGTATATTTGATTCATACAAAGCATCATATATAGGAAGTACTGCCCCCCCCGGATAGCCAAATACAGTATCAACCCCTTCTTCCCGCAGACACTGTAATAGTATCTCGGCTCCTTTTAACTGCACCTACATCACCTCCGAAGAAATCATAAAAAATCAGAGTAAAAATTTTATAAAAATAGCGGGCTAGATGGCCCGCTGAAAAAACTTCCGGCCTTTAAGCTTACTTTTTGAAAATAGCACCGGTACTAGCTGATTGTACCATCTCGGCATATCGTTTCATATATCCTTTTTTTATCTTGGGTTCTGGTACTTTCCATTGAGCCTTTCTCTTGGATAGTATCTCCTCTTCTACCATTAGTTCTAGCCTACAGGCTGGAATATCTATTCGTATAAGATCCCCTTCCTGGATAACCCCAATTAATCCTCCAGCTGCTGCCTCCGGAGAAATATGTCCGATGGATGCCCCCCGGGTAGCACCCGAAAAACGGCCATCGGTTATTAAGGCTACCGCCTTATCTAAGCCTATACCAGCTATAGCTGAGGTAGGGGTAAGCATTTCCCTCATGCCAGGCCCTCCGGCGGGACCTTCATAACGTATAACAATAACATCACCAGCATTTATTTTATTACCTAAAATAGCTTCAACCGCTGCTTCCTCAGAATCATATACCCGAGCCGGCCCCTCGTGTACCATCATTTCCTCAGCAACAGCACTCTTTTTAACTACTGCTCCTCCTAAAGCCAGGTTACCAAATAATATGGCCAAACCTCCAGTTGGACTATAGGGATTATCAATTGGCCTTATAACCTGGTAATCGTGTACAGTAACACCCTTAATATTTTCGCCTACAGTTTGGCCGCTAACAGTTAAGCACCCTGTATTAATCAAATCTTTTTTATTAAGCTCATTAAATATGGCTGGTATGCCGCCGGAACGATATAAATCCTCCATATGATGCTCACCGGCTGGGCTTAATTTACAAAGGTTGGGGGTAGTGGAGCTTATTAAGTTAAAGCTATTAATATCAAGTGGGATGCCAGCTTCATTTGCAATAGCTAGCAGGTGCAAAACTGAATTACTGGAACAGCCTATAGCCATGTCCAATCTTATAGCATTTTGAAATGCATCTGCCGTCATAATATCTAATGCTTTAATATCCTTCTCTATTAGCTGCATAACCTGCATACCTGTCAGTTTAGCCAATCTAATCCTTTCTGAATATACTGCCGGGATAGTTCCGTTACCAGCCAAAGCCATTCCTAATGCCTCAGTTAAACAATTCATTGAATTGGCGGTAAACATACCAGAACAGGAACCACAGGTAGGACAGGCATTTTCCTCGAGCTCGCTAAGCTCAGCGGGACTTATACGCCCAGCAGCTGCCGCACCCACTCCCTCAAAAACCTGGGTTAGACTTACACCTTTACCTTGTACCCGTCCTGCAAGCATTGGTCCACCACTAATAAATATTGAGGGCAGGTTCAACCTGGCTGCTGCCATAAGCATGCCTGGCACTATTTTGTCACAGTTGGGGATAAAAACAAGACCATCAAAGGCATGTGCAGTAGCCATTATTTCCACCGAATCAGCAATAAGCTCGCGACTGCCCAAAGAATATTTCATTCCGGTGTGATTCATAGCTATACCATCACAGACGCCTATAGTGTTAAATTCTATAGGGGTTCCGCCCGCCATGCGAACCCCAGCTTTTACTGCTTCGGCAATTTTATCAAGGTTAATATGACCAGGAATGATATCATTTTTAGAGTTTACAATTCCGACTAATGGTCGGGACATTTCCTCATCAGTAAGTCCTAGGGCTTTAAACAAGGAACGGTGCGGTGCCTTCTCCAGACCCTTTTTTACCAAATCACTTCGCATAGTATTACCTCCCCCTGCTGATTATTGGTAGTTGGCAGAGGACAATTAACAATTATCCACCATTTTTCCAGTGTCAATTTTTAATTATTCAACTGTCATCTGTCAATTGTCACCTAATTATAATGGCTTCTGGGCTTTCGGGTTCTTTAACAATTTCCCGGTATTCTGCAAGTAAGGTGTTGAATACAGGTCCTGGTTTGCCATTACCTATTACCCTGGAATCAATTGTTGTTACTGGTATCAATTCGGCAGCTGTCCCGGTTAGGAAAACTTCGTCAGCTACAAAAAGATCATAACGGGTAAATGTAGTCTCTTGAACTTCTATTCCGTTCTTTTTAGCTAGCTTAATCACTTCATTGCGTGTCACACCTTCCAACATACCTAAATGGATTGCCGGGGTCTTTATAATACCATTTTTAACCATAAAAATATTATCTCCGGTGCATTCAGCTACATAACCTTCCTGGTTAAGTAGAATAGCTTCAGATACTCCAGCAATATTGGCTTCAATCTTAGCCATAATGTTATTCAGGTAGTTTAATGATTTAATGCGCGGATTAACTCCCTCGGGTCCATTACGGCGAGTTGGCACTGTTATAACCTCAAGCCCTTCTTTATAATATTTCTCCGGATATAAGCTGATTGAAGATGCTATACAAACTACTGTAGGAATAGAACAGTTTTTTGGATCAAGCCCCAAATCACCCTTTCCCCGTGATACTACTAAACGTATGTAAGCATCCGTGAGCCTGTTTTGCCGGCAGGTATCTACAACCACCTCGGCCATCTCAGATTGATTCAAGGGAATTTTTAAGTTTATAGCTTTGGCTGAGTCATACAAACGGTTGATGTGATCCTTCAGGCGGAATACACTATTATGATAAGCTCTAATCCCTTCAAAGACCCCATCCCCGTAAAGAAAACCATGGTCGAAAACCGATACTCTGGCATTTTCCTCTTCAACATAACTACCATCTAGATAAATTAAAAGCCCCATCCATAATCACTCCTAGTTTATTACTTAAATAATTCTAAATTATAATAACAATAAAAAAAGATACAAAAAAACCTCTGTCCCTGTTCAGGGACGAGAGGTATTTCCCGCGGTACCACCCTGCTTGTCGTTATACGACCTCTTGCAGCACATTTCAAACAAATGCTAACTTGTTAACGGACTTTTTCGTCCGGCACCACCTACTAAACCTTAAGGCCTTTCAGATAGCAGCTCCAGGATGATCGGCACATGAACATTGATACCGGTTCTCAGCTTATCCCGGCTCTCTGTTATCAAAGAAATCCACGTGTTTATTTCCCTTCATAGCTCTAAAATTGAAACATGTTTTTTCTAATTATCTATAAAGTATATTTAAAGGGTAAGATACTGTCAATATACTATTCGGTTGTTTAGCTCTTTTTTTTGTTCCACTTTGCGAATGTATTCCTTAAGGTTTATGCTCTTTTTATACTGAAAATAAGGAGATTGATTTTTTCGCTTTAGATTCTTGAACAAAGCCCATAGCAGTCTACTCCCTTCCTCTGTCTGACATGCTTCCGAAGGACTCATACCACTTAAAAATATTAGGTGACTATTAAACCATTTATCCAAATAAATCTCCTTCAGTATCGCTTCCAAATCTGGATATTCGCGTTTAATATCAGTTGTAAGAACATCAAATAATCCTTCATTTCTAACCTCCATACCATCAAACTCCAGATAATCATACATCTGTTCCTCAAATGCCTGCCGCGCTAAACTCATGTCATGCTCGCTCAAGGTCGATATACTTATCCAATTAGGTTCTAAAAGATATTCCACAAAAAAACTTATATTACCATTTTCTTTCTCTATTTGGTAATATACTACTGAATCATTATCCAGCTTGATCTTCATAGTTTTTAAGTTTTCTAATCGTTCTACCACCTTATCGTAATCTTTTATTAGATAGCGATTAGTAATAAACCTCATACCATCATCATAGAAGTTATTTTCACCATCTTGAATCAATAGTTCCTCAAAACTACTGAATTGCCCCCCCAGATAAGTGTATGCTGTAAAAAGGTTAACCTCATATTCGCCAAGGTTTATTACCACTTGATTACGTTTGGAATTTAGGAATTTATCGATGTCAAGCATAGTTGCTAGCGTCTGTGTGATTACAACTAATTCGCCACCATTGATAATTATATCTGCGATTACCCCACTCATAAACGATACCCCGTGGTTAAAATCATCACTATTATAGCTAATCTGCAAATGAGAACCACAGGGTAATTCTTCACATTCACGAATATTGTCTATTCGATCTAATATTTCAAACAACTCTTCCATATCAACAATTTCGTATACCCGACAATAAACCTTGGTGTTCAGCGGTGACTGTTCAACCAAAGGATCTAACTGGGTTAAGCTGAATCTCTCAATATCACCTATACACCAACACCCTGACTCATAAAGCATATAAAAACTATACTTAATACTAAAAAATTTTTGATTTTCCACCTTTATGGTTTGAGCCTTGACCCGGGCCGTATTGCGCGAACCTTGTACTTCTTTAGCCTCTCCTTCTAAAAGAGTAGCTTCCGGATTTAATATTTCTGCAAAACGCTCATAAAAAAGGTCTGGAGAATTCTGCTGTTCGGATAATAATGAAAAAATATAATATATATCATTTTGGCTTAAAGCCCGAAAAAAGCTATTTATTACCTGGCGGGGGGTTAAACGAGCCGAGGTTTTCCTAATCAATTCTTTTATCCATTCATAGCTTTGGGCTAACTTGGGTTCCAGGTATTTTTGATACATAAACCTGCCCAGAGCGGGTTTAGTCATATGAGCTACATTAAAGCTAAATGCTTCTTGTAATAAATAACAAGTTTCTTCAAAATTAAGAATGATAAATTCTGGGGAATATTTGCGGTCGCGTTCAAATTGGTATAAGGGCTTATTGGGGAGCATCATGAAACTATTTATCCCATCAGGGTTAAACGAAATATAAAAGGCTTCAACATGAACCCCTGAACCACCTGTATCCCATGCCACTTCTAAAGTCATATGCCCAGTATGGCGGGTAATACTAGCATAGGTTTTAATAAATTTACCTTTAAAGAAGACGGTTGGGCTTATATCCATTCCAACCATACGACACTTCTCTAAAGCCCGGTCACATACTACAGCTAGTTCATTGCCATATTCAGCCTTTAAAAGATAATAAAAGTTCACCATAAATTGCTCGTGAAAAATAGATAAAGACTCTGCTACTTGAGGCCTGATATTAAATGGTATCTCTTCAATTATATCTAATAGCGATAAACGCCCCTCATTAGTTTTTATTAAATTTTTTATATTTTCAGCCAGCGTTTTTAGAACTGGCCTTGGTATATAATACTTTTTTGGTCTCATTAATTCCTCGCACTTTTTAATTTTAATTTAACATTTTAAGCTGAATATAGCAATTCTAAGGGCCTAAATAGTTTTAATTTGTTAATGTCCAGGTTATCCAAACTAATTTCTTTTATGGCAGGATATTAAATATTTTTAAAGAAAGTGTATAAATCATTATAGTTATATACTAAAAATTTCCCATCATCAGCGGGCAGGTGAAAAAGGTTGAGACGAACAGCTGTTAAGAACTTAAAAAATGGTATGGAATTAGCCAGAACTATTATGAGCCAGGATGGCCGAATATTATTGCATAGCGGAATTGTTTTAAACGAAACATATATAAAAAGGCTTATCGAACTTGGGATTAGTTCCGTATATATAAAAGATGAAATATTCGGCGACTATGAAGTCCAAGATGTAATTTCCGAAAAAACCAGACTTGAGGCAATTAAAGTAATAACAAATAATATCAACTGGCTTAAAAAAAACCATAACCTGAATATACGAGCAGTAAAAAATGTAGTTGATTCCATCATTAGTGAATTGTTAGATAACCGCAATTTATTAATAAATTTATCTGATATCCGTTGTTTCGATGATTACACTTTTGCCCATTCCGTAAATGTATGTACCCTATCAATACTAGTAGGAATTACAATGAATTATGATATAACTCAACTAAGCGAAATTGGTATAGGTGCCTTATTACATGATATCGGTAAAATAAAAATTGATATCGATATTTTAAATAAACCCAGTACACTTACCCGAGAAGAGTATAAACAGATAAAACTTCACCCCGGTTATGGTTTTGAAATTTTACGGAATTATAATGATATACCACTACTCTCTTCTCATGTTGCCTTCCAACACCATGAACACTGGAATGGTCAGGGTTATCCCCGTAAACTAGGAGGTACCAAAATTAATAAATATGCTCGGATTGTTGCTGTAACCGATTCCTGCGATGCCTTACTTTCTGACCGGCCTTACCGACTTGGTTATTCTTTAAACCACACATCATATATATTAAAACGTATGTCAGGAATACAATTAGACCCCGATTGTGTAACAGCACTAATGGCTAATATCGCTGTTTACCCTATTGGTACGATTGTAAAGCTTAATACTGGTGATATTGGTATAATTGTCGACGTTAACCGTGACAGCCCTACCCGCCCCATTATTCGTATAGTTTTTAATTCTTATGGACGCAGGCTTTCAGAACTACATGAAGTAGACCTTTCCAAATTTTCTAGCATAGTAATCGTAAAAATACTAAATGAAACAGATGTTGAAGCATTAGTAAGTAATAGCTAAATTTTACGATTACTTGGATTTATATACAACCTTCATAACAAAAAACTTGAATAAAAGAAATTTCAGTATCACAAGCTATAAAGGGTGATGCAAGTTGTTAATAAAAATATTAACTTTATTATTAATTTTAATTATTGGTGGTACATTAATATATTTATTGGTAACAAAAGTAATACCATCCATAGTGAATAAAAATTAATATATGTACCCAGATATATTTCTATTCCTTAATGTTCACAATATGATTATAAGGAGCATTCCTGTAATGCTTAAGAACGGTCTTTGAAAAAAGAGACGCCCATCAATACAATTAAATTGTGCTGATCCGCGACAGAAAGGCACAATACAAAAGATTGAGGAGGCGTCCC
>JBMNOV010000139.1:0-2747 GCA_050943255.1 Syntrophomonadaceae bacterium
GCAAAAACCCTCCTACATTACAAGGGAAAACCTGATTGAATGGGATACGGCCACTTCGGAGGAACTGGACTTTCTTACCCTTTGCGTTAACAATGGCGTATCGGTAGCCATTGCAGGAGCCACCGGTAGTGGAAAAACTGCCGATATGGGATACATTCTAAGCTGTGTATCTTCGGATAAGCGCATTGTAACTATTGAGGACACCCGGGAGCTATCGTTAGCGCAGTTTGATGAAAATGGTGTGATGATAAACGATGTAATTCACCTTTTGACCAAGGAGGAACCTAATCCAATTAACATGTTAGATTTATTAAAACTCTCGTTAAGGTTGCATCCGCAAATCCTTGTACCTGCTGAGATGCGAGGCAAAGAAGCCCTCACGGTACAGGAAGCCGGACGAACAGGACACACCATCGTCAGCACCCTACATGCCAATAGCGCAAGGACGGCCTATGACAGAATCCTAACCATGTGTTTGGAGGCTGGGACTTCCCTATCAGAGGAAAGGCTTCTAAAGAATATTGTGGAAGCCTTTCCGATTATGCTCTTTAAAATGCAATTACCTGATAAGTCAAGAAAGTATATGGAAATCTTTGAAGCTACCGGGGTACAAAAAGGTGAAGTCATCGGCAACACCCTTTTTAAGTATGTAGTTGACCATTATGAACGAGATGAGTCTGGGAAGATTACAAAGGTTGTGGGAGTCCATAAACGTTTAGGTTGTATTTCTTCTACTCTTGCGGAAAGGCTTCTAATTGGCGGTGTTCCTAAAAAGGAGATTCAACGCTTTGCGGAAGGAGGAACTCAATGAATCTAATTTATCTATCCCTGATTATTGTTTTCGTTCTTATTAACCTTGCAGTGTTTCTCCTATTAAAACTGAACCCCTTTGCCATAGAGCAAAATCCCCTGAAAAAACGCCGTCTTTACCTTACAGGAACAAAACTGAAAATTACCGAGAAAATCGCTATTCGGTTTGAAACATTATTCCGGCAGACACGATGCACACAAAAAAAATTCCTTGTAATGGTATTTGTATCAGCGGTAGGAGGCTTTATGGCCGGAGTTATGCTGTTTGGCAGTACCGAGCTGGCAGCGGTCATGGCAGCGTGTATGCTTCCTGCTCCTTACTTTTACCTAACTGTAAAAAGTTCTGGGGCAGCAAGAGAGGAAATCGAGGGATTGGAAAATACCATGTCCATCATCACCAACGCCTATGCCGGAAATGACGATATCATCAAAGCTGTAGAAACCTATGTAGAGGAAAAGAACCGATATATTCCGGCTCATTTAAGAACTCCTACACCCTTTGACGAGTTTGTGTCTGAAATCAGGCTCATCAATCCTAATGTGGAACATGGATTATACCGTTTATCTGCAAAAGTCAAAAACCGCTATTTTACCGAGTGGGTAAAAACCCTTATCCTTTGTTACCATGACAGAAGACTAAAGTTCGCTCTATTTCCCATCATCAAAGCCATGAATGATGCAAAGTCCATGCAGATTGAAAGTGACAGCATGATGGTAAGGGTATGGCGCGACTATCTTATGACAGCAGGTCTGATGTTTTCCATAATCCCTATGATGCGATTTTCTAATGCAGAATGGTTTTTTATCCTTACAAAAACATCCATCGGTAAATTTTTAATTATCCTCATGCTGCTTACTGCCCTTGGCACAGCTTTTTATGTGATGAAGGCTACCAAACCATCAAACAGATAAGGAGGTTTTCCGTTGTTTTATCAAGTTATTATATTTGTCCTGCTGACTGCAGCAGGATTTTTAATTTGCAGGCAACTTCTTAAAATCCCAAAGATGAGTATGAAAAAGAACATAAAGCATCTGCAGGATAGAAAAGAAAAAACAGGGAGCCGATTGTTAAACCGATTTGTAATGCCCCTTGTAAAGCCGGCCTCCCGGTTAATACCAATTGATCCGGTAAAGGAAGCAAGGATGGCATCTACACTCCGTCGTGGAGGATTAGATCTTACCCCAAAGGAGTATTATGCCAGGGCTATTATATGCGCCATTTTTACATTACCTCTTGCCCTGCTATTGTTTGCAATCGGTGCTACCAATCTTGTGCCTATTGTGCTCATCTTTTCTATAGTGGTATATTTCCACTTCATGACCGACCTTAAAGACAAGATGAAGGAAAAAAAGATGCGCATTGAAATGGAGCTTCCAGGCTTTGTGCGCTCCATACTGTATAAGCTGGACGACATCAAGGCTGACAGTAAAAAAGCCGTCGTACAGGTGGATTTAATTCAGATATTTGAGGATTACCTTAAGGTAGCCAGCGATGTATTCTACTATGATGTTTCAGTCTTAGTAATGGAGATGAAAGCAAAGGATATTGAAACCGCCCTTAGAAACTTCAATGAACGTATCGGCCTTGCAGAAGTATCCTTTCTGGTGAATGCCCTTATAGGACTTCACCGGGGAGAGCATCAAGGGGAGGCATTGGCGTATCTTGCAAGAGATATGGACATTAAAGCTAAAGAAGCCTTAAAGAAAAAATTAAATAAGTTACCCCGCAGGATTAAGATTGCATCCATTCCCCTTGTGGCTGTGACCCTTGTCAGCCTGCTCTATGTCATAGGCTCCCACCTTATAAAGTCAATGGGCGGCCTTTTTTAATGTGAAAACGGGAAAACCCTTTTTCAAAAAATATTTTCAGGAGGTATTGACCATGAGAAGTACACAGACTGTAAACCCCATTGAGAAAGAAAGGAGGACAAATCTCA
>JBMNOV010000043.1:0-15721 GCA_050943255.1 Syntrophomonadaceae bacterium
CTGGGTTATGGTTATCAACTGTTATGACTCCATTAGTATGGGGACAAAACCAAGATAATAATTCAAAAAAGGTCATTATTCTTATTTCTGATTACATAAATACCAGCGACCTTATAAATGCACACACACCTAATATCGACACCCTTATATCCCAGAGCGGATCAGGGCTAATGAATATTCGCGCAAAAAACAACTATCCCAGCAGTTCTTATATGACACTGGCAACCGGCTTTAGGGTAGGAACAATTAATAATGCCGGGCTTTGTTTTAATAGTGATGAAGAAGTACATTATTTGCCTAATCTGATTGATAATATAAAATCTTCTTCTCTGAATGCTGGCTACCTTTACTCCCTATTTACTGCTAATAATGCTCCTAAGGACGGTGTTGTAAATCTTTTTATTGAGCCTGTTAAAAAGTCTGCTTTAAGCTATAATCCTCCCTATGAGGTTGGCAGCTTGGGTAAGGAAGCCCGGGATATGGGATATCGCATAGCCATATTGGGGAATTCTGATACCTATTATACGCCTAACCGCAATGCAGCAATACTTGCCATGGATGAAAAAGGAATAATACCCTTGGGTAATGTTAGCAAAAACTTGCTAGAAACTAATCCCAATAGTCCAGGAGGTCTGCAAAGCAACCATGACTTGATAATAGATAATATGAATAACCTTCTTAAGTTTGCTGAAATAATAATCATAGACATGGGAGATACCAGTAGAGTGGAAATGGTTCGCAACAACATGGCTGATTGTATTGTCGCAGATCAAAGAAATAAGGCTGTGGAAAGAAATGATCAATTATTGGGAAGAATCATTAATTCAATTAATATGGAAAAAACAATGCTGGTAGTTCTCTCCCCCAATCCCAATAAAGATATGATTAAGGAAGGGAATTTTGGACTAACTCCAGTTATTATTTACACGCCCGGTTCAGATCCCGGATTGTTAATTTCCAACACTACACGTCGTCCGGGATTAATCAGTAATACCGATCTTAAGCCAACTGTACTCTCCTATTTGCATGGTACTAGTAACATTTCTGGTTTAAGCATCATTAAATCAAATAACAGTATGAGCGAAATAGATAGGCAATTAAATATATTTAAAAAGATACGTCTTAGCCGCAATCCACTCCATTACGCTTTTATGCTCTTATCGTTACTCGGAGCAATAATCGGAGCACTAACTTTTGTTTTTAACCGCCAGCAATATCATAAGTATCTTAATTACACTGTTTATTGCACATTAAGCATGCCTATAGTCTTCCTTTTTATTGGCTTTAGTCAGTATTTTTCACTAGCAGGGGTGATCCTGTTAAGTGTTGGTTTAGCTATGTTGATCGCTGCCGTGATTTACTTGGTATTTAGGGAACCACTTAATGCCCTGCTTTTTTTGACATTAACTACTGCTATTCTTTTGGTTTATGATACGTTTACTAATTCACAATTAATGTTATTATCACCGCTAGGTTCGGATGCTATTGCCGGAGGCCGCTTTTATGGTATTGGTAATGATTATATGGGAGTACTATTGGCAAGTACAGTAATCTCTGTCTTTCTTTTATTTGATAAGTTTAAGCATCTACCCTTAAAATCCGTTCATAAAGCTATTTTAGGATTAGTTCCACTTGCTGTAGTCAGTATTGCCATTGGCCATCCCCAATTTGGCGCTAATATGGGCGGGTTTATTACAGCTATAGTAACTACAGGTTTCTTCTTATTATTAGTTAAAAGATGCAAAATATCTTTGTCAAAAATCATATTAATCCTGGTTTTGGCTATTTTGGCTGTATTTTCCGTAGCGCAAATGGATGCATTATTTAATCCTACTCCTTCCCATGCCGGTAAAGCTATTAGCAATATGACTTCCGCTTCTGGCTTAGCTAATATACTTGCTATGATAAAAACCAAACTAGGTATACTAGGAAATACCATTTACAATTCCGGTTGGAGTCTAATATTATTATTATTCACTGCTATCCTGGCTCTATTAAAATTTAAGACACCTCACCTTTTATTCAGGTTAGCAGTTGAAAATCCGTTAATTAGCCAAGCTGCTAAACTACTGCTCGTAACCTCCATAACAGTATTTATAGTAAATGACACCGGCGTTATTGCAGCTGCACTAGTACTATTATATCTAACCAACAGCTTATGGCTCGCTTTAAGTCGGGGCAATCATCAAGGATGGTGAAGCAACCATGGGCAAAAGATTAATACTGTTTTTAACTATATTATTAGTCTTAATAGCATGGCCTAATTATGTACAGGCTAAAGGTGAACAGGAAATACCGCCTAAACGTGTAATTATCTATATGATTGATAAACTAGATTTAAGTGACCTTGACCCATTAGCTACTCCCCATCTTTGGAACCTGCAAAAAAAAGCAGGATTGGGCCTCTTAAACACTTTAAGTGCTGGGGAAAGAACTACCAAAAATGTAGCTTGTACTATATCAGCTGGGAAACTAGCAGTAAGTAGTTCCTATGCTGATTTAAATTATAAAGCTACCGAAAAAGTAAGATCTGAAAAGGCTGGTGACGTATTTTTTCGTAATACTGGGACCAAACCTTTTGATAACAATATAGTAGTAAGCAATATTAACATAATCAAAAGAAATAACGAAATACGTAGTCTAGCTAATCCGGGAAAATTGGGGGATGAACTCCATACCTTGGACCTTAAAACATCTCTTATCGGCAATAGTGATTTTTTCAATGACTATTCCCGTCCTGGCGCCCTTATCCTTATGGATTCGAACGGAATAGTAGATAATGGTTTAGTTGATATAAAAACCGTTGATGAATCCTCCGCCTTTCCCCCATCTACTAGGTACCCGATGATACTTGAGGCCTTTCAGCAATATAAATCATATGATCTGATTTTAATTGAGTTTGGCGATCTAGCTCGTTTAGAAAAGGTTCAGGACCTGTACTCTGATAGGCAATTACAACAAGCGCGAAAAACTGTGCTAAAAAAAATTGACTTATGTATTGGTGATTTGCAAAAGCAGCTTATTAATACAGATGTACTCTATGTTATAAGCCCTACCCCGTCACGCCTGGCTTTTCAGCGCGGCGAACTCCTAACCCCACTTATCATAGATAAGCCAGGTATGGCAGGGCTTTTGACAAGCTATTCAACGCACTACGATGGTATAGTATCTAGCATAAGTCTTAAAAACTCAATTTTGCATAATTTTAACCCCACGATACCTAACCCTATTTATTCCCAATCGCTAACAAATACATATGATACCCTTACAGATACCAGCAAGCGGTTGGTATTCCAATATGTAAACCAAGCCTTGGTAATACCCATATTAATTGTATTAATTCTTTTATCACTGGTACTGACTTTGCTGGCTCGCGTAAAAAATGCTCATCCTATAATCCAGAATTTTTTTATGACATTTGTAGTTGCGTTCCCCCTGAGCCTTTTACTTATAGCTAATTTTGATATATTTAACCGCTGGTATTATCTGTTTTTTGCCTTTTCTATTAATATAATTATTTGCTTAATATGTCTTCTGATTTCTCATGTACTCCATTGCCACCCATTATTGGTACCATTGTTATTAACCATTAGCACTATTATCCTAGATCTTATTTTAGAATTAAGCATGCTACAACACTCTATGCTAAGCTATCGCGTTATTAGCGGGTTGCGCTATTACGGTCTGGGTAATGAGTATATGGGAGTAATTCTTGGTTGTACCATAGCTTATTCTGCATTTAAATTACAAAAATCGTATTCCCGGTCAAATCTATTATGGATAGCCTTTTTATTTGGCCTAGTTATCTTTTTTATTGTATTTCCCCTCTTCGGTACCAATGTAGGTGGAGGCATAACCGCTTTTATGGGTTTAGGATACACTTATTTAAGTTATCGCCAGCTAAGTATAAAACCTAATAAGATAGTTGTATTAATTATTGGTACTATAGCCTTGGTAATTATTATGGCAATAATTGATTTGATACTTCCGCTTGAAATACAATCTCACTTGGGACGAAGTATCAGCCTAATTCTAGAGGGAAATTGGAGTGAGATTTTACACATAATTGACCGGAAAATTCAAATGCAATTACGAATTATCAACTACAGCATAGCCGGTTGGTTTTTATTATCCTTGGTTCTACTTTGTTTTAACCTTTTATTTAGACCAGCCACTAACCACTTAAGGTTTTTTAAAGAAAAATACCCAGTTATATATAGCGCTTCACAAGGATTAATAATTTCAGCAGTTATTGCAATTTTAATCAATGATTCCGGTATAACTTCAGCCGCACTATTATTTTTATACTTGGTTATTCTATTTATTAACTTTCTTCCTCTTGCAAAATACCATGTAAAACATTAGTTTTATTTATTTGTTAATAGATTAATTTGAGTAATAAAATAGACAATAATATGTAATAATATATAGCTTGAATTGTATAGCTTTCATATGGTAATTTAACAATAAAACATACTTTAATAACGATGATGAGGAATAGTAACTTCATTGAATAGTATACAGAGAGCCGGAAGAGGTGAAAACCGGTACTATAGCTGGAGTGAATGGACCTTGGAGTAACAAGCTGAAATGTTATTCAGATTAGGCTGAGTCGGCATCCTCCGTTATCAGGAAAAAGCGTAATAAAGCGCCTGTTAAGTGGACCGTCAGGTCAATAAGGGTGGCACCACGGTAGCTCCGTCCCTTAAGACAGGGGCTTTTTTATATTCAATAAAGAAAGGATGAGCAAAATGCCTGAGGGCAAAAAAAGAATATTAACTGGAGATCGCCCCACTGGGAGTCTGCACCTGGGACATTATGTAGGTAGTCTGGTTAACCGGGTTAAATTACAGGAAGAATATGAGAGTTTTATAATTATTGCTGATGTTCAAGCCCTTACCACCCACTGGGATAAAGATGAAAACCTAAAACGTGATGTTTATCAGATTACTAGCGACTATCTTGCAGCAGGAATTAATCCAGAGGTATCCACCATCTTTATTCAAAGCATGATACCCGAAATACATGAGTTAACAATGTATTATTCTATGTTTACTTCTGTGAATGTGTTGCGCCATAATCCAACCATCAAAACTGAAGCTGCCCAGCATGGTTTCCGCGATATGACCTACGGTTTTCTAGGTTATCCGGTAAGTCAAACAGCCGATATTAGTATCTTTAAGGCCCACCTGGTACCGGTAGGTGAAGATCAAATTCCGCACATAGAACTGGCTCGTAAAATAGTACGTCGTTTTAATGAGCTTTACCGACCTGTTCTAGTTGAACCAGAGATTCTGGTAGGTGATGTTGCCCGGTTAGTAGGACTGGATGGTAAGGCTAAAATGAGTAAAAGCCTAAATAACGCTATTTTTTTAGCCGATACTCCTGATGAGGTATGGCAGAAAATTAGAAATGCTGTAACTGACCCTGCTCGAATTCATAAAACTGACCCAGGACACCCTGAGGTTTGTACCGTTTATGAATACCACCGGGTATTTAACCCGGAAGAATCTGCTGAAATTGAGACCAACTGTCGCCAAGGAAGTATTGGCTGTGTAAACTGCAAAAAAAAGTTAAACGTAATAATTAATGCTCTGCTTGAACCAATGCGGGAAAGAAGAAATAAATACAATCAGGAACAAATTTCCGACATACTAATGGAAGGTACCAAAAAAGCTCATAGGGTCGCACAGGAAACCATGATTGAAGTCAGAGAAGCTATGGGAATTAACTATATTTAAACCTAACCCCCGGCTAAAAAAGCCGGGGGTATCCAGAACATACAACTATATGCTGTTATAACTATTATTTGTATTCTTCCGGTAACCAGCTGTTAACAATATCCGGGTTTTGTTTTATCCATTCCTTGGCTGCAGCCACACTATCACCCATATCTTCTGCGAGAACCATAGCAGATGCTAGATCATCAGAAGTCCAGTTAAAATTATCGAACAGTTCATAGGCATCTGGCCTATCTTCCTTCAAGCCTTTTCTTACTACAGTATTAATAGTCTCAGCATCACCATAAGTCTTTTTAGGATCTTCTAAATACTTTAGATCCCAGGTAGCGAATTTCCAGTGTGGGGTCCAACCAGTAACTGCTATCCATTTATTATTATCAATAGCCTCTTTCAAAGAAGCTATCATAGTACCTTCACTGCCCTCGACCAGTTCATATTCCAAGTTATAATCGTCTAACGCCCGGTTGGTTGCATTCATTATACCGGCACCAGAGTCAATGCCTATTATCTGCCCATCAAATTTGTCTTTTACCGAATTCATTTCTTCAATTGAGTTAATTGTAACATACTCAGGAACTACTAGTCCGATTGCAGCTCCTTCCATATTAGGCCCTAAATCCTCAACCTCATCTCCAACCTGTTTCATGTATTCACCATGAGTTAGGGGCAACCATGAAGCGAATATGGCATCAGCCTGGTTACTTGCCAAACCCTCGTACATAGCTGCAGCTGTGACATCCATGATTTCAACATCATAGCCCATTTTATCTTCTAATATAGCTTCCATAATATGTGTTGTAGCCGTAGCACAAGCCCATTGTACATATAATAGTGTAAGTTCTTTCTTTTCTCCTCGATCATCCTGATCAGATTGTTGACTGCCGCCCCCACATCCAGCAATATTAAACATGGCAAAAGCCATTAACAATACTAGACTGACAATAAAAACTGCACGTTTTTTCATTAATTATTCTCCTCTTTCTTTTGTTTTCCCCATGTTCTGGGTTATACGATCAAGAATAATAGCTATAATAACAATAGCTACACCTGCCTCAAAACCCATTCCCATCTTAAGCTGCTGAATAGCTGTCCATACAACACCCCCCAGACCTTTAGCGCCAATCATAGCGGCGATAACCACCATTGAAAGTGATAGCATTATGCACTGGTTAATTCCCGCAAATATATTTGCTCGTGCCAAAGGCAATTCTATCTTAAACAACATTTGAAAAAATGTTGAACCAAACGATTTGCCCAGTTCTACCAGTTCGTCCGGTACCTGTTTCAAGCCCAGGTTAGTCATTCTTATTACTGGTGGCATAGCAAATACAATGGTAGTTAAAACAGCTGGTACTACACCCAGACCAAAAAAGGGGATAGCTGGCAGTAAATATACAAATGCCGGTAAAGTCTGCATGAAGTCAAGTACCGGAGTAATAATGCGGTGAGCAGTATTGCTTTTGGCAGCCAGTATACCAAGAGGTATTCCTATAATCATACATAATACTACTGCTCCAATTACCATAGCCAGGGTTTGCATAGCTACATTCCACAGACCTATATTATATATAAACATCAAACCTACTATAGCAAATAAGGCAAATTTTTTATTAACTAACCACCAAGCCAGGAGAGCGACGATAATTATTAATAATTCGGGGGGAATATTCAGAAGTAATTCCTGTAATCCCTTAATTAAGCCTTTTAACGCCTCAGCAAAGGCCTGAGTAGATCTACTCCACTCATCCTGTAAATAATCGATACTGCTATCTATCCATTTTGCCAAAGGTATAGCAGGAATACTGTCCATAAAACTACTCATTTATTTCCCTCCTTTCACCAGCCAGACCAGCAATAACTGAACCCCTAACTAATACGCCTTTTAAATTATTAGTTTCATCAACTACAGCAACCGGTATTTTAGTATGTGCCAGTACCTCTAATAGATCGTATAGCGGAGTATCTGGTTGTGCTAAGGGAACATCTTTTTTTATTATTGTGTCCAGTTCTTTTATCCGCTGTTGGGCAATATTAGAAGCATCATCAGCATTAATATAACCTAGTAGCTTGCCTGTGCGATCGGTAACAAATAGCGATGACATACCGAACCTTTCCATAATATGCAAAGCCGTCATTGGTCCATCTTTGGGATAAACCACGTTTCTGGCTTTTACCATTACCGCTGAAGCCGTCAGTGCTTTAGAATAATTCACGTTTTTGACAAAACGGGCAACATACTCGGTTGCCGGGGTTAACAGTATATCTTCCGGCTGCCCCATTTGTACAATTCTGCCATCCTTCATTAAAGCAATCCGATCACCTATTTTTAAAGCTTCATCTAAGTCATGAGTAATAAAAATGATTGTTTTTTGGAGTTTCTTTTGAATCTCTAAAAGCTCATCCTGCATCTCCTGCCTTATTAAAGGGTCCAAGGCACTAAAAGGCTCGTCCATTAATAAAATATCCGGGTCTGTAGCCAGAGCCCGGGCTATTCCTACACGCTGTTGCATGCCACCACTAAGCTCATCTGGATAAGAATTTTCCCATCCCTTGAGCCCAACCATTTCAATAGCCTGTAAACACTTCTCTTGCCGCATATCTCGCTGTATTCCCTGTATTTCTAAGCCATACCCAACATTGCCCAGTATAGTTCTATGTGGCAACAAGGCAAAACGCTGGAATACCATACTCATCTTTTTTCGGCGCAATTCTTGCAGCTGGCGAGAAGAAAGACTGGTAAGCTCATTTCCATCAATAAATATTTGACCACTGGTTGTACTAATAAGGCCATTAAGACAGCGTAATAAAGTAGACTTACCACTTCCTGAAAGGCCCATTATAACAAAGCTCTCACCCTGGTTAACCTGAAAACTGACATCCCTGACACCTACGACCTGACGAGTCTGCTTTTTTATAGTTTCATTGTCAACGCCGTCTTTAAGGAGTTTTAAAGCTTTGCTTGTATCTGAACCATAAATTTTACTCAAATGTTCAACAGTAATTATTTCCATAAGTAATCATCCCTTTACCATGTTATGTAAACTAAACTTGGCAACAAGGTATAGTAAAATCAGCAAATTTTGGGCCGGTTTTATTTCACTTTTTAGAATTATCTTTTTATTTGGGTGTATTCTAAAAATAGCAAAACAATACATGCTGGCAAACTTGCAACATTATGCAGGCAGCATCTTGTTGTGATTTTTTAAACTAAGAGGAAAAATAATTGAGGGATAGCCTTCAGAAGTGAAAATAACTTGAATTTATAAGTTATACTGAAGAAGGCAAATTAATCCCCATTCTCCCCTTCTTATTGCTTACGAGGTTAGCTGCCGGATTCGGGTATAGGGCTACCCTACCAGATAATAATCTGGATTCACCCCAAAAAATTGGTTCCCCCGCTCCTGAAAATTCAGGATTAAGCTGAGAATGGCTAATCGCCGTATTATTATTTATTTACGATGTTAACTTTTTAAGTGTAAGCCTTATTCGATCTTTTTTCAAATAACGAATACCCGCTTATCAAGCTGTGATATACAGTCAGGGGCAATATGTTTATCATAACGGGCACTTGCTTAATATATGTCAGTTTTCCTAAAATATATCCAACTCATTTTACAATAGGAAATTCTATTTATAGTTAGCCCCACAGGATTTTATAGATGTATCCATATTAGACAATAATTTATTATCCTCACTATGCTAATTTTAAAGCTTTTTTGTTAATTATTTATAAGATAAAATATAAAAAGATATTAAAGGAGTGGAATTAGATGCAGGATATACCATTATTTCAGCTAAAATTCTTACGCACGGAAGAACATTTACTTCTTCCTCTCATTACCTCTATAAAAGTAGTACAACACTTGTATGATGTATTATTTCAATATGCCATAACTCCTGAAGAGGAAAACAAATTACAGTTTTTTATAAAACTAATGGAGAATCATATCAAGAGCAAAACTAAAGCTCCATTTTCTATACCCTTATCAATGTTAGAGTTTATGGATGAAGGCCTGCAGGAGTTGAAATTACTTAATTGGATGCAGCTAAAAGCATCGGTTTTTGAAATAGTGGGGGCTGATTCAGAAGAAGAAATGGAAAAAATCCTAGAATTTTTAGAAACAATATGCACCTTTAATCGCAGTGAAAGCAACATAATATACGTATATCCCAAAGGTTTAACGACATATTGAATACGCAAATTACTAACGAAAAGAGCGTTGCCATAAGTAACGCTCTTTTCGTTTCTTAATATGCCAATAAAACCTCGCGAAGTATCTTGGCTCCCAATATGGAAGTATTATCACCCTTCTCATAAGGCGGAGAAATCTCAACCATATCAAAACCAACTATTTTAAGATCCTTAAGCCGGTGCAAGGCTTGTAATAATTCTCGGCTGGTTATCCCCCCAGCCTCCGGTGTCCCGGTTCCCGGAGCATAAGCTGGGTCCAGAACATCAATATCAAGACTTAAATAAACAGGGCGGTCTCCAATTTTTTTCTTAACCTCATCTAGTACATCCAGGAAACAATCTAAATACAAGCAAGTCCTGGCAGCTGCAAATTTAAGCTCGTTCCGGGTAGCTGAGCGTATTCCAAGCTGATAAAGATTCTTGTCACCTATTTCCTTAACCACATGGCGCATGACCGTAGCATGGGATAAAGTCTCCCCTAGATAATCTTCGCGCAAATCAGCATGGGCATCCATCTGCACCACTACCAGATCCTGGTAAAACTCATGATAAGATTTTATCAAAGGCAATGACACCAGATGCTCGCCACCAATAGCAAACACCTTTTTACCGCTCCTAACCAGACCCCGGCATACTGTTTCAATACGCTGCAAGCTTGCACCTGCATTACCGAAAGGTATGATTACATCCCCTGCATCATAAAAGTCAATTTCCTCCAAGGATTTATCCTGATAAACACTATATTCTTCAATACTTTCAGATACTTCCCGTACCCGGTAAGGTGCGAGCCTAGTTCCAGGGCGAAAACTAGTGGTAGCATCCATAGGTATTCCTATAATCACTTTAGAGGACTTATCATAATCCTTGCTACTAGCCATAAAACAGGCTTTTTCGTCCAGGATCTCCTTAAAATCATAAAGCATAATTATTCACCCTCAGTAATTAGCTTCTTAACAAAGGCAGGAAGCTTAAAAGCAGCCCGGTGAATTTCCGGGGTATAATACTTACATTCCAATTTCATTTTATTAACTACCTCTTCTGGGTCATAGCATTTGGAGCCAACCGTAAAGCTCCACAAACCACTAGGATAAGTAGGTATAGCGGCAAGATATAACTTAGTAATAGGAAAAAACTGTTTGATACCACCATATGCCATCTTAATTACATCTCCATTGAAGAACGGGGACTCGCTCTGTACCACCAGAATACCATCATCCTTAAGAGCGTTGAAGACGCTTTCATAGAAAACCGGCGAAAATAAGGCTTGAGCCGGACCTACAGGCTCAGTTGAGTCTACAATAACCACATCAAAATTTGGGCCGTGTTCTTTTATATATTTTATCCCATCATCAATTACGAGCTGGGATTTGGGGTCATTAAAAGAACAGGAATGATTGGGGAAAAAATCACGTGAAGCTTTTATTACCTCTTCATCTATTTCCACCAATGTTCCGTGGGTAACTGCTGGGTGGCGTACCACTTCGCGCAAAGCACCACCATCACCTCCACCGATAACAAGTACATTCTCTGGTCGGGGATGGGCATTAAGAGCAATCATAGTAATCATTTCATGATAGACAAACTCATCTTTTTCCGTAGTCTGTACCATACCGTCCAGCAGCAGCATTTTGCCGAACTGTTCAGTATGTACAACTGAGAGGTGTTGAAATGCAGTTTGTTGCGTCCGTAAGGTTTCTTTCACCTTACAACTAAACCCCAAAACAGGTGTTTGATATTCAGTTACCCATAATTCCAAACTCGATTTCCTCCTCGTTAATTAATACCACAAAGGTACGGCAGCAAAAGCACATCCTATTTTCTTGACCGTATGCTCGGTTGCAACCACTTTAATCTCATCCAGTTGCAGGTCTCTGATATGGAAGGCCTCCTCAACCATAAGCCGAACCCTGGCTTCGGCTTCTTGGGCCGAGCATTTACCTTCATACTCCATGATAACACCAAAACTATTGTGCTTTATGCCAACTGCTACAGCAGCAGAGATAATCTCTCCTGGAACCGTGCTTATTATAGTTCCAAAGGCAATAGGCAACAAAGAACCGGGAGGTATTATTAGATCAGGTTCATACTCACAACCTGGTGGTAAAATACTGCTTACCTTTAGCAAATTCGTATTACCCACCCGGGCTTTAAGTAAAGCTCCATCAAAAGCAGTAAGTTCTGTTTCCCCTTCAGCTGAGGCAGCAGTAAGAAAATATTTTTTAGGTAATGGTAACAAGGTAGTTTGCACCTCCGGGAGTATTTTATTTGTGAGCAATAGATATATTATAAACAAATGTCTAACAAAATAAAATAGAATAATTTTAGCTTGACTACAAAATTATTAGGTTTTCTCCACATAAATATTTCGTATTAATGATAATCATCTTTATTATAGGGAAAGGCTAGAAATAGCTTGCCACCTCATTATGATGTGATGTAATGAAAAGTTTACAGATATGCCGTAACTAACCATGTCATACTTGCTCAACAGCTGGAAAAGGTCAAAATAGATTGTTGTGCGCTTGTTTGGTGAACATGATGAGAGGGCTCAGTTATAATGCTGCTGCCGCATCTAAAACGGATTATAAGGGTAAAGTCGTCGGCGCATTAGGATTAGTATTCCTAGTATATGTTTGATTTAGTTCCCCTTATCTTTTTTAGATAATCCAGAAAATTATCAACTGATTTCCGTCTCGATTTTTGGCGGGGATATACTACGTAAAAATACCTTTTTACTAAAGGGTCTTTAATCTTAATGCTGCTGATTTCCCGGTGCGAATCGGCCTTTTTCACTGCCCAGCGGGAAACTATAGATACTCCCATGCCAGATTCAACACTGGCCAGCACCGCTTCCGTACTTCCCGCTTCAATATATACATTTAAATCTTCCTTTTTTATGCTATGGGCTGTCAGCAGATCCTCTGCTGCCTTACGGGTACCAGATCCTTTCTCCCGGATTATCCACCTCTCATCTAGAAGACTATCGAGATTAATCTCTGTTAACTGGTCTAATTTATGACTTTTCGGTAATACTACAACTAGCTCATCCTCCAGCCATTGGAATCCATCTACCTTGCGATTATTTATCCAACCGCCGATAATACCAATATCTAATTCTCTTTCCGCTAATTTGGAAAATATCTTTTCCGTATCAGCGACTTCCATGCTAATACTTATATTGGGGTACTTCTCCTTAAATCTTTTTATCAATTGGGGTAAAATATATTCCCCCGGTATACTACTTGCTCCTATAAACAGGCTACCCTTACGGCTTTGGGATACTTCTTCCATAGCTTTTTCGGTTTTATCCATAGACTTGATTATATCCCGCGCACAATAATACAGGGTTTCTCCTGCTTCTGTAGTTTTAATGTGCCTACCCGACCGTTCAAGCAGCAAAACTCCATATAACTCCTCTAAGGCCTGAATCTGCTTGGTTACCGCTGGCTGCGAAAGGCCAAACTCTTCGGCTGCTTTGGACAAGTTTTGGGTTTCCACTACTTTAACATAGGTTTTAAATAGATTTAAATTCATCGAACCCACCCTCTTATATTACCTGAGAAAACCTTCGAGTATGGTATCTATAGCCTCCTTTTCTGTTAATCCCAGTGACATTAGTTTTATAAGCTGTTCCCCCGCAATTTTCCCTATAGCCGCTTCATGAGTTAAAACAGCCTCCGGATTCTCAGCAATTAGCTCAGGAATTGATTGAATCCGCGCTTTGTCCATAATAATAGCATCACATTCCACATGGCCCACACATTCATTTCTTCCTGCCAGAGCTGCTTTAAAAATCTGCAGGGAATCATCTCGCGCAACCGATCGGGAAAGAATCTGCCCACTTGCTCCGCGTCCTTCTATAATTAACTGAATATCCGATTCTGCCTTTTGATCGCCATGGGTCATAAGTCTTTCAACTATTTTCAAATTAGCCTTGTCCCCTAGGAAGGCCACAGTATTACGGCTGGTATCATCTACACCCTTTATTTGCACCATTTCCATTTCAGCCACAGCACCTTTTTCCAGGGTAATATTAGTTGTAGGGTTTAAGATCCTTTTTCCTTTACCGCTGCCTTCCCCATAATGCTTCTCTATATATCTCATACGGGCACCTTTTTTAAGAATTATTTCGTGTATACCATCATGACCAGAATCGCTGTGACTATCATTATGAATACCACATCCAGCAATTATTGTGACATCAGCATCTTCGCCAACGATGAAGGTATTATAGACCTTATCATGCAACCCAGCCCTGGTTACAATTACTGGTACATGTACTGTTTCATTACGAGTGCCTGGTTTTATTTCTACTAGTAAACCGTTTTTAGCTGGATTAGGTCCTACATATATATTAGGAGAAGATTGGCGCAGAACTGGTTCACCATCTTTTCTAATATTAATAGCTCCCAGGGGTATAGTCTTAATATCACTGATTGTTTTTAATAACTGCATATCTATTGCTTTAAAGTTCATAGCAATCTTCTCCCCTACACTGGTCTTTCATTTTACACAGAATATCCTCCCGAATTAAAGGCCATATCTCTTCAGCAGACCCCTGATGTTTAATTACCCCTTCTTCGATTACTATTATTTCGTCACAAATAGGTAGTATATTTTGATGATGAGTTATTATGATTGCTATGGACCGGGGATTATGCTGATATCTTTGAATTATAAGGCTAATAAGCCGCTGAACTGTCCATAAATCTACCCCTGCTTCAGGTTCATCAAAAATACTTATTACCCCATTCCGGGCTAGCACTTGTGCTATTTCTATTCTTTTAATCTCTCCCCCACTTAAATCTGGTCCTAGATCACGATCCAAATAGTCTTCAGGGCAAAGCCCAACTTCACGCAATTTTATTCGTAAGTCTCTCCCTTCAAGTCCAGGTGAAGCAATCTTTAAAAGGTCAGAAACAGTTAAACCTTTAAACCGGGGAGGCTGCTGGAAAGCATAGGCAATACCCAACTTGGCACGTTCAGTAACACCAAGATTACTAATTTCCTTATCATTCAAAAAGATGCTGCCGCTACAATGTTTGTTGATTCCCATAATAACTTTAGCCAATGTAGTTTTTCCGCCCCCATTGGGTCCGGTTATCGCATATAGTTTTCCAGGTTCAAAATTAATATTAATATCATGTATAATATCACGGCAAAAACCATTACAATTATCGATCTTCACAGTAATGTCTTGCAATTTGAGCATTTCTTTACCCTCATTTCACTAGGTTTGGCATTATTTCGAAGTTTATTTTATCATAACCAGATGTTATAAGTCTAATTAACATTTAACCAAATTTTTCGTATGATTACGATTTTCTAATTAAATATATCCTTTAAACCTTAGGATCAACTTCAATAGCTGAAGCCAGTTCCCTGCCTATAGCTATGCGGGTATTACCAACGGCAATCGTTACCGGGCCTCTAAAAGGATGACGAGCTAGAACAACAATACTGCTTCCAGGGGTAATCCCCATTGCCAATAGGCGTATACGAGCAGCCTCACCTTTAATAATTCTAGTTACTGTAGCTTCTTGACCTGGAAGTAATTCTATTAAATTCATTATTTCACTCCTTTAAACTGGTAAAATAATGTTAAGTAATATTCCTATAACGGTTGAGGTTATTAATCCCATACAGATTATTTTTATTAATCCCATGCCACCTATTTCCCGAATAATCATGACCATAACTGGAAGACAAGGCAAGGAAAGACTTATCATAGCAATAGCAATAGTTGCTTCCCGAGAACCTAAAGGTAAATGAAGGAGGATCAAGGGGG
>JBMNOV010000140.1:0-2704 GCA_050943255.1 Syntrophomonadaceae bacterium
ATTAACGCTCTAGGCAAACCCTCAGTTTTGCTCGGCTGCACATATATATCGATATCATCTAAGTAATCAAATACTCTTTCATGAGGTATTGAACCTTCAAATATAACTTTGTCTGCTACTCTATACTTTTCAGCAATAGATTGGAGACGAGCTTTATCTCCCCCTCCTACTAGCCGGTATACAAAATTATAGCCTTGTTTATTTAGCTCTGCGATTGCCTGAATAACATACTCTTGTCCTTTATAACGCACATCAACTGCTGCCGTTGTTCCAAGAACAATTGGCTTATACTTAGTTATCTGTTCAATTTTATGTAAGCGCGCATCTAATACACTTTCATCTAAAGTAGGTAGTGCTACATTAGAACAACCAATAGTTCTCCCCGTAGTTGGGTATCTATGCTGTAGGAACTCATTAGTTACATATACAACGTATGGAGCATTTTTTACTGCTTTTTTAGTTGCGTACCTCATAAAAGGGGCAATAAGTTTCCCTTTCCAACTATGATTCCAGTATGCATCCCAAGGACAGCCGACTAGTTCGATAAGGTAAGGTTTATTGTATTTCCTTGCGATACTTATAGCGATATTTCCATTGCTACTTGGTAACCTTGCTATTACACAATCATTATTTAACACTGCATGTTCTATTATTTTATTTTTTTTCTTGCGTCTTTGTAGGTTGAAGAATTCCTTTAGAGAAGAGGCTAGGTCTGGTACCCTTATTAAACAAATTTTTTCCTTATTAAAATAATTAAAATTCCGCCTTGCATATTCTGGATCATATATTATTGAGTCGGTTCTAGCAATTACGTTCAACTCATTTGCAATAGATAAATACCTATTCCATATACTTTGGCTATAACTGCCACCAGTATAATACATACCATTACTATCTTCCTTGATTTTTGTTCCATGAGTAAAAAGTAATTTCATAATCAATCTCCAAATAAAAATTGTCTTTTGTAGTCAGTTGTGTAAACAGGATGTTCTTAATTTCTAGCTACAAAAATTCAATGCTAAAGGTTTAACAAAGAAAAGCTTTAAATTATGGTGTTATATTCATATATTCAAGCATATCTGCATTCACTTTTTGAACATCAAATTTATCTCTACAAAGCTGATAACTGGCCTGTCCCATTTTCATAATTTCATCTTGGTTTTTAATAAACCATTCCATTTTTTCAACCAAAATTTCAGTATCTTGAACCGGCACCAGGAACCCAGTTACGCGATCTACAACAGTCTCCCTGCATCCAGGAGCATCTGTTGTTATTATGGGTCGTGCCATTGCCATAGCTTCAAGTACTGTCCTTGGTGTCCCCTCTCGATAGGAAGGTAAAACATATACCGAACATTGCCTGTAGTAACTGGCAACATCATCTGTTTCGCCATAGTAATCAATAATACCGTTATCTATGTACGGACGTAAATCTTCCATTCTTAAAGAATCCTGTATGTTCTCGACAGCCCCAAGAAGCATAAACCTTACTTCTGGATATTTACCCTTTACTTCTTTTGCGGCTTCCAGGTACTCCCTAATACCTTTACTGTGCATAACTCTGGAAAGCATAAAAAAGGTTAATCTTTCTGGCAGCGGTACTGGTTTAAATTTCTGCATATTAACACCTGATCCGTTAACTAACTTGCATTTTTCACGTTTTATAAGTTTGCGCTCCACAAACTCAGTTAAATCATCTTGATTTTGAAAAATAATTGTGTTTGCACATTTAAATGCAATTATATATAAAACGCTTGCTATGGTTCGTATAATCTTCGCTTTTTTCGTTTTGGCTGTAAAGGCATATCCTACACCGGTCACCATAGAATTGATATTTTTAACACCTGCTAGTTTTGCAGCTATTGCGCCATATATAACAGGTTTTATCGTGTACCCAAGTGTAATATCAGGTTTTTCTTCCTTGAGCAGCGTTCTCAAAGCAAGCATATATTTAATATCTGCTATTGCACTAAGACCATTTTTATTTAGGGGGATACGTACAAAACGGACGCCAAGCTCTTTAATTTTATCTATGCATTCTTCATTAGGACCAGTGACTATGACTTCATAACCCTTAGATATAATTTCTTTTAACAAATCGCCCCTAAAGTTATATGTTGTTCTGTTTTTAGGTGAGATTAATATGAATTTCAAATTACCATCCCTAACTACTAGCTTACGATCCTGCGTAGGTTAGATATCCATTACCGCATCCAGACCTTACGTAAGCCTATTATCTTATCTTTTTTTCCTATAAAACAAAGTTCTATAATAATAATATAGTTGTTCTAACTTTTGACGATAGTTCTTTGAATAGTCATTCTTTATCAGAAGGTTTAAATTATATATTGCAGGACAGGCGTATTTTACAATAGAATTGTGAACTACTCCATCCCTTCTCAAACCATGAGGAAAAGTTAAAAACAATTCTATTAATCTTCTGTTATTAAAGGGCATAGTAACATTATGGCAAATATCAAGCGAAGTAACTACCGAAGTACCCCATGCTCCAAGCCTAACTTCCCAATGATATAAATCTGCATGCTCATAATTATATAAAATCTGGTCCAAGCCGACCTCTTTTAAAAAAATATTATTGGGGTTTTCCCGATAAAACAGACAGTCCAGAGTTAGGTTTTCTTACTAAATCATAGTTTTGCTCAAAATCTCATAATTCTAGCTTTTTTAAGCCGCCTTTTGCTCT
>JBMNOV010000141.1:0-2683 GCA_050943255.1 Syntrophomonadaceae bacterium
TTTTTCGAAACATTTACAAGTTGCGTATTTTCAAATACGGTACCTCCTGCCTCAATTCCAAGGTGGCGCACCAAATCGATGGTACGGCCAGGAGAGGCCTGCCAACAATCATTCGATATAAGTGCATGGCTGTAAATATCGAGATTCGGATTGAAGTAATCAGATATTTCACGTTTAAAGTCTTTCTTCTCCACCATATAGGCATCCGACCAGGCAATGGAGGCCTCCAATGCCTTATAAGTGGCTTCGTCATGTGCAAAACTTATATATCTGATAAGTCTGTAATCAATATTCCCTTTGGAGTGAAGATCCTTGAAAATCTCGAGATTGTGTTTTGCAATATCCGCAAGCGCAGGCAGTGAAAAAGCAGGACGGCCACCGGCGATATTTCTCCAGGAGCTGCCATGATCCATATTGATCAAAATAGGCGCAAATCCCGCCTCAGCCAGATATCTAAATGTGGCACTGCCGGCTATTCCGCCTCCGGCCACAAAAGCGCCCACCTTAACGGGAGCCTGTTTGGTAAAGCGGTCGGAGGTAATGAAGGTTCCACCTCCTTCGCGATTGGAAACCGCTCCGATCTCAACCAGATTGGCCATAGGTCCTCTGGGAGTAAACTCACCTATTACCTCTATTCCATGGTTGCGAAGCGCCTGACGTGCTCTCTGCAGGCATCTGCTGCCTCTGCAGACTCCCATGCCTATACGGGTAATGTGCTTGAGCTCCTGAGCTGTGATGCTGGTACGATTACCCATCATTTTCAGGAGTTGTTCGAGGTTGACATCCTCACAGTGACAAATAAAAGTATCAGCCAACTCCTTCCCATCCGAATCCCCTTTTGATACCGGTTTCAACTCCAGAGGCTCCGGGTAATGTTCTTTCACTATAAATCCGCGCGCTTTGAGCAGATCCTCGGGAGAACTTTCATCATATATTTGCGTAGCTTTCACTATAGCCACATTAGTGCGGTTGGGCTTTTTAAGGATGCGCTCAATGATACCCTCTCCTATCTTTTTACCATCGTTATCCACTAGGAAAACCTCACTGCCACTCTCCGCGAAGTATTCAATAGGCAAATAGAGCTGCTTTTTTTCCGTACGGTAGCCGAAAATTGCAAGACCGGGACACTGTGATACACAATCCATACATCCGATGCACTTATCGTAATCGATAAACGGCACGGTAGAGGTGGAACTCTTGGTAATTGCTCCGTGGCGACAGGCAAAAGAGCAGGGATTGCATGCAAAGCCGTAGATGCAATCCATCAGGACAAAGCCACCTTTTGCCATACGCTCGGCTGAGGGCTTGCGCGGCTCTTCGAGGATCCTTTTGGGATGCTGCTGAGAGTCTATATATTCCTTTGAAATGGTAAGATAATCATCATAATTGATCCTGAGGCCAAGTGCCTGCATGATCTCAAATGCACACTGGCGGCCTCTAAGCACCGCAGAAGTACCTTCTCCTATACGTACTGCATCGCCCACTCCATGACATGCGAGTCCAAACACCTCTTGCCCTTTACGTAATAGCTGGTTGTCGGGGTTAAGTCCGGTACAGATATTTATGCAGTCGATGTCATCAATACGGCGTTCCGTACCCGGAATCGCCTTGAAATTTTCACAACGAGCAATGATGGCTCCGATGATACCGCTACGGTCCTCATTGGGAATTGCCTCAAGTAAAACGTGAGAAGTCATTATCGGAATACCGAGACGACGCACACGGTTGGCCTGGACGGGGAATCCTCCCTCATGAGGCATCGCCTCTATGATGGCCTTGACATTAGCACCTGCCTGCATTGCCTGATATGAGGTGAGATAACCTATATTGCCGGCACCTACGGTGAGAATATTCTTTCCGAGAAGTGTGTACTCCTTGTTCATCATCCTCTGAACCACAGCAGCAGTATATACCCCGGGCACATCGTCATTTTTTAAGGGAGGCATAAATGGCAATGCTCCTGTTGCTATCACGAGCTGATCTGCTTCAACGTAGAATATCTCCTGGGTTACTATGTTCTTGACGGCGATAAGCTTACCTTCAAGGATATCCCATACGGTAGAATCGAGGAAAATCCCTTCCTGATTATCTCCTGCAAGGGTTTCGGCTATATCAAATCCCCTCATTCCACCAAACTTGCGTTCGCGCTCGAAGAAAAAGAACTGGTGTGTCTGCATCAGAAACTGACCGCCGATCTTGTCATTGTTGTCGATGACGAGATTGTCCACCCCCGCCTTGTTAAGCTCTTCACGTACCGCCAGACCTGCAGGACCGGCCCCGATAATGGCTACTGTAGTACGGTAGGTGCGTTTGAGAGTATCTTTGAGAAAACCCTCCGGCACTGAAGCCATCACCCCTTTTTCGCCTGCAGGATTTGCATCTCCTATGCGTTCAACAACCTTGACATCGTCAACTTTTGTGATACATATCCTGCGTATTGTACCATCGACCAGCATTTCACAGGCACCGCATTTGCCGATACCGCATTCCATGGAGCGATGACGGCCTAAAAGACTGTGCTGATGAATCGGATATCCCGCCTGGTGAAGTGCCGCGGCGATAGTATGGCCCCTCTGTCCTCGAACAGGAGTGCCTTCAAATAGAAATTCCACAAGATCTTCCTGTGGAATATCCAGAATGGGGTGATTTGTTATTTTATACATAAAACCAAGTGCGTTATAGA
>JBMNOV010000142.1:0-2658 GCA_050943255.1 Syntrophomonadaceae bacterium
AAGCCAGATAGTGAGCAAAGTGGCTCACTTTTAAACTAGCATTAGTGGCTCAGTTTTTAATCAGCACAGTGGTTCACTTTTTGGTTGACATTCGCAAATAAACAGAGGCAGTAGATATAGTTGGTTACTACTAATAAATAACGCATATACTGCAAATTCCATTATAAAACAGGATATTAGTAAATGGAGAAAAAGTCCTATTATCATTTTTCGCCCCCTATCAATTATAATAGAATTATTTACTCTTTATGGTACCTTTATTCATTGACTTATAGGTTATATACTAATTGAAGGAAGGAGATCGCTATATATGATTTTTAATTATATAAACCAATTCATGCATAACACTATCTCAATACTTAATCCCGAATATTTAAAATGTGCGGTTATTGCTATCGCTATATTTTTTTTATTTCTATTATTAAAAAATTTATTCTTTCGCTACACCTTCAACTGGCTCATGAAAGTTAGCAATAAAACTAACCACCAGCTTGATGATAGAATACTATTGGCTTTTGCAAAACCAATGAAAACTTTATTTGTATTACTAGGCTTGTATATAGCTTTGCTTTATCTTCCTTTACCTATAACAGTTGATGCCTTTATCAATCGGTTATTTCGCTCGTCTGTAGTTATTATCCTTGCCTGGGGTCTGATAGAATTAACTGGTAATAGCTCCCTGTTAGTAACTATGCTTAAACAAAAATTCGATATGGATAGTGTGTTATACCCTTTTTTCTCTAATATTGCTCGTTTTATTATTTTAGCCCTTGCTATAGTAATCATCGCTCAGGAATGGAATTACGATGTAAATGGATTCATTGCCGGCCTGGGTTTAGGGGGATTAGCCTTTGCCTTGGCTGCAAAAGATGCAATTGCCAATCTTTTTGGAGGAATAGTAATAATACTGGAAAAACCTTTTGGAATTGATGACTGGGTAACTACCTCTAGTGGAGAGGGAATAGTTGAAAATATCTCCTTTCGTAGTACTGTCATTCGATCGTTTTCCCAATCCCTAATAACCATTCCCAACTCCAAGCTAGCCAGTGAAGCTATTATTAACCATAGCCGTATGGGAAAACGTCGTATAAACTTTTACTTAGGATTAAATTTAAATACCTCTAGACATAAGATAGATTCATGCGTTACACGCATTAAACAAATGCTGATTGAACATCCTGGGATACACCCCGAGACAATAATGGTCTATTTTGAAACCTTTAATGAAAGTAGCCTAGATATATTTATCTATTGCTTTACTAATACCACCGCATGGTCAGAGTATTTAGAAGTAAGACAAGATATTAATTATAAGATTATGGAGATTCTAGAGGATGAAGAAGTAGCGATAGCCCTTCCCAGCCGCAGCATTTATCTTGAAAACATAAATAATGCCAAACTTAATTACGATGCAAAGATGAATAGCTAATAGTGTGAATAGAAATAATAATTCTATTAAGAAATTACTTAATATTAAATATTAAATTTTAGCATTAAGCGAGGTGAAAAAATTGACCGTTCAAAGTGATTTGAAAAAGGCTATAGCGTCAGCCCAGGCGGCTAAAGGAACCTATTTAATGGCAGCAGAGTCAACCGAAGATCAATCAGCCAAAGAACGATATGAACAGATGGCATCTGAAATGGATAATCATCTAGATTACCTTAACAGTCGATTGCAATATTTGAGCAGCAGCTTTGGAAGCTTAGATTAGTGAGTAATATTTATAAGTTAAAATTGGTCTGTAAAACTGAAGCCGCCCTTTAGGCGGCTTTTCACTGTATAAGCTATTTTTTTTGGCAGGGGAGAGAGGTCTCGAACCCCCAGCCCTCGGTTTTGGAGACCGATGCTCTGCCAATTGAGCTACTCCCCTGTGCTCGTTCAAGCAATATTTATAATATCACAAAAAAAAGAGTACATCAAGAATAATACAATAATTTAATTAAACTGTCGATTTACTATTTAACCTATCATCTCTAAGAGTATTAATAAATCTTTTTGTAAATTTGAAACACTATGCCATATATTAGAATTATTTAAAATATGTTTTAATATATAACATGATAAACAATATACAAAGTCTAAATTAAGGGTCTAAGACTATATTTAATAGAATAATTTATTATAGATAAAAACTTTAAGTATAATAGTGTAAAATATATTTAGGTAGGTGAACGATTTGGGCAAAATCCTTGTATTGATGGGCGGAACATCTGAAGAAAGACAGATATCACTTGAGAGTGGTACTAATATATATAATGCGTTAAAGCAAAAAGGCTATCAGGTAGAGTCTTTAGACATTAATAAGGATACATTAACCCGAATAGCTGATATAGCTCCTGATGTAGTGTTTATCGCCCTTCATGGTAAAAATGGTGAGGACGGTACTATCCAAGGTTATTTAGATTTACTTGGCATACCGTATACTGGCTCAGGAGTTGCTACAAGTGCAATTTGTATGAATAAAATACTAACCAAGAAGCTGATTAGCTACGAGGGATTACCTACACCAGACTATATTATAATGAAGAAAAGAACATTTGATAAAGCAGCTTTTGTAGTTCGTTCTCTTGTGAAAAAGTTTGGTCTACCAATGGTAGTTAAAGCTGCTACTCAAGGTTCAAGTATAGGTACTTATATCGTAAATAAAGAACAAGATA
>JBMNOV010000143.1:0-2655 GCA_050943255.1 Syntrophomonadaceae bacterium
GAAACGATGGCTATAGACTTCCAGTTATTAACTGGAAATTATATAGAAATGTTTTAACAAAAATTATTATACGAGAGGTGTGTAAAATGAAAGGTTTGCTATTTACTGCTGAATTTAAGCCGCGTCCCGGATATACACCTACAGAAAGAGAAGTTGAATTACAGATGGCTTTATCCGGAAATAAAATCTGGTATAATCCCAAATTGCAACTTGAAGAAAAGCCGGTCCCTGTTCCTAAAGATGATGAAATTTTAATGAAGGTAGGCGCTTGTGGTGTCTGCGGCTCAGACGTAGATTTTTTGGGACAAGATAAAGATAATTACTTGAAATTTGCCAGTCATTGTAAAGCTCCTACCATTATAGGACATGAATACAGCGGAGAAGTTGCCGCTGTCGGTAAGAATGTAACCAGATTCAAAGAGGGGGATTTAGTTGTAGCCGAAACAATGAATTGGTGCGGCGAATGTGAAGCATGCCGTATGGGAATGATGAACCAGTGTTATAACCTGGAGGAAATAGGATTCACATTAGACGGTGGATTTGCCGAGTATTTAGTAGTAAAAGAAAAATATGCATTTAATGTAAATAGCTTTATAGAAATATACGGTTCCAGAGAAAGGGCACAGGAAGTAGCAGCACTTATTGAACCCACTGCAGTTGCATACCATGGACTTTTAGTACGCAGCGGCGGATTCATGCCGGGTGCCTATGTAGTTGTAACCGGTTGTGGCCCTATAGGTTTAGCTACAGTTGCATTAGCGAGAATTGCAGGCGCTGCTAAAGTTATAGGAATCGATATATCTTACGAACGTCTTGAAGTAGCAAAGAAAATGGGGGCAGATGTTGTTTTCAATCCTATTGAATTAAATAAGCAGGGAAAGACTGTGGCGGAAGCAATAATGGAAGCAACGGACCGAACCGGTGTTATGATGCATGTCGAGGCATCAGGAAAATTAGATCAGACAATGCCTGAAATTGAAAAAACTTTAGCTGTGGGAGCCAAGGTTGCACAAATCGGTATTACCAATGTAAGGGTATCATTGGAATCAATCAGGTTCCAGGCAAAGGACGCTGTATATAGTTTTTCCATTGGCAGTTCAGGCCATGATATCTGGGCTAATGTGATTAGATTGGTTTCATCGGGAAGGCTTGATTTAAGTCCTATGATTGCCGGCATATATAATCTGGATAATGTATTCGAAGCATTAGAAGCTGCCAAAAAGGGTTCTCCGGGGAAAATTGTAGTTACACCTCACTGGTGAGATAAACATGGTTAAATATTAATTTTAAATATAAATTAAAAAATAAAAAAGCGAAGGGGTTATAATTATGAAAGCAAAAGTAGCATTTATGTATGGTCCGCTTGATCTTAGAATTGAAGAGGTGGAAATACCGCCGCTAAAACCGAACCAGGTATTGGTAAAAACAAAAGCATGCGGTATATGCGGCTCAGACGTTCACTGCTATTTAGGAGAATCTGCTGAAGGCCGTTATGATCTGGGGCCATATACCCCGGGACATGAAGTAGGCGGAGAAGTGGTTGAAGTCGGCAGTGAAGTAAAAACCTTCAAGAAGGGTGATAAGATTACCGCAGACTGTGTTATGGCGTGTGGAATCTGCTATAACTGCAAAGAAGGTTTAATGCCTTCAGCTTGCCTGAATATGCGTGAACTTGGTTTCCGTCCTGATTCGCCCGGCGGATTTGGTGAATACATGGTTATAGAAGAACAATATCTACATAAAATCCCCGATGACTGGTCCTTTGAAATGGGAGCATGGGTAGAAACATTCTCCATAGGGTACTTTGGCATATGGGGTAACGGCGGATATATTGACGCTTCAGATTATGCTCTTATTCTGGGAGCAGGTCCTGTAGGACTTTCTGCAGCAATGGTTGCAAAGACATCGGGAGCAAAAACAATTGTTTCTGATATAAATCCTAAAAGAAGAGAAATGGCCCTTAAATATGGTGCTGATGTAGTTCTTGATCCCCTGGAAAAGGATTATTACGATCAAATCAGGGATGCAACTGACGGATTTAGCCCCTCTGTTATTGTTGAGGCATCTGGAACCGATGCTGCTTTACAGGCAATATTTGATGTAGCAGGTCACAGCTGCCGTGTTAACCTTATAGGACACTCAATTGGCAGAAAGGTGCCAGTAGAGATTGGTAAGACTATATGGAGGACATTAAAAATAAAAGGTGCGGGTGGTACAAAAGATTGGGGACAGCGCACCATTCGTTTTATGAGCGCCATTAAAGATAGATATGATTTTGATGCACTTAATACCCACTATATCCCATTTAAAGATCTTAACAAAGCTATGGATTTAGCTGTTAACCATCCTGAGATTGCTTTCAAAGTTATGCTGACATTTGACGATTAATATTACCCAAAGAGCGGATAATAAGAATCGATGTGTTAAGTATTTTTAATTTTAAATGATTGTTGACAAGCATATTAGCGATATATAGAATAAAAAAGTAAAGATTTCGATCTTTACTTTTTTATCTATGTGCTAAATTTTAGTTTAATTTCATACTAAGAACTGATTGTATAAGGCAATATAACATTGATATACTTTTTGCAAGTTGTTTTATTTGTCTCCTGGCAAGTCGAAAATATGTTTTTTTTTGCGCAAACTAACTTGTAT
>JBMNOV010000144.1:0-2652 GCA_050943255.1 Syntrophomonadaceae bacterium
GAAGACTCAACGATGCGACATCGCAGAGCGTGTATCTGCGGCTCAATGGGATCAATCAATATATGGTGCTTGACCGCCGTGTTTTTGACGTGCTCGAAGGCAGTTTCAGCCTCCGCATCAAGCCCGATTTTCAGACGCCCCAACCTCTTGTGTTATTTGGTACATCCCTCTCGTCGAATCTGCGACTTGTTCTCACCCATGACAAAAAAGCCGAATTTACTATGATCAATGGTTCTGAGACGATGACGCTGAGGTCGTTGTCGGACATTCCTGCCGCCCAATGGACCCAGTTGACGGTCACCCTCAGCGGCAGTCAGGGCGTTCTGTATGTCAACGGCATTCCCGAAGCTCAGATGTCAAGCTCGTTGGTTCCCGAGCAGGTATTTCGATCCAACAGTTATCAGCAGCCGCTGGCGTGCTATGTGGGGCGTGATGAGACAGGGCAGCTGTTTCGCGGCGGCATTGACGATGTGCGGTTTTACAATGTCGCATTGACGCGTGATGAGGTGCAAAATGAAGCTCGTCGTATCGGGCCGCGGTTAGCGGTGCGATTTTATGATACCGAAATGGACTTTGACGGCGCCTCTGCCCGCGTCGAGTCCGGTATTCGCAACGGGCTAAAACGCCGGCTGGCGGCCGATATTTTCCCCCGTACCTCCAAAAGCGTTTCATTTTATGAAGGCATTTTTGACTCCAACGATGAACGCTCAAGCCGGCAGCAGGGCAGCGGCATCGGGTTGAACAACGGCACATTCCGCGTGCGTCTTGACGGGTTGGGAATGTGGAATACCGCCGTCCCTGTAACGCTGAATCAGTGGCAGACGATCGCCCTCGAATTCGACGGCTCAAGGGCGAGGCTTTATGTCAACGGAACGCTTCGTGCTTCTCGAAGTTATTCAGCCGATCCGAGCGTCCTGGCGGCCAAAAACTATCGCATCGGATACGCCATGGACGATAGCGGCAATACCTATCATTTTGACGGCAAAATCCGCAATCTGCAAATTATCGATCTCGGCGACGTGGTGCCTGTCGAATCGCCCCAGCCGGATATCAATGGCGACGGCGTCGTTGATTTTCTGGATTTACTCGACTTGGCATCCCACTGGCTGTGTCTGGATTGTACCCCTGCCAATCACTGGTGCGCGATCACCGATTTGGATATGAGCAACAAAGTGGATCTGCAGGATTTCGGCATTTTGTGCCGACAGCTGCAATTAAGGTAAAAACAGATGCCGGCATTGCTGCCTTTTGCCGGGGCAAAATCAGTTTCGGCTGGTTTGCCTCAGTAATAGGCCTTCAAGACATACTGCTGCATCATCCGCTGCGTGTTGAAAAACGATCCGTTCAGGGCAATCGCATGAAGCATTATCGAGCAAAAGCGAGCTCGATCGTGGTAATACAATCGCAGGACATGTTCGAGTTTCCGGTATAAATCTTCCGCGTCCTTGTTCGGATCCGACGATTCGCCGATAGACCGTGAGTTATGGCCGATAGCCCAGCCGGTGATGTTTTCAATCCAACCTTCAATCCACCAGCCGTCCAGTACGCTCAGCGACGGCACGCCGTTCATCGCAGCTTTCATCCCGCTGGTTCCCGACGCTTCCATCGGCGGCTGCGGCGTATTGAGCCATACATCCACCCCCGCGACGATTTTTCGGGCCATGGTCATTTCGTAATTCGGCAGGTAAGCGATTTTGATGCAGTCTTTCAGCTCGCGCGACGCGGCCACGATTCGCTTGATCAATTCCTTACCTTCATTGTCCTGCGGATGAGCCTTGCCCGCATAGACGACCTGGAACGGCCCTGCCTGTTCAACCAGTTGACGGAGCCGGCCGGGATTGCTGATCAGCAAATGCGCACGTTTGTACATGGTCGCACGCCGCGCAAAGCCGAGCGTCAGTATATCCATATCAAAGCCAAGGTTGGTTTCGCGATTGACCTCATTGATCAATTCCCGTTTGGCCGCAGTGTGAGCTTTGGTGAGTTCCTCGCAGGAAATACTGAGGGCATAACGCAGGCTGAAGTTATCCTCACGCCAGCCGGGGATATGCCGGTCGAACAATTCCTGCATCGGTTCGCTCACCCAGCGGTTGTGAACGCCGTTGGTAATCGCGTCAATCTGATAACCTTCAAACATTTTCCGCGAAACCTGCCCGTGTCTTTTGGCAACGCCGTTGACATAATGGCTCAAATTCAGCGCCACATAGGTCATATTCAATGTCCCATTGAGACAGAACACCCCGTCCAGCGTAAAAGCCTCATGCGGACCGAGGACACGACGAACCAGCTCCATATCAAACTGATCATGGCCGGCGGCTACCGGTGTATGGGTGGTAAACACACATTGTTCGCGTACTGCCCCGACATGCTCGGGTGTAATGGCCGACTCATTTTTGGCGCGAAGCTGCTCGTCAAGCAATTCCAGGGCCAATAAGCTGGCATGCCCTTCGTTCATATGAAAACGTTTGATGGAATGATGCCCCAGTGCCCGCAGCATCCGGACCCCGGCGATACCCAAAATGATTTCCTGACAAAGCCGATAACGTCTGTCCAGACCGTACAAATAGTGGGTCAAAATGCGATCTTGTTTGTCGTTTTCATTCAGGTCGGTATCCAGAAAATAAACCGGCACCGAAAAACCGCTGGCTCCCT
>JBMNOV010000044.1:0-15357 GCA_050943255.1 Syntrophomonadaceae bacterium
GGCTAAGGTCATGGTGATTGCTGCAGTTAAAGTTGTTTTCCCATGGTCTACGTGACCTATGGTTCCAATGTTAAGATGAGGTTTGGTCCTCTCGTATTTTGCTTTTGCCATCCTTATCTCTCACCTTTCTTTGTAAAATGTTCTTATTCGCAATATATTATTAAAAGGATAAAGGGTCGCGGCTTCATTTGCCATTAAGCCAAACAGAATACTTACAGATTTAACGGACTTTATTTATAGCTAGCTCTAAATCCTGTTGCCTCACCCCTTACACCTTACTGTTTACTATTAACCGGCAATCCATAACGACGTGCTATTATCTCTTTAGCTTTAGATTCTGGCAGCTCACCATAATTTTTTAAATGCATTGAAAAACTCGCCCTGCCTTGACTAACCGATCTGAGACTAGTAGCATAGCCAAAAGTTTCAGCTAAGGGTACAGTTCCTTTAATAATCTTACTTTCACGATTTTCTTCAAAACCAGAAATCTTACCTCTACGTGCATTAAGATCAGATATTATATCGCCCACATACTCCTCTGGACAAACTACCTCTATATCCATTATGGGCTCCAGTAAAATTGGGTTAGCATCTGGTAGAACTTGCCTAATGGCCATACTAGCTGCCACTTTAAAAGCCTGTTCAGTAGAATCTACCTCATGGTAAACACCGTCAATTAAACTTACTTCCAGATCATCTACCGGGTATCCAGCCAAGACTCCTGCATGCAAGGTTTCTAACACTCCGGTTTCAACTGCAGTAACAAATTCCCGCGGTAATTTATCTGAACCTACTTTGTTGATAAACCTTTTACCCGCCCCTTCATTCAAGGGAGTAACTTCTATAGTTACTTGCGCATATTGACCGCGTCCTCCTGCCTGTTTATCAAAAATAGATTGGGTAACCGCCTTTTTCTTAATACTTTCTTTATATGCTACCTGGGGTTTGCCAACATTAGCATTAACCTTAAATTCCCGCAACAACCGATCAATTATTATTTCGAGGTGTAGCTCACCCATGCCAGATATAATAGTTTGACCAGTTTCAGGATCTGTTCGGGTCCTAAAGGTAGGATCCTCCTCCGCTAATCGTATAAGGCTTTCACCTATTCTATCCTGATCCGCTTTGGTTCTGGGCTCAATAGCCACATCAATTACTGATTCTGGAAAATCCATTGACTCCAATACGACCTGTTTATTCTCATTACAAAGGGTATCCCCAGTTACAGTTGCTTTAAAACCTACTCCTGCCACTATATCCCCAGCTACAGCCTCCTGTATCTCTTCACGGTGGTTGGCATGCATTCTCAATATTCGGGTAATACGTTCTTTCCTGCCCCTACCACTATTTAAGACCTGGCTGCCAGCCTTTATTTTGCCAGAATAAATCCTAAAATAGGTTAATTTTCCCACGTAAGGATCACTGGCAACCTTAAATGCCAAAGCACAAAAAGGATCGTTTAAATCAGCCTTTACCTGAACTTGGCTATGATCTATAGGATCAGTTCCTGTTACAGGCGGGATATCAAGTGGAGAGGGAAGATAGTTAACTACAGCATCAAGTAACATCTGTACCCCTTTGTTTTTAAACGATGAACCGCATAATACCGGAACTATATGATTAGCTATAGTAAGTTTTCTCAACAAACTAATAATCTCACTAGAGGATATCTCCTGACCTTCCAAGTATTTCTCCAGAATTTCATCATTATACTCAGCTATTTTCTCCAAAAGTTGGTTTCTATATCTAAAAGCTTCGTTTTTTTCCGGTTGTGTTAGTTCTCTACTTTGATATACCTCTCCTAAATCATCCTGATATTCATAAGCTTTAAGCTCAATAATATCAATTACTCCCTGAAAACTATCTTCGGCGCCAATTGGCAGTTGGATTAAAGCAACCTTACTGCCAAGTGTTTCTTCTATCATTTTTACGGATCGATAAAAATCAGCACCAACACGATCCATTTTATTGATATAAGCTATACGTGGTACATGGTACCGATCTGCTTGCCTCCATACCGTTTCTGATTGGGGTTGTACCCCGGCAACTGCACAGAATATACCTATTGCCCCGTCGAGTATCCGAAGTGACCTTTCTACCTCAACCGTAAAGTCCACATGCCCGGGCGTATCAATAATATTAATAATACAGCCCTGCCATTGGCAGGTAGTTGCAGCCGAGGTTATAGTTATACCCCGCTCCTGCTCCTGGCTCATCCAATCCATAGTAGCTGAACCCTTATCTACCTCGCCTATACGGTGCACTTTGCCAGAATAATATAATATCCGTTCGGTTGTTGTCGTCTTACCAGCATCAATGTGAGCCATAATACCGATATTTCGTATTGCAGCTAAGTCTATATCAGCCATTTTCGTCCTCCGGACTCAACCCTAACTTAATATAAATAAGGCCGCTTGGATTTTACCAGCGGTAATGAGCAAAAGCCTTATTGGCCTCAGCCATCTTATGGGTATCTTCTTTTTTCTTAACGGAGCCGCCTGTGCTGTTAAAAGCATCAGTTATCTCGCCGGCTAGGCGCTCTGCCATGGTTTTCTCACCGCGCTTACGAGCATAAGCAACCAACCATCTTATGGCTAGAGTCTGCCTGCGGTCTGGCCTAACCTCGACCGGTACCTGGTAGTTTGCTCCACCAACCCGCCGAGCTCTAACTTCTACAATAGGAGTTATGTTTTTCATTGCCTCTTCAAATGCTTCCATGGCGTTTTTACCTGTACGCTTTTCCACGATAGAAAAAGCATTATAGCAAATTTGCTGTGCGAGGCTTTTCTTTCCATCCCACATTACCTGATTGACAAGTTTGGTGAATAATTTACTGTTATAAATAGGATCTGGTAGTACATCTCGTTTGGGTACAGGCCCTTTTCTAGGCATATCGTTCCTCCCTCCTATTTTTTCTTAGGTCTTTTGGTTCCATACTTAGATCTACTTTGATTACGGTTTTGCACCCCCGAAGCATCAAGAGTACCCCTAATAATGTGATATCTTACACCTGGCAGGTCTTTAACCCTACCCCCTCTGATCAGCACAACCGAGTGTTCTTGTAGATTATGCCCTATACCAGGGATATAAGCAGTTACTTCAATACCATTGGTTAATCTTACCCTAGCTATTTTTCGCAGGGCTGAGTTAGGTTTCTTTGGGGTAGTCGTATATACACGAGTACATACCCCTCTTTTTTGAGGACAGCTTTTTAAGGCTGGAGCTGTTGACTTTTTTTCTCCCTTTTCCCGTCCTTTTCTTACGAGCTGATTAATTGTCGGCATACCTGCACCTCCCTTCAAAGATATATAGTCTTGAACAACCATATGTCCAGTTTCTACAGCTTATTTATCAACGCCACTGTTGCTGAACCCACCTCAATACCACAGGCCTTACCTAATACTTCCATGCTTTCAACTGTTTGCACTTCAATTGAATTTGACCGGCATAGCTCTTTTACTGGTTCAACAATATGGGGTTCAGCATCTAAAGCTATAAATACTTTATAAGCTATACCCTTATTAATAGCCTTTTTCACCTGCTTTACGCCAATTACCTTAAAACTGTTTTTTATTTCACGCATTGACAAAAGCACTTTCCTCCTGAGTATATTCAGTATTACAGCTTATTTGCCGCGCACTTAGTTATTTTAGCACCTGTATAAGCCCCAGTCAACTAAAGTGTATCATGTATTACTACATGCTACTCTCCTATTTGATCCAGTTCCCCCATGTCTTCGACAAGACTTGTATTTCGATATACTGGATAACCTGTACCAGCAGGTATAAGCTTACCAATAATCACATTTTCCTTAAGGCCTATCAAATAGTCAGTCTTTCCTTTTATTGCAGCTTCGGTAAGAACCTTGGTAGTCTCCTGGAATGAAGCTGCCGAAAGGAATGAATCAGTATTTAAGGACGCCTTGGTAATGCCTAGAAGCATTGGACTACATACCGCTGGTAACCCTTTATTCAGCATAACCCGCTGATTTTCTTCTTCAAATACTGAGACATCCACGAAAGAACCTGGTAACATAGTCGTTTCTCCCGAGTCTTCTATCCGTACCTTCTTTAGCATCTGGCGTATCATTATCTCAATATGTTTATCACTGATATCAACACCCTGGGATCGGTAAACCTTTTGAACTTCCTGTAAAAGATAACGCTGAACTTCCTGTAACCCTTTCGTCTTCAGAATGTCATGGGGATTTAGAGGACCCTCGGTCAAGGCATCACCAATTTCAACATAATCACCTGCACTAACTTTTAAACGTGAACCGTAGTGAACTGGATAAGCACCTAAAACTTCGCTATTATCGCCTAGAATTTCCACTTCACGGCGGCCTTTGTTTTCACCGAATCGTACCGTACCTGAAACTTCAGCTACTACTGCCTGACCTTTAGGTTTACGTACTTCAAAAAGCTCTTCTACCCTGGGTAAACCCCGGGTAATATCCTCACCAGCTACACCACCTGTATGAAAAGTACGCATAGTAAGCTGGGTACCAGGCTCACCAATTGATTGTGCAGCAAGAGTTCCAACAGCTTCGCCAATTTCTACCTCATACCCTGTAGCCAGGTTACGCCCATAGCATTTCTTGCATACCCCATGTCTGGTTTTGCAGGTTAATACACTTCTTATTTTAACCCGTTCAATACCTGCCTTTTCTATTTCATAGCCAATATTATCCTCGATCATTTGATTCTCTTGAACCAATATCTCACCAGTTTGGGGATGAATGATAGTATCAACAGATACCCTTCCTATTATTCTCTGGTTAAGGGGTTCTATTAGCTGAGAACCTTCCATTATTCTTTCAACCCAAATACCCTCAACCGATTCGCAATCTTCTTCTCTTACGATTACATCTTGAGAAACATCGACTAGACGACGAGTCAAGTAACCCGAGTCAGCCGTACGCAGAGCAGTATCTGCAAGTCCTTTTCTAGCACCGTGGGTCGAAATAAAATATTCCAAAACAGTTAACCCTTCCCGGAAATTGGCCTTGATTGGCAGGTCAATAATCTTTCCAGAAGGGTCAGCCATAAGTCCACGCATACCTGCTAACTGGCGTATTTGCTGGAAATTACCGCGGGCACCTGAGATAGCCATCATATATACCGGATTATCTTCAGATAATGATTTTTTCAAAGCATCAGTAACATCATCAGTAGCCTGATTCCAAATCTCAACTACCTGATTATGCCTTTCATTATCCGTAATAAGACCTACCTGAAAATCTTGCTCGATACCATCAACTGCTTCATCGGCCTCTGCCAGAATCTGAGCCTTGGCTTTAGGAGTTTCAAAATCAGTTATGCCTACACTAATCCCGGCCCGGGTACTAAACTGGTAGCCTAATCTCTTGATGCCATCTAGCATCTCAGCTGTTTTGGCATTTCCTTCGAGGCGATAACATTCATAGACCAAGTCCCCAAGTTTTTTCTTGTCTATAACTTGATTATAAAAGCCAAGACTTTCCGGGATTATTTCATTAAATATGAACCTCCCGACTGAACTCTCTATTATCTGTTCTTTAACTCCTTCACTACCTTTGGTCCGGTGTATGGGTAGTCTTACACGGATTTTCTCATGTAAGGTAATTATCCCCTTATCATAGGCTATACGTGCTTCGTCAGGATCACGAAAAGCCTTGGGATTTTTAACATTGCAATCTTCCTCACTCATATAAGTGAGATAGTAAAGCCCAATAACCATATCCTGAGTTGGTGTAACTACTGGTTTACCGTCTTTAGGATTCAAAATATTGTTACTTGCCAGCATTAATAATCGTGCTTCAGTCTGGGCTTCAGCAGATAACGGCACATGTACTGCCATCTGGTCTCCGTCAAAGTCGGCATTATAGGCAGTACATACCAAGGGGTGAAGTTGCAGGGCACGCCCTTCTACCAGTACTGGCTCGAATGCCTGAATTCCCAATCGGTGGAGGGTGGGGGCACGGTTTAGTAATACCGGATGTTCTTTAATAACATCCTCTAAAATATCCCACACCTCATCCCGGCCTCTCTCAACCATCTTTTTGGCACTTTTAATATTTGATGCAATACTGCGATCAACTAGTTTTTTCATTACAAATGGCTTGAAAAGCTCTAACGCCATTTCTTTAGGCAAACCACATTGATGTATTTGTAATTTCGGTCCCACCACTATAACAGAACGACCTGAATAATCCACTCTTTTTCCTAAAAGATTTTGGCGAAATCTTCCCTGCTTACCTTTTAACATATCACTTAATGATTTTAAAGGACGATTGCCAGGTCCTGTTACCGGCCTGCCTCTCCTCCCGTTGTCAACTAAAGCATCTACAGCTTCCTGCAGCATCCTCTTTTCGTTTCGGACTATAATATCAGGAGCTCCCAAATCTAATAATCTTTTTAACCGGTTATTGCGGTTTATCACTCGACGATAAAGATCGTTAAGATCTGATGTTGCAAAACGCCCCCCATCTAGCTGTACCATTGGTCTGAGTTCAGGAGGAATTACAGGCAAAACATCCAATATCATCCATGCAGGATCATTGTTAGACTGGCGGAAGGATTCTACTACCTCTAATCTTTTAATAGCTCGGCCTTTTCTTTGTCCTGTTGTTGTTGCTATTTCTTCTTTTAGCTCCTGGGCCATTTTAACCAGATCAATTTCCTCTAACAATAATTTAACTGCTTCAGCACCAATTCCAGCATGAAAAGAATCCCCATATCTTTCCTTGGCTTCGCGATATTCCTTTTCATTTAGTAATTGCTTTTTTAATAATGGAGTATCACCAGCATAAATAACTATATAATTCACAAAATATATAACTTTCTCCAGAACTTTTGGTGACATATCCAGAAGCAGTCCCATCCTGCTTGGTATCCCTTTTAAATACCAAATGTGGCACACAGGAGCAGCTAGCTCAATATGCCCCATACGTTCCCTTCTAACCTTGGAAGTTGTTACTTCAACGCCACAGCGGTCACATACAATACCTTTATGGCGAACCCGCTTATATTTACCACAATGGCATTCCCAATCCTTAACTGGTCCAAAAATTTTCTCGCAAAAAAGCCCTTCTTTTTCCGGCCTCAAGGTTCGGTAGTTGATGGTCTCAGGCTTTTTCACTTCACCGCTACTCCACGAACGGATCTGTTCTGGAGAAGCCAGAGAAATTTTAATCCGGTCAAAATTATTTACATCTAACAAGTAGGTCTCTCCCTTCCAGATGATTAGAAGACTATTTATCTGGCATAGTTTATCGTAAAGATACTAAATACTGCTGCCTTTTATCATTACTCATCGTCCAGGAAATGAATATTGTCTTCATCATAACCAATATCCTCTTCCCCATCATCACTATTTTCATCATCTAGATCACTAACGGTCTCACTTGGGGTTCCTACCAGGGCTTCTGGTATATCCACCCCTAGTTCACGAGCCTTTTCTTTCTCGTTCAACTCGTAGTCTGTATCCCGAATTTCGACTTCGTGGTCATTACCTGAGAGAATACGTACATCCAAGGCCAGGCTCTGTAACTCTTTTATTAATACCTTAAAACCTTCAGGAACACCTGGTTCAGGTATGTTATCTCCTTTAACAATAGATTCATAAGTCTTTAGGCGACCAACTACATCATCAGATTTTACGGTTAGTATCTCCTGCAAGGTGTAGGCAGCTCCATATGCCTCTAAAGCCCACACTTCCATTTCCCCGAATCTTTGTCCTCCGAACTGGGCCTTTCCTCCAAGTGGCTGCTGGGTTACCAGGGAATAGGGGCCAATTGAACGGGCATGAATCTTATCATCAACCAGGTGAGCCAATTTTAGCATATATACATAACCTACTGTTACCTCATGATCAAACGGTTCACCCGAGCGGCCGTCACGAAGAATAGTCTTACCACTTTCGGGCAGACCTGCTTCACGCAGCTTCTTAAATATATCTTCTTCATTAGCGCCATCAAAAACTGGTGTAGCAATGTTTATTCCCATAACACTTGCAGCCCATCCGAGGTGGCATTCCAATATCTGTCCAATATTCATACGAGATGGGACTCCCAAAGGATTTAAAACAATCTCTACCGGTGTACCATCTTCTAAAAATGGCATGTCTTCCTCAGGCATAATACGGGATATAACACCTTTATTTCCATGACGCCCGGCCATTTTGTCTCCCTCAGAGATCTTTCTTTTTTGAGCAATATATACTCGTACCAGCTGGTTTACACCCGGTGGCAGTTCGTCACCCTTTTCCCGGCTAAAACGTTTTACAGCTACTATTTTACCAGCTTCACCGTGAGGAACACGCAGCGACGAGTCTCTTACTTCACGAGCCTTTTCTCCAAAAATAGCCCTTAATAACCTTTCCTCAGGGGTTAGTTCAGTTTCCCCCTTGGGTGTTACTTTTCCTACCAGAATGTCATCAGCCCGCACTTCGGCACCTACCCGGATAACCCCCTGCTCATCTAAATTTTTAAGCATATCTTCTGATACATTAGGTATATCCCGGGTTATTTCTTCTGGTCCCAGTTTAGTATCCCTAGCTTCACATTCATATTCCTCTATATGGATAGATGTAAAAATATCTTCCTTAACCAGTTTTTCCGAAATCAGTATAGCATCTTCATAGTTGTAGCCTTCCCAGGGCATAAATGCTACCAATACATTACGTCCCAAAGCCAACTCACCCATGTCGGTACTAGGACCATCAGCAATAACATCTCCAGACTCCACTCTTTCCCCCACATTGACAATTGGTCTCTGGTTGTAGCAGGTACCCTGATTAGAGCGAATAAATTTTAATAGGTTATAGGTATCTTTAAATCCTTCATCATTTTTTATGATAATCTGGTCAGCACTAACGTTTAATACTATTCCAGACTTTTTACATACCACAACAGCACCTGAATCTTTAGCCGCTTTATACTCCAGTCCAGTCCCAATAATAGGTGCTTCGGTTTTAAGCAAAGGTACTGCCTGTCGTTGCATATTGGCTCCCATTAAGGCCCGGTTGGCATCGTCATTTTCCAAAAAAGGTATTAATGATGTGGCTACGCTAAATACCTGTTTAGGAGATACGTCCATATAGTCTACCTTATTTACAGGGATTTCCAGGATCTCTTCAAAATACCTAACTTCTACCCGGTCATCAATGAAATAACCATTCTCATCCAGTGGAGCATTAGCCTGAGCCACCATATACTCATCCTCTTCATCGGCAGAAAGATAATGTATTTCATTTAAAACCCGTCCCGATTCCTTGTCAACTTTACGGTAAGGGGTTTCGATAAAACCAAAATCATTTACCCGGCCAAAAGTGGCTAATGATCCAATCAACCCAATATTCGGACCTTCTGGAGTTTCAATAGGACATATACGGCCATAATGAGAGTGGTGAACATCGCGAACCTGAAATCCTGCTCTTTCTCTTGTCAGTCCGCCTGGTCCCAAAGCACTGAGACGCCTTTTATGGGTAAGTTCAGCCAGGGGATTAGTCTGATCCATAAACTGCGATAATTGGGAACTGCCGAAAAATTCTTTAACAGCAGCCGTAATGGGTCTTATATTAATTAACACCTGGGGAGTAAGGGTCTCAACATCATGGATGCTCATCCTTTCCCTTACAACTCTTTCCATACGCACCAGTCCAGTACGAAATTGGTTCTGTAATAGTTCGCCAATGGAGCGCAGCCTCCTATTACCTAGGTGATCGATGATATCAGTCTTGCCTTCACCTTTAATGAGTTTCAGCAAATAACCTATTGTGGCTATAATATCATCATAGGTTAGGTGTCTCATTTCAATAGGAGTGTCAAAGCCAAGTTTTTTATTGATTTTGTAGCGTCCAACTACAGCTAAATCGTAGCGCCGGGGATCAAAAAAGAGGTTATTCAACAGTTGTTCAGCTGCATCCTCAGTAGCCATCTCACCGGGTCTCAACCTTCGGTAAAATTCAATTAATGCTTCTTTTTTATTCGTACTGCTGTCTTTCTCAAGGGTTTTAATTATAGACTCATCTTCACCATATAAGTTTACAATAGCTTCGTTAGTTTCATACCCTAAGGCTCGCAAAAGTACAGTTGCCGGTATTTTCCTGGTCTTATCAATACGTGTATAGATAACCCCGGCACTATCCATCTCGAGCTCAAACCAGGCTCCACGATTAGGGATAATAGTAGCACCATATAAAGTCTTACCTGAGACATCTATTCTTTCATTAAAATAAACGCCGGGGGACTTTACTAGCTGGCTAACTACAACCCTTTCGGCGCCATTGATAACAAAGGTTCCCTTTTCAGTCATTAGGGGAAGATCTCCCATGTAAACCTCTGATTCTTTAAGTTCGCCGGTTTCTTTATCGGTTAGCCTTACTTTTAGTTTAAGTGGAGCCTGAAAACTGACATCCCGCTCTTTGCATTCATTAACTTGATATTTGGGGTCTCCTAAGCTGTAATCAATAAAGCTTAGCTCCAGTTTCCCCGTGAAATCAGATATAGGAAATACTTCGTGCAGGGCCTCTCTTAAACCATGTTTAAGAAACCAGTCAAATGAACTAAGCTGCACTTGAATAAGGTTAGGTAATTCGATAGGTTGTTCAATCCGCGAATAGCTAAGTCTTTGTACTTTACCATATTTCTCGATCTGAGGCATCTATGATTCACCCCTTTTATTATTTCCCAAAAGAGTGAAAAGCAAGGCCTAAGCATAAACCTCGCTCTCAGTAAGTAAAAAAGCATAAAATCGCCTATAATAAGCGAACACCGTACTGTAATAATTATAGCAATTATTTATATTAGCATAGGTTATGCAAAACGTCAAGGATAAAATAACTACTATTTTTATTTTTTTCCAGGTTTACTGCCTTCAGGGTCACCTAATTCCTCAACCGCCTTTTCCAACGAGTATTCGTAAGCTATAAACTGCTCCATACTTTTAATTCTTCTTAAGAAAATCAGGAAAACAATTAAAGCAGACAGTAAAAAGAGAACTAATAAAAGCGCTAACCAGTTAAATTCAAGAGTTGTAAGTTTCATTACCTTACCACTGTCATAATTCCAGGCAGCTGAGAAATACCCCTCTTTATCGGCATTACTATTAACAACAATGCCTGGTACCTCTATCTTTATATCGAAATTTGCACCGCTATCTTTCAGTTGTTCGAGGAGAGAACCGGTATTCAACTTATTAACCATAGTAATATTACTAAGCTTAATCAGCCAAAAGTTATGCTGTCTAACTTCTAGAGGAAGTTGATCAGGTAATTTACTATATTCATTCCAGTCTGTTACATGGCGCGTTAGTATAGTTTTTTGATCTGAATGAAGGGTATCCCATCCTTTAGCATCAATAGTAACCTTGTAACCCTGTATAGCAACCGTTTCATCCAAACTGCTATCATAATTCCATTTAATATTCCAAGCTGCCAGATTACCAGCATATAGAAGAGAACAGCTAACTAGTAAAAGGAATAAAACAGTAATAGCAACTGGGAAATATTTCTTCATATACATGATTTCCCTTTCTTAATAAAAATAAACCTGAAACTAGGTTATAATAGAGAAAGTATTTTTTCAACTATTAAAGAAAAAGAAAAAATCATATATATAATAAGACAGTTGCCTTATTTAAAGGAAACTGTCTTAAAATAACCACTTAACATGTTACTATCTTAAATTATTTTACTTCTACCGCAGCTCCTGCTTCTTCAAGTTTAGCTTTGATTTCATTAGCCTCATCCTTGGAAACCTTCTCCTTGACCGGATTAGGAGCTTCGTCAACCAGGGCTTTAGCTTCTTTTAATCCTAGCCCGGTTATCTCTCTGACAACTTTGATTACATTAATTTTCTTTTCTCCAGCAGAAGTAAGAATTACATCAAATTCAGTTTTCTCTTCAGCTTCTTCCGCAGCTGCTCCTGCACCTGCTGCTCCTGGGGCTGCCGCTACTGCCATTGGGGCAGCGGCGCTTACGCCAAATTCTTCTTCTAAAGCCTTAATCAACTCTGATAATTCAAGAACGGTTAACCCTTTAACAATATCTATAACTTCCTGTACTTTGCTCACAAAAATAACCTCCTTTTATTTACCCGACAATTTAAGATGAAGTTCATCAAACCTTTTAACTTTTTTAACTAGCCTCTTTTTGCATCCGAATTTGATCAAGCGCCCGGGCCAAACCAGCAATATTCGCATTTAGCACATAGGCCAAACTCGTAATAGGCGCCTGCATGGTTCCCAGAACCTGGGATAGCAATACTTCCCGTGGCGGCAAGTCTGCCAGTGCTTTAATTCTTTCTGAAGTAATAATCTGACCTTCCAGAATTCCAACCTTTACATCCAGTTTTTTGTACTGTTTTATAAAATCATATATAACTTTAACTGGAGCAACCGGATCTTCATTACTAAATAAAACTGCATTAGGACCAAAAGTAAAAGCAATGACATCCTCATGACCCGTATTCTTAAGGGCAAATTCAACCATGGTGTTTTTTAAAACTTTAAATTCAACTCCAGGCATTCTAAGTTTGTCCCTCAAATTAGTCATTTCATCTACTTTAATACCACGATAGTCAGTAAAAACTACTAGGGTAGAGTCCTGTAGCTTCTGTTCGATATTTTTTACTACCTCTTGCTTCTTTTCTATATTTGGCAAAGTTCTCACCCCCTTATAATAGGATTACGAACAAAAAACCCCTGCAGACATATGGCGGCAGAGGTTGTAAACTGGTTCACAGTTGTTATTTTAAAACCTCGGCAGGCGAACGTTAGTGTTCTTTAAGGTTGTACCACCGGCTGTCTACAGTTGCATATTCGTTTGTTATAGTTGTAATATAAATTACTTTACCTGTTAGCTGACATTAGTACAAGCGGGTTAACTTTAACCCCAGGCCCCATAGTGGAGCATATAGTTATAGAGCGCATATACTGTCCTTTAGCAGCTGCCGGCCTTGCTTTTATCAGGGCTTCAGCAAAGACATTTAGGTTCTCCAAAAGTTTCTCCACTTCAAATGATACCCTGCCAATAGGAGCATGAATTATAGCTGTTTTATCAACCCGGTATTCGATACGGCCTGCTTTTAATTCTTTTATGGTGCGCTCGATATCAAAAGTAACAGTACCTGATTTGGGATTAGGCATAAGACCACGCGGCCCTAATATTTTCCCCAATCTACCAACAACCGCCATCATGTCCGGGGTAGCTACAGCTACATCAAAATCAAACCAACCGCCTTGAATTTTTTCCGCCAATTCTTCGGCTCCTACGAAATCGGCTCCGGCATTTTCAGCTTCCTTTTGTTTGTCCCCTTTGGCAAATACCAATACCTTACGAGTTTTACCCGTGCCATGAGGCAAGCTTACAGTTCCTCTTACCTGCTGATCAGCGTGACGAGGATCTACTCCTAGTTTAATGTGAACTTCCACTGTCTCATCAAAACGAACACTTGACATATCCTTTACCAGTTGCAGGGCTTCAGCCGGTTCGTATAAATGATTACGATCTAGTTTTTTTACAGCTTCTTGATATGCTTTGCTTCTCTTCATAATAATTACCTCCTGTGGTTTATGCGGACTTTATCCTCCCACGTTATTACGACTAATCAATAACTTCCAAACCCATACTGCGCGCTGTACCTTCTATCATTCTTACTGCCGCATCTATGTCAGCAGCATTCAGATCAGCTTTTTTCACTTCGGCAATTTCAATAATTTTCGCCCTAGTTACTTTACCAACCTTTTTCTGATTAGGCTCGCCGGAGCCTTTTTCTACATTAGCTGCTTTCTTTAGCAGGTCAGATGCTGGTGGTGATTTAAGTATAAAGGTAAAAGACCGGTCCTCATAGATGGTTATCTCTACGGGTACAATTGAACCAACCTGATTAGATGTTTTGGCATTATACTCTTTACAAAAACCCATTATGTTCACACTGTACTGACCCAAGGCGGGACCTACTGGTGGTGCCGGTGTAGCCTTACCTGCAGCTATTTGCAATGATACTTTTCCTATTACTCTCTTGGCCATTTTCCCACCTCCTTATACTTTTTCAATTTGTTCGTAATCCAGTTCTACTGGAGTTTCCCTGCCAAACATAGATATATTAACCCTAATTTTGCCACGATCAGGTATTAATTCCCTGACAACCCCTTCAAAGTTAGCAAACGGTCCGGTTTTTACCCTGATATTTTCCCCAATTGCAATATCTATGATTTTAGGTTTGCTCTCAACCAGACCCATCTGCTGTAGTATTTTTTGTATCTCATCACCTTGTAATGCCACTGGCTTATTCCCACTACCAACAAATCCAGTTACTCCAGGGGTATGACGAACTACATACCAAGAGTCCTCATCCATAATCATGTTAACTATAACATAGCCTGGAAAAACTCTACGGCTGGTGACTTTCCTCTTACCACCTTTATACTCAACTTCCTGGGCTTCAGGTATAATAATATCAAAGATCTTGTTCTGCATCCCCATTGATTCTACCCGTTTAGATAGGTCAAGCTTAATTTTGTTTTCATAGCCAGAATAAGTATGTACTACATACCATTCCCCTTGCGCTTTGCTTTTCACGGTCGTTTCTTCTTTATTTAGATTCTCACCATTAATATCCTGTTCCAATTTAGTATCAATAATTGGAACCACCTCCTCCATGTTTAAGCAAAGGCTGCAATTAATTCTTGCAATAAAAAGGATAATCCAGAGTCAAATAACCAGATAATTAGAGCCACAATGGTTACCGAAAAAAGCACTACCCCGGTATAAGCAACAAGCTGTTGCCGGTTAGGCCAGTGAACTTTTCTTAGTTCATTATGAATATTGGTAAAATATTGTTTAGTGTCAGCCCATCTCTTACTACCGGAATCCCTGCTTGCGGAAGTAGATTTAGTCACCATCATTCACATCCCTGATTTTACTTAATCTCTCTATGCAGCGTGTGCGAATTACAGAATTTACAATATTTTTTCAGTTCCATTTTTTCAGCATGCTTTTTTTTATTTTTAGTTGTCATATAGTTACGTTGTTTGCATTCTGAACATGCCAGCGTAATACCAACTCTCACCTAAGTACACCTCCATCCTGTGCACAGAAATCCTAAAATAATCTAGCACAATAGGATTCCAGTGTCAACAGAAAGCTCTATATCAATCTACATATTTATCCAAAAAACTTTAAATAAAAATAGTCGTTACAAGCTGGTAACTACGCCAGCCCCTACAGTCCTTCCACCTTCACGTATAGCGAAGCGCAGTCCTTCTTCTATTGCTATTGGGGTTATTAATTCTATTGCCATCTGGACATTGTCACCCGGCATTACCATTTCTACTCCTTCGGGCAGTTGGATTATTCCGGTTACATCTGTTGTCC
>JBMNOV010000046.1:0-15102 GCA_050943255.1 Syntrophomonadaceae bacterium
GCGAAGCGCAGTCCTTCTTCTATTGCTATTGGGGTTATTAATTCTATTGCCATCTGGACATTGTCACCCGGCATTACCATTTCTACTCCTTCGGGCAGTTGGATTATTCCGGTTACATCTGTTGTCCTAAAATAAAACTGGGGACGATATCCTCCAAAGAATGGTGTATGTCTGCCGCCTTCTTCTTTGGTCAGTACATATACTTCTGCCTTGAATTTGGTTAAGGGTTGTATGCTCCCCGGCTTGGCCAATACCATGCCTCTTTCTACTTCTTTCCGGTCTACTCCTCTTAATAAGGTCCCTATGTTGTCTCCTGCCTGGGCAAAGTCTAAGAGTTTTCTAAACATTTCTACGCCTGTACATACGGTCTTCCTGATTTCTTCCCGCATTCCGACTATGGCTACTTCGTCTCCTACTTTGACCTGGCCTCTTTCTACCCTGCCAGTTGTTACGGTTCCTCTTCCGGTTATGGTGAATACGTCTTCTATTGGCATCAGGAAAGGCTTGTCAGTTGCTCTCTCCGGCATGGGGATATAGCTGTCAACTGCATCCATTAGTTCCCATATATGCTTGCACCATTCACACTCTCTGCTGCCACATCCACATTCCAGGGCTTTTAGGGCCGATCCCATTATTACTGGAATGTCATCTCCGGGAAATTCATATTCACTTAATAGTTCCCTGATTTCCATTTCTACTAATTCTAAGAGTTCGTCGTCATCTACCATATCAATTTTGTTCATGAATACTACTATATAGGGTACCCCTACCTGCCGGGACAGGAGTATATGCTCCCTGGTCTGTGGCATAGGTCCATCTGCTGATGATACTACAAGTATGGAACCATCCATCTGGGCTGCACCGGTTATCATGTTCTTTATGTAGTCTGCGTGACCGGGGCAGTCTACATGTGCATAATGCCTTGTTTCTGTCTCATATTCTACATGGGAGGTGTTGATGGTTATTCCTCTTTCTCTTTCTTCGGGTGCTTTGTCGATCTCATCATATGAGGTTGCTTTGGCTCCTCCTACTTTGGCTAAGGTCATGGTGATTGCTGCAGTTAAAGTTGTTTTCCCATGGTCTACGTGACCTATGGTTCCAATGTTAAGATGAGGTTTGGTCCTCTCGTATTTTGCTTTTGCCATCCTTATCTCTCACCTTCTGTTTTTATTATTTATCATTTAAACTCTATTCTACCCAATATTGAAATAAAATAAAAGAAGTGAGAATATATCCCACTCCTCAATAATAAACTGTATGGTAGCGGCGAAGGGATTTGAACCCCTGACACTACGGGTATGAACCGTATGCTCTAGCCAGCTGAGCTACGCCGCCACTGGAGCCCATAACCGGACTTGAACCGGTGACCTTATCCTTACCAAGGATACGCTCTGCCGACTGAGCTATATGGGCAGTACTTTTGGTTGCACCCTTCGGGTACCACCAATCTTATACTTCCTTGCGGAAGCTGGATATTTATTGGTTACCCTTTTCAGGACTACCTATCTTATGCTTCCTTGCGGAAGCTGGATAATTATTGGTTGCGGGAGCCGGACTTGAACCGACAACCTTCGGGTTATGAGCCCGACGAGCTACCAACTGCTCCATCCCGCGTCAATTATGGTGGAGGGAGAAGGATTCGAACCTTCGAAGGCGTCGCCAACAGATTTACAGTCTGCCCCCTTTGGCCGCTTGGGTATCCCTCCATTATATTTTTTCCTGGAGCCGAGCACAGGACTTGAACCCGCAACCTGCTGATTACAAATCAGCTGCTCTACCGATTGAGCTAGCTCGGCTCAGCAAATAATATTTTATACTCTGAGCTAGCTAAAGTCAATAGCTATTCCATAGAATCCAGCCTTAATTACGGGTAAAGCCCTAAATATATACAAATGTTATGATTCGCTTCTATCATCTAGATATTTTTCCAGTTTCCTTTTTACCCTTTGCAAAGCATTATCAATAGATTTAACATGACGTTTAAGATCTACGGCAATCTCCTGATATGATTTGCCTTCCAGGTAAGCCATAAGTACTTTCCACTCCAAGGAACTCAGCATCTCCCCCATCTTTTTCTCAATAAATATAAATTCTTCCCTACTAATTATTATATCTTCGGGATTACTAATTCTCGAAGTAGAAAGTATATCAATTAGAGTCCGATCTGAATCCTCATCATAAACAGGTTTGTTAAGAGAAACATATGAATTCAAGGGAATATGCTTTTGCCTGGTAGCAGTTTTTATTGCGGTAATAATCTGCCTAGTTATACATAATTCCGCAAAGGCTCGAAATGAAGTAAGCTTGTCTAGTCTATAATCGCGGATAGCTTTAAACAAGCCTATCATACCTTCCTGGATAATATCTTCCTTATCTGCTCCTATTAGAAAGTACGATCTTGCCTTGGCTCTAACAAAATTCCTATATTTGTCCACCAAAAATTCAATAGCAAACTGATCAGCCTGTTGAGCAAGATCCACTATTTCTTCATCAGTCATTTCGGTAAACGTAAATGGGATTTGCTGAGCAGTAGCGACAGAACCGGGCATTCAATCGCCTCCATAACAGTTCAAATTATTAGTAATAGTGGGCTAAAGAAGAATTAACACATTTTATTATATCTGCAGAGCCCAACAACGTCAAGGTTATAGTAAGGGTATTATTACCTTTTTATGGTTTTACAATTCTCTGTCTTAGTACTTCATATATTAGTAAAGCCGCTGAGACCGAGGCATTAAGTGAATTTAATTTTCCCAGCATGGGTATCTTTACCAGGTAGTCGCAGTTTTCTTTAACCAGCCTGCGGATACCTTTTCCTTCTGATCCAATTACTAAAGCTAATGCTTCAGGAAAAGATACTGAGAAAAAGTTACTTTCTGCTCCCGTATCAGCTCCCACTATCCAGAGCCCTTCCTTTTTAAGATCTTTTATAACATTAACCAAATTTACTTCACGTGCTATGAGGAAATGTTCAACTGCCCCTGCAGAAGCCCTGGCCACAGCATCACTAACCTCAGTAGCACCATGGCGCGGTATAACTATCCCGTGTACACCGGCGCATTCCGCTGTTCTTATAATAGAACCTAGGTTTTGGGGATCCTCCAATCCATCCAGAATCAAAATTAATGGATCTTCTCCACGATCCTGGGCTAATTGCAAAATCTCATTCAAGTCAGCATATTTATAACTTTCCGTAAATGCCACTACGCCCTGATTATTAACTTTACCGCTCATTTGGAGTAATTGCTGTTTATTTACATATTGAACGTAGACACCCTTTTTCTCGGCCAGGTGAGTTATAGTATCTATTCGTTTATCCCGGCGGGTTTCTAAAATATATATATGCTTGATTTTACGCCGCCCCATAAGAGCCTCGGTAACGCTATTAATCCCGGTTAATACTTCATTCATTACAGCTATCTCCTAATGACTCATATTAAACAAATCATCAGTTATTACTACCTGGGCATAATGTTCCTGGGGAAAAGATTTATCATATTCTATATTATCAAATAGACTAGGCATTTGTTCCTGAAAATATAGAAGAAGCGGTATAGCTACTTGTCTCATCTGGGGATGGGCAGCAACATCACACCGCAAGCGGAAAAAATGCCGCCATTCCCTCATATTGTATGTAACCACTATCTCCGTTTTTAGTGAATTGGGTAAGACCGAACGAGCTTCCTGGGCAGAGCGTCCAGCTCCAAGCAAAGCCATATAGCTCTTTTCCGCTGTCTCGCAGGCTGCTTGCCATTGCCTGTAAGCAATTTTATCATCAAGGAAAAAGTATGGTTCGATTACCGCGATTTCATGGCCAAATTTATCCTGGCTATAGCAACAGTAACGGGTAGATTCTTGACTATAGGCAGCTATTCGGTGCCTAACTATTTCATGGGATATCCCCCGGTCAATTACAAACAATACTGTAGCCTTTTCATGTTCTATTATCGATTCATGTCCAAGTTTAATTAATCCCTTTAAAAATTCAGGATTCCCTCTTTCCTCCATCCTGGCTTCCGACTTATAACAAACCCGGGAATATCGTTCCAGACGTAAAAGAATATCTTGGCTCAGAGCCTGCTCAGGAACTAGCACCCGAGGTTTTTGTATAATCATTGTTGCACCTCCTAATAATTAAAACACCAAACTATGAGCGGAAAAAACAGCATACAAACTTTAAAAGATACGATAATTATTAATTAACTAATTCAAATGCCCTATTAACCAGATATAGAATCCGATCCTCATCACCTTTAAGATACAAGTACCCTAGTAATGCTTCAAAACCCGTGCTTAACTTATAATCTACCGGGTCAGCATGCCGGGGCGGGGTACTTTTTGCATTTCTCCCTCTTATTACAATATCCTGTTCTTCTTCGCTTAATTCCTGGAAAAGCTGTCGGGTAAGCCGGGCTTGGCTCTGGGCTTGTACCAACTCTACCGTATCATGATGAATATTCCTCACTTTTTTCAAACCTGTTGTAACCACATGGGTTCTAACTAATAATTCAAACACCGCATCGCCAACATAAGCCAGAACTACTGGCGAGTATTCACGTAATGGGTTAGTACTTATTTTATCAAACCTTAGCAATCTTCCACCTAACCCCTTCCCGGGTATCTTCTAACCCAATTCCTGCCTCTTGCAAGCTATCCCTTATATAATCAGCTTTATCATATTGCTTTTTTTGCTTAAAACTGGACCGTAACATAATAAGCTTTTCTACCAGCAAGGCCAGCTCCGGGGGATATTCATAGCGATAACGGGTTCCATCAATGGTGTCTTCACTGGTTATACCGAGGTTAGCCAAGAAATCACGAATATCATCTGCTAGCTGGTAGTTTTTCTCCTGACGAGCGTCCCGGCGCAGACCAGCTAATATATCAAGTACGTTATTAACTCCAGTGCTCTCATAACCTTCCTTACCAAAAAAGATACCTAGTATATCTCCCAACTCTCTAAAAATAGCTGTTGTTTGCGTAACTGCCAGCTGATCTAATGGATTATCCGCCTGGGCTGATGCCAGGTAGTTATTAATACGGTGAGAGATGGCAAAAAGAGATCCTAAGGCCCGGGCGGTGTTAAAATCATCTTCCAGTGCAGCAATAAAATCCTGTTTAGCAGCAGTTACCTCTTCATAGAACCTTGCGGCTTTACCGGTAAGCTTTAATTCTTCGTTATAACCTCCACGCTTAAACTCGTCACTTAATAATAGTGTAGTCTGCAAACGCCCTAAAGCCTTGCGCGCTTCCTCCAGTTTGCTATCATCAAAATCCAGTGGACTCCGATAATGAGTAGCAATTAGATAAAAGCGAACTACATTAGCCGGGAATTTAGCCAGTACATCTCTTAAAAGAAAGAAGTTTCCCAAAGATTTAGACATTTTTTCATTATTAACCGTGATAAAACCATTGTGCATCCAGTAATTAACAAAAGTTTTACCTGTAAGTGCTTCCGCCTGAGCTATCTCATTTTCATGATGGGGGAAAATTAAATCATTTCCGCCACCATGTATATCAATAGTATCTCCCAGGTATTTATTAGCCATTACTGAGCACTCTATGTGCCACCCCGGACGTCCCTTACCCCAGGGACTCTCCCAATACGGCTCTCCCGGTTTGGCTCTTTTCCACAAGGCAAAATCAACAGGTTCCTCTTTGCGCTCATCCACCTCTATCCGGGCCCCAGCTAAAAGATCTTCCAGGCTGCGGCCTGATAGTTTACCATATTCCTTAAAACTTTTTACCCGGTAATACACATCACCGTCAATCATATAGGCAAAACCTTTAGCTATAAGTTTACTTATGGCCTCAATAATTTCTCTTATATGCTGGCTTACCTGCGGGTGCACATCGGCCCGCAATATATTTAAAGTATCAGCATCCTGGAAGTACTCATTAATATAATTGGCAGCAAGAGTTAAAGGATCTACCTCCTCCTCCAGGCTGCGTTTAATTATTTTATCATCTACATCGGTAAAGTTCTGCACATAAGTTACATCATAGCCTATATAGGTCAGGTAACGGCGCAGGGTATCAAAAACTACCAAAGGCCGGGCATTACCCAGATGAATATAGTTGTAGGTAGTTGGCCCACATACATAAATTTTTACCTTATGGGGTTCAAGAGTTACCAGCTCTTCTTTCCTGCCAGTGAGAGTGTTGTAAACCCGCATGATTGTTCACCTCGTTTTCATAAGATTGCAGGCGTTTTTCCAGTTCTTCAATTTTAGCCTGCATGGCAATAAGGGTATCAGCTATAGGGTCAGGTAATTGATTATGTTCAAGGTCAATCTCGTTTTGGCTATCTACTACCCGCACTCCATTGCGAACTACTATTCTGCCTGGAACACCTACAACCGTACAGAAAGACGGAACACTTTTTAATACCACAGAACCACCGCCGATTTTAACGTTATCACCTATTTTAATAGCCCCGAGAACCTTGGCTCCAGCACTTATTACCACATTATTGCCCACAGTAGGGTGGCGCTTACCTTTTTCCTTGCCCGTTCCTCCCAAGGTAACACCTTGATACATAGTAACATTATCACCTATTTCTGCAGTTTCTCCAATAACAATACCACTGCCGTGGTCAATAAAAACACCTTCACCAATGGTGGCCCCAGGATGGATTTCTATCCCGGTTAGCCAGCGGCTTATGTGAGAAATCAACCTTGCTATAAAATAACATTTTTTTATATAACAGAAATGAGCTATACGGTGAAAGATAATCGCATGAAATCCTGGATAACAAAAAATTACCTCCCAAATGCTCCGGGCTGCCGGATCTCTTTCAAAGACTACCTTAATCTCCCTTTTAAGTCTGGTAAACATGTGTATCCTCCTTCTATTTTATGTAAAAAGGCCTTTCGTCTCCTTAAAGAGGCGAAAGGCCATATTCCGCGGTTCCACTCTTATTGAACACTGCTATTATAGACAGGTTCCACTTCTTAAATTAACGGTTTCACCGGGCATGCCTACTATCTTCAACATGCCTGCTCCCAGGCGCATTTCACAACTACTTCTTTCTGTAAGAGGCTTTCAGCCGGTGACCTCTTTTCTCTGGCAGCGATTAGTAGCCCTACTTCTCCTATTCACAGCATTTATCTTATAGAATTACTAAAATTATATGCAGGTGCTTAATTAAAGTCAACCAAGATAGACAATTATTTTTATAAGCACAAATATAAGCACAAAAGGAAATTTTTTAAATCTGATAAAACATCATGTTATCCTGGGGTTAGGGACATTCCGATACCTATTATTCCTAATTTTTTATTAATTCTGCATAAAAATTTAATTATGGCAAAAATTATGGAAAAGGTCAGGAGATATATAGAATTGAGAAAAATACCAAAAAAACTTATGCCGGCGGAAACAGTAAAAGATCAGGAAAACTTGAGTATTCCTGATATAATTTTGCCACCTGGTTTAGCGGATAAACAAGCAATGTTAAAGCCTCATATTGAAAAAAATGTGGATATCATAAACCACACCTTTTATCTGCAGGGAAACCCTTCCCTTAAGGCAGCGGCAGTGTATATTAATGGAATTATTGATGTGGATATACTTAACCAGGATATACTTTCACCGCTCATGTTTAGCACTTTAGAGGATAAGTCTAATCCTGATATAGGAAAAGCTAGCTTAGCAGATAGAATTGCCAATACTATATTAACTGTAGCCCAGACAAAGAAAACCGACCGGCTAGCCGATCTTGTCCAAAATCTTTTTGACGGAATGCTGATTTTAATGTTTGATCAGACTGGCGAAGTGTTATTAGTAAATATTCAGAAGGGCGAGTACCGGGCTATTACTGAACCTGTAGCCGAGAGAGGGCTGCGCGGCTCGCGCGAAGGTTTTATTGAAAACCTTGATGTAAATATTTCTATGATTCGACGCCTGTTGCGTGATCCAAAATTGGTGGTAAAAAAAAGTATTGTGGGTAAGCGCAGCCGTACTCAAATAGCTATTATCTATATCGAAGATATTGCTGACCCGCAAATTGTAGCTGAAGTGGAAACTAGAATAAATAACTTAAACGTCGATGCAGTGATGGGATCAGGTATGCTGGAACAATTAATTGAACCATCACCCTGGTTTTATAAATTGCGCAATACGGAAAAACCGGATAAGGCAATTATGCAATTACTAGAAGGGCGAGTACTGTTAATTGAACAAGGTACACCTACCGCCCTTACCCTTCCTACCCTTTTTGTGGAATTCTTCCAATCTCCCGGTGATTATTTAGAAACGCCATTAATTAGTTCTTTTATCAGGTTATTACGCTATATTGCTTTTTTTCTGAGTATATCTAGTTCAGCCCTATACATAGCATTTATAAGTTTCCAGCCTGAATTAATCCCCTCTGAGCTGTTGGTACCTTTAGCCCAGTCTCGCAATGAAGTGCCCTTTCCTGCAGTAATTGAAGTTTTAGTAATGGAATTGATAATGCAATTAGTTATTGAGGCCGGCCTTCACTTACCAGGTTTTGTCGGGCAGACAGTGGGGGTTGTTGGCGGCATAATTATGGGACAAGCCGCTATTAATGCTAAACTAGCCAGTCCAGCTGCCATAATTGTAGTAGCTTTTACAACCATGTGTACTTTTACACTTTCCTCTCCCGGCCTGGCTTTGATCACCCGAATATTGCGCCTTCCCATAATGGTTTTAGCAGCCACTTTTGGAATATTTGGGTTCGCTTTAGGATGGTTGATTATAATTACCCATCTTATTAGCTTAAAAAGTATGGGAGTTCCTTTTTTGGCTCCCCTGGCCCCTACCCGCTACCCAGATTTAAAAGATGCCATTTTCCGAATTCCGCTGGCAAAAATGAAAAAGCGGCCTTTTTCCATCCCCAGTCAAGATAAGATACGCCAGGATAACAAGAGGGAGGGATAAATATTAGTAACCCGGAGTTTCAAATTACCAGTAAACAACTGTTATTTATTATAATTGGCTCCCTGGTCGGGGTGGGGATTATTACTCAACCCCGGTTAGTCAGCACTGCAGCCGGGCATAATGCCTGGATAGCGGTAATTTTAGGTGCCATTGTTCCTCTTCTGTCCCTGGTGTTAATTGAAAAGCTGGGAAAACGTTTCCCCCATATGGATTTTACCGCGATGTCACACGCTCTATTTGGTAAATTCCTGGGTACCGGGTTAGCAATGGTTTTTATTTTCTATATTATTATATTCGAAGCCGCCTTTGTATATAGGTTTGCCAGTTTAATTTCCTTATTCTTGCTGCCCCAGACCCCCTTGCCCGTAATTTGCTTCATGATCCTGGCCGGGACTGTTTATATAGCCAGCAAAGGAGCCCAGGTAGTCGGAAGACTTAACGAACTCTTTTTTTACCTGTTGTTACCGCTTTTTTTATTCTTAATCCCGCCTTTATTTATGCATGGAGATTACATCAATTTATTACCTGTCGGTGAAACTAGTATCTCCCAAATGTTACAGGGGACTTTTTTCACGTTTTACGATTATGGGCGAATGGATATTCTTATGTTGGCTTATTTTATGGTTACCCGTAAAGATGAAGTATTAAAGGCGGGCTTAGGTGCTTTAACACTAGTTGTACTTAGCTACGTGTTCGTTACTGCTAGCTGTTTGCTGGTATTCGGATCTGAAAACATCCAGAATCAACTGTATCCGCTGTTAACACTCTTAAACTCTGTCAGTATCCCGGTTCTCGAGCGGATGGATTTATTATTTATGTTCTTGTGGTCGGTTGCCTTTCGCCCTGTTATTAACGCAACTTGTATGGCATCTTTTTCCGCTACCCGCTTGTTCCAGCTCGATGTGAAGAAATATTATCCCCTGGTAGTTGCTGGTTCTGGTTTAATAATTTATTTATTAACATTCATTCCCCGGGATTTATATGAAGCATTGGAGTTTTCTTATATTGCTAGTTATATATTCGTAGCTTTTGGTTTAGGTTACCCCCTGCTTTATCTGGCAGTAGCCTTCCGGCAGGGAAAGAAGGTGAAACAAGTTGTTTAAAAATATTTTTTTGTTATTTATCTTTATTTTATCATTTACAACTATACCTGGATGTTGGGACGGTCAGGATATTACGGATAGGTCGATTCTATTAGTCGGCGGGTTGGATTTAAATGAGACAGAAGAATTACAGTTCGGCCAACCGACCATATATGATGTTACAGTACTTACGCCCAATCTGGAACCACAAGCTCCCAGTAAAGTCAGGATAACTACTATGGCAGGATCATCAATAGCAGGTACCCGTGACTTGCGGGCTTATATAAATCCCAAAACTTTCATACCGGGCATTATAAAAGTAGAATTAATCGGCGAAAAAATAGCGGCAAAAGGGGTGCGGCCTATACTGGATTCGTTATATCGTAACCCACAGACCCCGGGATCAGTAGTTATGGCAGTAACAGAAGGACGCACAGATAGAATAATTAATACTAAACCAGAAGATTGGGATAACGTGGCAATTTTACTTGAAATGCTGTTAGAAGAAGCTGATAAAAGGGCTTTTTTACCAGTTACTACCCTGCAAAAATTTATAAGCCAAGCGAGTGCCAAAGGGAAAAATCCGGTAGTACCACTGATAAGAAAAGAAAATGAAGATATCACGATTTCTGGTACAGGCATTTTTAATAAAGACAAGCTGATTGCCAAAATAAGCACTGCCGAGACCCGCTCCCTGGTTTTACTCCGGGGATTAAAAGCAACAGGCTACATACCGTATACTATTAATCGAGATAAAGTAATTGACCGGGGAACTATATTAGTAAAAAATAAGCGCAAAGTTAAATTACAGCGCAGCAGGGACGAATTTATCTTTCAAATAAATATAAACCTGGATGGTACCTTGGTTGATCATGAAAATAAGCAAAAATTTACTGATAATAAAGCAATGTTGGAAATGATTGAAGAGCAAGTAGCAGCAGATATAAAAAATGAATGTACCCAGTTTATCAGGAAAATGCAGTCAGATTTTAAGACCGACTGCATTGATATAAGTAAATATGCCCTGGCCCAATGGCGTAAAGAACTGGAGGACCAGATTGATGAAGGATTTATTGAAAAGGCTATTATCAATGTCAATGTTAAAGTAAACCTAAAAAATACCGGAGCTTTAAATTAATATATACGTAAGTTAATGCCCGGACTGAAACCCGCAGGCCAGGGGCTATGCCCACAGGGCATACCCTGTGGGCAAAAAGGCACGCAACACAGATAAAAATAATTACCTTATTCGCTTATACGTATCTTAACCTTTTCCAGGCTGTAGTTAATACGACGCAGGGATTCTTCCCGGCCCCAGACAAAGATTAGGTAGGGTAGATCAGGGCCGTGAGTTTTTCCACTTAGGGCGCAGCGTAAGGGCATAAAAACATCCTTAGGCCTTAGTTTTAAGGTTTTGGTAATTGTTTTAATAAACTGTTTAATCTCCGCAGCTTCACCAAACTTAGGTAAACCAGCAACAAAAGTCTCCAATACCTTTTGTGCTCCATCAGCCTGCAGAACCTCCAGAGCCTCGGTACCATATTCAGGCTTGGCGAAAAATTCCTTAAGCTCTTGGCTAACATCTGTCAGGCAAACAACCCGATCCCGCAGTACCTCTACCAAGAGGTCAAGCTGCTCTTTATTAAGCTTGGCTACATCTTCCGCAAATGGGGACTGCTTAATATATGGCATCATCAACTCCTTTAATTCCTCATGGTCTTTTTGTTTAATATACTGCTGGTTAATCCAATTTAACTTATCCAGATCAAAAACCGCCGGGTTTTTGGCAACCTGCTCCAGGGTAAAGGATTTAATTATTTCATCCCGGGCAAGAATCTGCTCTTCTCCCTTGGGAGACCAACCCAACAGGGCTAAAAAGTTAAACAAGGCTTCGGGCAAGTACCCCATTTCCCGGTATTGAACCAGGGAGGTAGCCCCATGGCGCTTACTCATCTTCTGGCGGTCGCTGCCTAATATTAATGAAATATGAGCAAATTCGGGCCGTCTTAAGTTTAATGCATCATAGATCATTAACTGCCGTGGAGTATTGGATAAATGCTCCTCCGCCCTAATTACATGTGTTATCCCCATTAGGACATCATCTATAACCACGGCGAAATTATATGTGGGTATACCATCTGATTTAACAATAATAAAATCTCCAATATTATTACTCTCAAAACTAACCCTTCCCCGAACTAGGTCGTCTACTACATAAATCCGGTTAGAAGGAACCCTGAAGCGTATAACCGGTTTTTGACCCTGGTTAAGCTTATCCTCAATCTCTTCAGCCTTAAGATAGCGACAACGGCCAGAGTAACCTGGCATCTGCCCGCTAGCCATCGCCTCCTGGCGTTCGGCCTCTAATTCAGCCTCACTGCAAAAACAGTAATAGGCCTGACCAGTTTGAATTAAGCGTTTAGTATATTCCTCATAAAACTCCAAGCGTTCAGTCTGGCGATAAGGCCCACTTTCCCCGCCTTTTTTCAGACCTTCATTCCAACTAATTCCTAACCACTCTAATGAATCTATTATTTCGTCTTCATATTCCCGGCGGGACCGATCCAAATCGGTATCTTCACTTCTTAATACCAAGTTACCTTTATTATGCTGGGCAAACAGATAATTAAATAAGGCCGAACGGGCTCCTCCTATATGTAATGGTCCTGTAGGACTAGGTGCAAATCTTACTTTAATTTTACTCATAAATACCTCCGGTTATCTTTATTTACGCATCTTCTATCAAGGCTACAGCTAGAGCTGATATTCCTTCTTGCCTTCCGGTAAATCCAAGGCCTTCCGTAGTGGTAGCCTTTACATTAACCTGCTCTCTTTTGATATGCAAAGCCCGAGCTATATTCTGACACATCTGGTCTATATAAGGTGCTAACCTCGGTTTCTGGGCAATTATGGTACTGTCGATATTAACTACTACCAAACCTGCCTGGCTAAGCTTACCACCCACTTCCCCCAGCAGATAAAGACTACTAGCCCCCTGGTAAGATATATCGTTATCAGGAAAGTGATAACCAATATCTCCTAGACCAGCTGCTCCTAAAAGAGCATCACTTATAGCGTGAAGCAATACGTCGGCATCGGAGTGTCCCTCCAAACCTAAAGGGTACTCAATCTCTATTCCGCCTAAAATTAACTTTCGTCCTGCCTGCAGGCGATGAACATCATAACCGTTGCCAATACGCAAAATTACTTCCCCCTATGTATTACAAATAACCCCCGGACCTATCATCATCAGGATAATCGAAAACAGGTACTGCCTGTACCAATAACTGTTAAACATACTGATCTTTCTTGGCAGAGAAACCACTTTTACCCTTTAGACCTTATGTTAAGCAATGATTGGGCAATAATTAAGTCCTCGGGAAAAGTAATTTTTATATTATGATGGTCACCTGGCACTATTTTAACCTTACCAATATATTTTTCAAATAAAGCCGAGTCATCTGTGCTCTGGAATCCTGCTGCCCTAGCCCTGACATAAGCTTTAACCAGCTCTGTATACCTGAAGATCTGGGGAGTTTGAATTAATACCACCTTGGACCTGTCTAATGTCTTGCCGACAAAACCCTTATTATCAACCATTTTAAGGCTATCCCGGGAATAAACCCCCGGAATAGCCGCGCCCCATTCCATAGCTTTTTCTAATAATTCATTAAGGAGAGCTACCGTAAGAAGTGGACGTGCACCATCATGTACAGCTACATAGCCAGTTTCTTTATCAAGTAGTTGCAGCCCTGCCCATATAGAATCTTGCCGCTCTTTGCCTCCAGGAACAACTTGTTTAACTTTACGATAGCCGAATTTCTTTACTATCTCCTGTTGACAATATGTGATCTCATATGGGTGAACAACAATAATGATTTCATTAACAGCTTTATATTGTTCAAAAATATCGAGAGAATAGTTTAAAACCGGATATTCATTAAGTAACATATAAGGTTTATTAATCTTACTTTTCATCCTGGTTCCAGTTCCCGCTGCAGCAATAACAACCCCAAGGTTGTTAGCCATATAAATTCACCTCTTGTACCCCTTTGAAGACATTATTAACACTGCTTTGGCCTTCTTCGCGTACCTTGCGGGTAAAAATCATGCGCCCAGCAGCAGTCTGGAAAACACTTGTAACTATCACATCCAGATCATTACCGATCTCGTGGCCAGCATCTTCAACTACTACCATTGTACCATCTTCCAGGTAGCCCACACCCTGCCCAGCTTCCTTGCCTTCTTTTATTATGGTTGTACGCATAGTTTCACCTGGATATACGATAACCTTAACCGCATTAGTCAGCTCATTAATATTAAGAACCATGATCCCCTGTAGTTCAGCTACTTTATTAAGATTATAATCATTCGTTATAATAGCAGCATTTATCTGTTTGCAAAGCCGCAGCAATTTACTATCAACATCTTTCTCTTCGGTTATATTAGCTTCAATTATATCAATTTTTATGTCTGAATGTTTCTGCATTTTAGAAAGAAGTTCCAGTCCTCGCCTACCTTTATTACGGCGAATATTATCGGGAGAGTCTGCTATATGCTGAAGTTCTTCAATAACAAATTTAGGTACAATTAGTTGGCCCTCCAGGAAATTACTTAGACAGACATCATATATCCGTCCATCTATAATTGCACTAGTATCCAGTACTTTAGGGTAAATTGAAGATATACTCGAATCCTGTGAGGTCTTATAAAAGGATATTAATTTAATAAGATCGGGCCCCCGGCGTGCTCCTACGGTTACCCCCAGAAAACTACTTAAACAAAATATTCCAATAGTAATTAGGTTACCGATTCCATTAAATATTGAAAGAGGAAAGGTAGTTAAAACTCCAACTAAAATCCCCATAAATAGGCCTATAATACTACCCATTAATATTTCTGGGGGTAACTCATCTACCATCCGGTTCATTCGTACTAATGCTTTATGAATTAATCCCATAAGAAGCGTTAAGCCTAAGTAACATAATGTTCCTGCCACAAATCCTAATAACAGGCAAATTGTTGGTTTTAATAGTAAAATTTTCTGACATAAGTAGGCTATCCAGATACCAATAATAAGAACAAAAAGAAATCGCCTTTTGCAAATATTTAATCT
>JBMNOV010000145.1:0-2518 GCA_050943255.1 Syntrophomonadaceae bacterium
CATAAGATACTCCCCTTCCTATGCTCGTTAAGAACAAAAAAAGGCGGCAAAGATGTGAGTAAACTCACGACATCTTTGCCGCTTTTATGTTGCACATTATCACGCAGAGTTTTTGGCTTGTCAAGAAGTTTTGGGATAAAATTCATCCGTTCCGGGTGGAAAATCGCGTTTGCTGAATTGAATTTCAAAGCTCGATCCCTACTGGAGCCAAATGGAAGTTAATCCGTCTGTTATGAAGTGACCATTGTCAAGGGGATCCACAAGGAATTTTGTTTTCCCCGGCTGGCCACATTTGTACTTATCTGACAGTATCTGGAAAGAGCTCTGATTTAACAGTTCCCGGCATGTGACCACTCTGTTATTCGTGGATTGGTTACCTGCAGGCTAAATGTTCTAATAGTTATAATGTTGTTTTGCGGTCTGACCTGATGCCCAGCCTTGAGGGGAGGGAATGGTTTTCCGGGGCGGGCGTTCGGCCTGGCATGAGCCTTTTCTGCAAACGTACCCGAATCGGTGGTTAAAGGAAGCTTCAAGAGCTGCTCACGCGATTAACTTTCGGCCTATAGAGAAGATAATTGAAAAATGTACCCGAATCGGTGGTTAAAAAGTGTTCAGGGAACCGACGTTTAGGCAGATTTTCGGCCTATAGGAAAAAAAATTTACAAACGTACCCGAATCAGCATTCAAAATTCGGGTACGTTTTATCAAATTGCTGCATATAGACCGAATAACCTTCAAAAATTATCTTGTAAGGGATAGTTTCAGCTCGGTTTTAGCTTGAATTCGGGTACGTTTTTTCAAACCGCCGCAAATAGTCCGAAACCTGGTCAATCGTTTGCAATGATAGTGACAAGCCGCATGCTGTCTGTTACTATAAGCAGAAAGAACCGGAAAATGAAACTGCGGTAAATACTAACTGCAATAGAAAACAACTGTAGCAGTATAACAATTTTTATAATAACTTTCAGAAGTAATAACATTAACATTTAGAATGTGATAGCATCAACATCGGGAGGATTTATGCAGATCATCGAATCAGCCAAGGCTATTGAGCCGCATCTTGTGGAGCTTCGGCGGGAGTTTCACCGGCATCCGGAGCTTTCAGAGCAGGAAAAGGAAACCTCAGAGCGGATCCTAAGGGAACTGGAGGCCATCGGAGGCTACCGTATAAGAAGTCATGTCGGAGGCTATGGAATCCTCGCGGAGATTAGCGGCACAGCTCCAGCGCTGGAGCCGGCTTTTAACGGAAGCCCAGCGCCGGATGCGAATGCCACTGCGCCTCAAGTTGTTGCGCTCCGGGCGGATATGGATGCACTGTCGATCCAGGAAGACACGGGACTGCCCTGCAGCTCTGAGCAGGATGGTGTCATGCATGCCTGCGGTCACGATCATCACATTACCATCCTTCTAGGCGCGGCGCGGCTTCTGCGGAGATATCAGCAGAGCTTCCATGGCACGGTGCGGTTGATTTTTCAGCCCGCAGAGGAGCTGTCCCCGACAGGAGGTTCCAGACGCATGATCGAGGAAGGCGCACTGGACGGTGTCAAAGCCGTATTCGGACTGCATGTCTGGCCGAACCTCCCGGCAGGAGTGGTAGGCTGCAAGGCCGGTCCGCAGATGGCAGCGTCCGACCGCTTTTCCGTGGACTTTGAAGGAGAGAGCTCTCACGGAGCCATGCCGGACCAGGGAAATGACGCACTTGTTGCGGGGGCACAGTTTGTCACTGCGGTGCAGTCCATCATCGCAAGAAACAAAAATCCGATGAAGGCCGGCGTTGTGACCATCGGCGTATTCCAGTCCGGAAGCCGCTACAACATCGTACCGGGAAGCTGCCATTTGGAGGGTACCGTCCGTACCTTTGATCCGGAGGTCCGCACCATGATCGAGAAACGGCTTAACACCTTATTTGAGGGAATCCGGGATGGCTTTTCCATGAAAGGCGAGTTACAGTATCACAAGGGATACACCTCGGTCCGTAATGACCCTGCGATGGCTGACTTTGCGCTGGAAACCGCAGGAGAGCTTTTTGGGGATGCTTATGCTGTCCGCCTCGAGGAGCCTGCCATGACAGCCGAGGACTTTGCCTTTTATTTGGAAAAGGTACAAGGTGCCTTTGTATGGCTTGGCACAACACCGGAGGGAGATCCTGTCTGGCCGCTTCACAGCGCACACTATGCCGGAAACGAGGACGTCCTCTGGAGAGGTGCGGCGCTTCTCGCAAGTCTTGCCATGAAGCAGCTGAAGGCAGACGAAACGGTAGGAGAGTAGGGGTGGGAAAAATTCACAGTACCAAGTCGGACTGCGTCAGGTTATACCAGCTATGATCGGATATGTATAGCAGTTATGCCGAGAAATGATTTGACAAAAGATACAGAGCGTTTATAATGCTTTCATAAGGACAAAGGCGTCCGGCAAAGACCGGAGTACTTTGTCCTTTTTTTATCTGGTATTTCATATTTAGGGAGTATAAAATGTCAGCACAAATCAATAAAAATTTTCTGAACATAAGCCAAAGCTA
>JBMNOV010000023.1:0-28758 GCA_050943255.1 Syntrophomonadaceae bacterium
TAAGAACTAGTATAAGGAATTGTTGTATTTTATGCATTAAAAGGATTCCTCCTGATTTTAAAATATAATTTTCTGCAATGTAATAATCTTTCCTGCATAAACATATATTATAGTTTTAATTACCTTATTTTAAAACCTAAGTCAAATTATTGACACTGACGGGAAATGTGCTAAAATTCTACATGTATCTTTTTTACTAAAGGGGGTTTGAGATTATATCCAATATATGAAGGGAGGCGGAATGATTGCAGTCTTTAGGGCGACATGTACTAGCCGAACTATATGGCTGTCAATTTGAGGTTTTGAATGATATAGAAAAAGTAGAAAATATCATGATTAACGCTGCTTTGGAGGCTGGAGCAGAGATTAGAGAGTTTGTTTTTCACAAGTTTAGTCCGCAAGGTGTAAGCGGAGTAGTTGTGATTTCAGAATCTCACCTGGCAATTCATACTTGGCCAGAATTGGGTTATGCCGCTGTTGATGTATTTACCTGCGGCGAAAAGGTAAATCCCTGGGATGCCTGTAAGTATCTTGAGCTGATGCTCGGCGCTGACTATATAAGTGCATCTGAGATAAAAAGGGGAGTTTTTCAAGGCCAGGAGGAACGCCTGGTGGCTAACATTTAGGAGGGATACTATTTTAGTAGACCGAAGAAGCTTTAAAATCAAATATAGTGTTGATTAGTGGGCCTTATTTGTAGGAAATGCAAGTAAGGCCTTGCTTTATTTATAACCCTTGTCTATAGAGTTATTTATGCCTATAATTTATTAATATTACTGGTGTAAACATACCTGACTTTAATAAAAAGACTTATAACTACCAAATTAAGGGATAATATATTTATTTAGCAGGAATCACTATTACTAAAATAGAATAATGGTGTTATAGGCTTGGGTTTTGGCTAGGGGGATATTCTATGAATCTTACTTTTATCTGGGAACAAAAGGCTGAAATGAACGATTTAGAAAGATTATTTAATAATAGTTTCTCACCCTGGTGGGATCATGTTAACAGCCATATAAATAAATTAAAGAATGATATAACCTGGAATGTCCTTCCCCTCGCAGTCATGAGCGTATATAAATATGCGGGACATAATCGCCAAATGTCTATTGCTATGTCCAATGTTTTTCGTAACTGCTATTTAGCACATTCCATACATGCTTCGGTTAGGGATGATGATGAGGGTCAGCAATATGACCAGGAATTGCATTACAATATTCTAATTGGCGACTATGTTTCTGGTTATATATTGAAAAATCTGGTTGAATTAAACCAAGAAAGCATAGTTGGTGAGTTTGCTATTATGATTTCTAAGATTAATCAGGGGATGTTAATTAAGCATAAGTTATGTGGAGATTATTGTGAAGTTATTCGCACAACTCGAGCACCGTTTTATGAAACGGCTTTTTTAACAGCAGCTCGGTTGGCTGGTCATGATATAAAGGTATGTAATCTATATAACCAAATGGGATTTAATTTAGGCATGTCAATAGAATTGGGACAATCACAAGAATTTAGGGATAGGGCTCAAACCTATTTCCATGAATGCGAAACCTTATTTCATAAAATTAATCGAAAAAATAACAATCCTAATAGTAACCTGGAGAAGGCTATAAAGGATTTACATTACCATTTCTATAATGATGTAGGGGAGTCTGCTGTAATATAATAGATATTTTGAACAAAAAACAGAATTATCATATTTAGGGAAAACACGTGTTTTCCCTATTGTTTAATAGGGATGCCCTGGGGCAAGGAGTTGATATAAACAGATATACTTTTTTCTCATCGGGCGGTTAAGCAGTTTTAAAAAGCATTTGAGGTGTAGGAGAAATGGCTTATAAGGATTTACGTGAGTTTATTGAAAGATTGGAACAAGAAGGCGAGCTAATAAGAGTTGCTGTAGAAGTCGACTCGGAGCTTGAGATAGCTGAGATTACAGATCGAGTAAGTAAAAAGCACGGACCCGCCTTACTATTCGAGAAGGTTAGAGGTTTTGATATACCAGTCTTAACTAATGCTTATGGCAGTGAAAAGCGGATGGCTATGAGTTTACAGGTTAAGCAATTAGATGATATTTCCAGGGAAATCATGGATATTATAGAGATAACGGATAATATCCCCAAAACCATGGCAGATAAGATAAAAATATTACCCCGTTTGGCCCAGATTTCGTCGTTCATACCTCGTATAGTCAAAAGTGGTTCTTGCCAGGAAGTAATAGAACGAGCCCCTTCACTGGAGAATATTCCCGTATTAAAATGTTGGCCCAAAGACGCAGGAAGATTTATTACCCTACCACAGGTATATACTAAAGATCCTGAAAGCGGAAAAAGAAACCTTGGTATGTATCGTTTACAAATATTTGATAAACAGACTACTGGTATGCACTGGCATATGCACCATGATGGGGCTTCGAATTACCAGAAAAATTGTAACAAGGGACTGCCAACCGAAGTAGCAGTAGCCCTGGGCGGGGACCCGGCGATTACCTATGCGGCTACAGCTCCTTTGCCCAAGGATATGGATGAACTTATTTTTGCTGGTTTTTTACGTAAGAAACCAGTAGAACTGGTTAAATGTCAAACGGTAGATTTAGAGGTGCCAGCAGATGCAGAGATAATAATTGAAGGTTATGTTGATCCCTTTGAGCGAAAAATAGAGGGTCCTTTTGGTGATCATACTGGTTATTACTCCTTGGCTGATGAGTACCCGGTTTTTCATGTTCAATGTATTACTCATCGAAAAAATCCAATTTACCCGGCCACTATTGTTGGTAAACCGCCTCAGGAAGATTGTTATCTGGCTTTAGCCACGGAACGTATTTTTTTACCTTTGCTAAAATTTCAACTTCCGGAAATTGTAGACATGCATTTGCCTATGGAAGGTGTTTTCCATAACTGTGTTTTAGTTTCAATTCGTAAAGCTTTCCCGGGACATGCTCGAAAAGTGATGAGTTCACTCTGGGGCATGGGTCAGATGATGTTCGCAAAATTTATCGTCATAGTTGATGAAGATGTAAATGTGCAAAACACTTCGGAAGTATTATGGAAAGTTTTTAACAATGTTGATCCCCGTCGCGATACCATGATAGTAGATGGCCCCCTGGATGTTCTTGACCATTCGGCACCTCTACCATTAGTTGGTTCTAAAATGGGAATTGATGCTACGAAAAAGTGGATAACAGAAGGGCATACCCGGGAATGGCCGGAAGATATAAAAATGAGTGAAGATATACTTAAATTGGTAAACCTAAGATGGAGCGAATATGGTATTGACTAAAACCAAGAATATTCTTAAAATGATAGATTTTGAGCATACACTTTTCGGCTTACCTTTTACTTATTTAGGAGCATTTCTAGCTATAAAAAGTATGCCAACTATTTATCAGTTAATATGGATCACGGGAGCAATGGTTGGTGCTAGGACTGCTGCTTTATGTCTTAATCGCTTAATTGACCTCAAGATTGACAAGTTAAACCCCCGTACTAGTAACTGGGTATTACCCTCGGGGAAGCTTACAATTAATCAGGTGTGGATTATCGTATTAATTTCATTGTTATTGCTCTTTTATTCTGCAGCCCAGCTTAATTTACTTTGTTTAAAGCTTGCACCTTTAGCAGTAATTGCCTTATGGGGGTATTCTTATACTAAGCGCTTTACTTGGTGGTGTCATCTTATTTTAGGCCTGACGATTGGTATCGGTCCTGTAGGGGCATGGATTGCTGTTCGTAATAGTATTGGATTTGAACCGCTGGTACTAGGGTTAGCTGTGTCCTGCTGGATTGCTGGATTTGATACCATGTATGCCTGCCAGGATATGAACTTTGACCGTCAGCATAGGCTCTACTCCATCCCTGCACGTTTCGGTGAGTACGGAGCACTTATCTTTTCGGCTATTTTTCATGTTTTAACTTTTATTTTTTTAATTTTAGCGGGAATAATACTTAAATTAGGTTATTTTTATTATTTAGGGGTTCTGGTGGCAGGAATAATTCTATTTTACGAACACTTAATTGTAAAACCAGGTGACTTGAGTCGGGTAAACTTTGCTTCTTTTAAGATTAATCATTATTTAGGACTAGTCCTTTTTATTACCACCTTAGCAGATATTTTTATCAAGTAAGGGGAAAATTGTGTTTTCTCAGGAGGTTTAAGCTATTGAAGAGAATAGTTGTAGCTATTACTGGTGCAAGTGGTGTGGTTTATGGAATCCAAATGGTTACGGAATTGCTAGCTAGAGATTTTGAAGTCTATCTTATACCTAGTAATGCAGCCTGTCTAGTATTGGAACAGGAACTTGGTTGGGATTTCAATCAGGGAATAGAGGCTACTTTCCGTCAGAGATTTCCAGGTAATAATCTGATTATATATGATTATGCTAATATAGCCGCTCCTATTGCTAGTGGGTCTTTCTTAAACGAAGCTATGGTGATTATTCCCTGTTCCATGTCAACATTGTCAGCAATAGCCCATGGTAGTGCCAGCAATCTAATAACCAGAGCAGCAGATGTTATGCTTAAAGAAAAAAGACCATTAGTTATTGTTCCTCGTGAGACACCGCTTAATACAATTCACTTACGTAATATGTTATTACTTTCAAAGATAGGTGTTAATATAGTCCCTGCTATGCCTGCTTTTTATAACAAACCAGCTAGTTTAGACGATATGATTAAATTTATGGTTGGTAAGGTATTAGATATATTACATATTCCGAATGATTTATTCCAGCGTTATCCCTAGTAGGAAAATTAGGTTGAGTACGAGTAACAAATCTGTATTTATAAAAATCTTAGGAAAGAAGACGCCTAAAATGATTATATTTAAGCTTATTGAAAAAGAACTTTTTCGGGTTGAAGCTGGATTAGTTGAGAATCTTAATTGTTCTTTAACCCTTATGAATGAAGCAGCAGTACATTTAAGTAAAGCCGGAGGGAAAAGATTGAGGCCTGCTTTTACTTTACTAGCAGCCAAGTTTTTCCGCGAAAATTTAGATGAAGTAATCCCAGCAGCGACTGCATTAGAACTAATACACTTGGCTACCCTGGTACATGATGATGTAATTGATAATGCTAGTATGCGCCGGGGGACCGTGACAGTAAAAAATAAATGGGGGAACCGGGTATCAGTTTATGCTGGCAATTATATTTTGGCTAAGGCACTTGCACTTATAGCAACTTACCAACGCAGTGATTTAGTGGATGTACTTGCCGATGCTAGCATGAAGATATGTGAAGGCGAAATTCTTCAAATGTCATGTTGTTATAATACTAATTTAGGTTTGAAAAACTACCTACGCCGTATTGAACGAAAAACCGCATTGCTAATTGCTGTTAGCTGTCAACTTGGCGCTATGGTATGTTCTGCTTCAACAGATGAAATAATAGCCCTTAAAAAGTATGGTTATTATCTAGGTATGGGATTCCAGATAACAGATGATATATTGGATATAATTGCTGATGAAATGACCCTGGGTAAAGCTACCGGAAGCGATATCAGGCAGGGAATAATAACTTTGCCTGCATTGTTTGCTCTTGAACATGATCCTAAGCGTAAGGATCTGGCTCGTATGCTTTCATCTCCTGAAGAATGTGTCAATAATACTCAAAGGATTATCGAAATAATTAAGGGTTCTGGTGGTATAGATTATGCTTATTCGGTTGCAGAACATTTTGCTGCAAAAGCGAAAAAGGAATTAAACCTGCTTCCAGATGCTGCAGCAAAAAATAACTTGGTTGAATTAGCGGATTTCGTAGAAAATCGGAAGTATTAAGGAGGAGATGTGAGTATAAGCAATTTATCTGTAGAAGATAAACAAACTATAATTGAACACCTTGAAGCCTTGCGTAGTTCACTTATAATCGCATTTATTGCGATACTTTTTGCAGCTATTTTTTGTTTTTATTTTAGTGAACAGATTCTAACCACAGTAACTTTACCGTTGCGTTTGTTAAATGAAGATCTTATAGTAACAGGAGTAACTGAAGCTTTTTTTGTTAAGCTTAAAATCTCTTTTTATTCTGGTTTTGTTCTGGCTTTTCCTGTAGTTGTATGGGCATTATGGAAGTTTGTCAAACCAGCATTATATCCTTCCGAGAGAAAGTATGTATACATATTCCTGCCGCTGGCAATATTGTTATTCGCAGTTGGGGTTATATTTGCTTATTTTGGCATTTTACCACTGATATTAAATTTTTTCATTTTTATAGCTGGGGAAAACCTGGAAACAATGTTTAAGGTTGATCAATATGTATCTTTTGTGCTTTCCTTTACGATTCCATTTGGTCTGGTTTTTGAGTTACCAGTCGTAGTGTTTTTTTTAAGCAAGCTGGGGATAATTGGTTACAAGTCAATGGCTCGTAAACGGAAGTATGCGCTTTTGGCTATAGTTGTTTTAGCTGCGGCACTTACCCCTGGTCCTGACCCAATTTCCCAGGTATTAATGGCTGGTCCAGTTTACTTGCTTTATGAAATTAGTATATGGATAGCAAAACTTGCCATGCCTAGGGATAAAAGGGATTTACAATAATAACTAATGGTTAGGTTAATAGAATATACCTGAATATGGATGTTTTGCGTGTCCTTTACAAAACATTGGCTTTTTGTAATAATATCAATAAAAGTTATGGTTATTATTTGGTAATTTAGATATATACAAGGAGGGCGAGTCGTGTTTGGTTTTATTAGTAATTTCGGACCATGGGAACTAATTTTGATCCTAGTTATAGTATTAATAATAGTTGGTCCTGGTAAACTGCCGCAGGTAGGACAATCCTTGGGGAAAGCCTTGCAAAACTTTAAAAAGGCTAGAGAGGAAGACGAATTAGATGAACTGGATGGTAGAAAGGAAAAATAATGGTCTGGCTTCTTATTAATAGCAAAAGTAAGGGATTTAAATGACACACTTATTTCCAGTATTAATTAGTCTTGCTGGCAAGAACTGCCTAATTATAGGCGGAGGCCAGGTAGCTGAGCGTAAGATAGCTGACCTGTTAAACTACGGAGCCAATATTTGCGTAGTGTGTCCTCACGCCAGAGATAAGGTGAAGCAGTGGGCTGATCAAGGGTTAATTTGTTGGCATACCCGTGAGTTTGTTACAAATGATTTAGATAGTGTTTATATGGTTTTTGTAGCTACTAACAATAGACATCTTAACCAGACAATTGTATTACAGTGCCGGCAAAGGGGAATACTGGTTAATGCTGTTGACGACCCGCCTAATTGCGACTTCTATGTACCTGCTATTTTACGCAGAGACTCATTAGTAATAGGTATATCTACCGAGGGCAAGAGTCCGATGTTCGCTAAAAAATTACGTTTACAACTGGAAGAGCTTATCGGGGAAGAGTATGGACAATTCGTCGAAATTCTGGGGAACCAGCGCGATTTTATAAAAAAGGCTATTCCTGATATAGAAATACGAAAAAAAGTCTACCAGGCATTGGTGGATTCTGACATTATTGATTTGTTAAAAGCGGGGGAAAAGGAGAGGGTAAAGGAGCGGATGGAAGAATGTATGTCCTTCTGGCTGGGCTCAACCACAGAACAGCTTCAATAAGCATACGGGAGAGGTTTGTCTTTAACAAAGTTACCCTAAACACTGCATATGACTATTTTATAAATCATGCTGAAATTGAAGGAACCGTAATATTAGCTACATGTAATCGTACTGAAATCTATGCCACTGCCCGTGATATTCAAACAGGCATAGAAGTATTAAAAGATTTTTTGTCTTGCTATAGTGGTATGACCTACCAGGAATTAAAGCAATTCATATATCTCCCTAATTGTTATGATGCTATATCCCACTTATTTCGGGTGGCAGCTGGACTTGATTCTATGATTTTAGGTGAAGCTCAAATTTTAGGACAGGTAAAAGAGGCCTATCTAGCAGCAGTCGAAGCTGGTGCATCAAGTAAGGTGCTAAATTCATTATTTCAGAGGGCTATTTATATAGGAAAAAAGGTGCAAACCGAAACACGTATTAACCAGCAGCTATTATCAGTTCCCTTTGCAGCAGTGCAACTTGCCCGGAAAGTTCTGGGGGGTTTACAAGGAAAAACAGTGATGGTAATCGGGGCTGGCGAAATGGGCGAACTAACCGTGCGTAGTTTATTGGATAATGGGGTGCAAACGGTAATAGTATCTAATCGCTCTTATGCTCGGGCTATTTCAATGGCCCAAGCCTTTAACGGCCGGGCGGTTCGATTTGACCAACTAGCTCTGGAATTGGAACAAGCTGATATTGTTATTAGCTGTACTACGGCTAGCCACTATGTTATACGTGAGGATAATTGTGGACAGACATTGAAGTCCCGAAATGACAGAAGGATTATTATGATTGATATAGCTGTTCCCCGAGATATCGATCCGGTGCTTAAGGACAATGAAGGTGTTTATATTTATGATATTGATGACCTGCAAAATGTAGTAGATGCTAATCTTCAGGAAAAACAGAAATCAATCCGGCGAGCCGAGCATATTATTGCTGCAGAGATAAAGGTTTTTAATGAATGGATGAAAAGTCTTTACGTAGTTCCAGTTATTACAGCTCTTAAGGCAAAGGCTGAAGAGATAAAACAAAACGAGATCAAAAGAGCATTTAATCGATTGGGTAAGCTATCTGAACAGGAAGAAAAGGTGATTAGCTCAATGGCTAACTCCATAATTAATCAGATTTTGCATCAGCCTATGGTAAATCTTAAGGATTCAGCAAGCAGTAATCAGGGGCACGTATATGCGGAAGTGGTAAAAAAGCTTTTTGGTCTGCAAATTGAAATCGAGGAGCTAGAAAATTATGAAACACCTGGTATTGGGAAGCAGGGGCAGTAAACTAGCTTTGTGGCAGGCGGAACATGTGGCTTTTCAGCTTAAAAAGGTAGTTCCCCAACTGGAAATTAAGATAAAAACTATAAAAACTACGGGAGATAAGCTTACTGACGTTGCTTTATCGCGGATAGGGGACAAAGGTGTATTTGTTAAAGAAATTGAAAAAGAGCTCATTAATGGTTCAATAGATATGGCTGTACATAGCATGAAGGATTTGCCTTCAGAACTAGGTTGGGGACTTAAAATAGGTGCGGTACTTAAAAGGGAGAATCCCTTAGATGTTTTAATTTCTCGTCTAAATTTAAAATTTACGGATTTGCCAGAAGGTGCGGTAATAGGTACTTCCAGTTTAAGGCGCATAGCCCAGCTGCGTAGTGTGCGTTCTGACATCAGGCTGGTTAATATAAGGGGAAATGTGGAAACCCGTATCCGCAAAATGCATGAAGTGAAACTTGATGGAATAATTTTGGCTTACGCTGGGATAAAAAGGCTGGGCTTGGAAGGACTAATTAGTGATCTTCTACCCCGCAACTTAATTTTACCTGCAGTGGGGCAGGGAGCAATAGCAGTTGAAGTGAGGGCAAAGGATAATTCAATATTAGAGCTAATTCAGAAGATTAATCATGAAAAGACACTTCTAGCTACCAGAGCAGAAAGGTCATTTTTAAAGGTACTGGAAGGCGGCTGTCAAATTCCGGTTGGTTGTTATGCTGAGGTAAGAGATGAGAGCCTAGATATTGAAGGAATAGTAGTCTCTTTGGATGGTTGCCAGGTTTACCGCAGTGTAAAAACGGGAAGCAAATCACAGCCAGATCTAATAGGGCAAGAACTAGCAAAGGAATTATTGCAAAAGGGTGCTGCCAAAGTTCTACGCGAAATCAGGGAGCAGGAGAATTAAGATGGCAAACAAAAAACCAATAGTATATTTAATTGGAGCTGGGCCGGGTGAACCGGGCCTATTTACCTTAAAAGGTAAAAAGATATTGGAAAAGGCTGAAGTGATTGTTTATGATCGTTTAGTTAGTGAAAGCATTCTGGCTTTGGGAAACCCTAAAGCAGAATATATTTATGTAGGTAAAATGGCTGGAAAGCATGCCCTTTCCCAGGATAAAATAAATAATTTGCTAGTTAAAAAAGTATCCCAGGGGAAAATCGTTGCCCGGCTTAAAGGAGGGGATCCTTTCCTTTTTGGCAGGGGTGGGGAAGAGGCCTTGTACATAAGGCAAAACGGTTATGATTATGAAATAGTACCAGGAATAAGTTCAGCTATAGCAGTACCTGCATATGCCGGTATTCCAGTTACCCACCGTGATATTACTTCTAGCTTGGCGATCATAACAGGTCATGAGATGCCGAATAAACATACTAGTTCTATTAAGTGGAAGGAACTGGCTCAGGGAGTAGGTACCTTGGTATTCCTGATGGGGTTGGAGAACCTTGATTACATATGTAAACAATTAATGTCTAATGGTAAAAATGCTGATACTCCGGTTGCTTTAATCAGATGGGGTACCCTACCTATACAAGAGACATTAATTGGTACTCTAGGGGATATTAGGATTAAAGCTGAGGAAAATGCTTTTAAGCCTCCAGCGGTAATAATTGTAGGGGACGTAGTCAGGTTACGGCCTGATCTAAAATGGTTTGAAAATAAGCCCCTGTGGGGTAAAAGAATTTTTGTTACCCGTGCACGGGCTCAGGTTAGTAGAATGGTTGAAGCAATTAATGATTTAGGGGGAGAAGCTATTGAATTTCCTTCAATAGTTATAAAAGAAGAAGAGAATCTTACTGGCCTCTACAACGCCTTTATGCATTTGGATAGTTACAATTGGATTATTTTTACTAGTGTAAATACAGTACAAATATTTTTTAATGAGATGAAAAATCAAGGTATTGATATCCGGGCCTTGCATGGTATCAAACTATGTGCTATAGGCCCTGCTACCAGGGATAGTCTGCAAAGCTATGGGTTGGTAATAGATTTGATTCCAGAGGAATACCAGGCGGAAGGGATAATTGCTGCACTTAAAGGCAAGGTTAAAATGGGCCAATGGGTACTCTTGCCTCGTGCTCGTGGTGCCAGAAAAGTGCTGCCCGAAACCTTGCGGCAATGGGGTCTACATGTTAACGAAGTAATACTATATGAAGCCCTGCCTGCTGATGATCAACCCCAGGCCAAGATTAATGAAATTTTAGATGATAAGGTAGATTATTTAACTTTTACCAGTTCATCAACGGTTAAAAATTTTGTTAGAATGGTCGGGAAAGACAATCTATTACGCATACAGAATAAAGTTAAGGTTGCCTGCATAGGACCGATTACAGCAGAAACTGCCCGATCTTATGGTTTTAAGGTGGATATTTTGGCCAAGCAATATACAATAGATGGCCTCCTTAAAGCACTTATTGATGACAGCATGAGCGTGTAGTATGGGGAGGAAAGGGGAGGTATCCTAAGGATGATTGGGTGCACCAAGTTGTTATGTGGAACTGCTACTGTTTCTGATGTTATTAAACACCATGGGAAAGACCTGCCACCACAGCTACTTCAGTTTTCAGCTAGCAATCGTCCGCTGGTGGTGTGGAATGTTACCAACCGCTGCAATCTGCGTTGCCAGCATTGTTATATAAATGCTATGGACCAGCAGTACAAAGATGAATTAACTACAGAAGAAGCCAGGGAGTTTATCAAGGATCTGGCTGCGATGAGAGTGCCGGTACTACTTTTCTCCGGTGGCGAACCTTTGCTCCGCAAGGATATTATGGAACTGGGACACCTTGCGGCTGAATTAGGTTTGCGACCGGTCATTTCCAGTAATGGGACTCTTATTGATGATAATATGGCAAAAAAGATTAAAAGTGCTGGGTTTCAATATGTAGGCATAAGTATTGATGGGGCTCCGGTTACGCATGATAACTTTCGGAATATACCGGGTGCTTTTGAATCTGCCATAAAAGGTATAAGAGCTTGTAAAAGCCATGGAATAAAGACAGGGATACGCTTTACGGTTAATAAGCTTAATTTGGCGGATCTTCCAGAGGTATTTGCTATTATTGAAAAGGAATCAATACCTCGTTTTTGCATGTATCACCTGGTATATGCTGGCCGTGGGGAGCAGATGGCAAAACTCGATACTGACCTTAATGAAAAGAGACTTTTACTAGAAATGATAAGCAGTAAAACCATTGAATTACACCGTAAAGGGGTAGAGGTAGAGATACTAACAACTGATAACCATGCAGATGGTATTTATCTATATAATCATATTAAGAGGCATGAACCCGAGCGGGCTGATGAAATAATAAGACTTCTTCAGATGCATGGCGGTTGCTCAGCTGGGACTAAATTTGCCAATGTTGACCCCCAGGGTAATGTTCACCCCTGCCAGTTTTGGCAGGACTATACGGTTGGAAATATAAAGGAAAAAACCTTCAGTGAAATTTGGAACTCTGATGATGAGTTGATGGTAATGCTGCGAGAAAAGGAAAAGCATGTTAAAGGAAAATGTGCTAGATGTAACTATAATAGCCTGTGCTCAGGTTGCCGAATAAGAGCCAGGGCTGTTTACGGTGACCTTTGGGCTGAGGATCCAGCTTGCTATTTGAGTGAAGCCGAGATATCAGGTTAAGGTAACAGACATGGATATCGGTTGATTTTGCTGGTTAATGCAGTTTATTAAATAATTCATTATTGATCCGTGTCTTTTGATCTTGCTTTAGTATAGGGGGGGAAAAGTATGGGTTTTCCAGTAAACCGGATGCGGCGTTTAAGAGTAAATGAAGCCTTGCGCAACATGGTTAGAGAGACCGAATTATCCATGAAAGGCATTATATATCCGCTTTTTGTAATCTATGGTAAAGACAAAAAAAATCCTATCCCATCTATGCCAGGAATTTATCAGTTTTCTCTTGACCGGCTTAATGAGGAATTAGAAGAAATAGACCAATTAAACATTCCTGCAGTTATTCTATTCGGGATTCCAGAAAAAAAAGATGCTTTGGGCAGTTTGGCTAGTTATCACCACGGTGTAGTTCAGGATAGTATTAAACTAATTAAAGATAAATATCCAGATATGATGGTTATTACCGATGTTTGTTTATGTGAGTATACTGATCACGGACACTGTGGATTGGTGGAAAGGGATGGCTCGATAAATAATGATGCTACCTTAGAATTACTAGCTCAGGAAGCTTTGTCTCATGCTAATGCTGGCTGTGATATGGTTGCTCCATCCGACATGATGGATGGTAGGATAGGGTATATTAGAACTAGCCTGGATGAAAGTGGTTTTAGTTGTTTGCCTATAATGGCGTATTCAGCCAAGTATTGCTCCAGTTTTTACGGCCCTTTCCGGGATGCGGCTCATTCGGCTCCCCAATTTGGCGACCGCAAGACCTATCAGATGGATCCGCCTAATATTAATGAGGCTTTGCGGGAAGTTGCTCTAGATATAGAGGAAGGAGCTGATATAGTCATGGTTAAACCAGCTCTTCCTTATTTAGACGTTATCCGTGCGGTTAAGGAAAAGTTTTTATATCCTATTGCAGCCTATAATGTTAGTGGTGAGTACTCTATGATAAAGGCTGCAGCCCTTAATGGTTGGTTAGATGAGAACCAGGTATTAATTGAATCACTTACTTCTATCAAACGCGCTGGAGCCGACATGATAATAACCTATTTTGCAAAAGACCTAGCCCGATTATTAAGAAACTCATAAAGGCTTTGATGTTACTTTGGCCATCTTATAAAATAAATATTTATCATTTAGGAGTACAGTATGCTGATATCATGGAATACAACTAATCAATGCAATATGTTTTGTGACCACTGCTACCGCGAAGCAGGTGCCAAGCTGGACGAAGAACTGGATACAAGCCAGGCTAAGAAGCTGATCCGGGAAATAAAAAAAGCTGGTTTTCGCATTATGATATTTAGCGGGGGAGAGCCCCTTATGCGTCAGGATATATATGAATTAGGGGAATATGCCACTGAGCAGGGATTGCGGGTGGTCCTAGGAACTAACGGTACCTTGATAAGCCCGGAGGTAGCAGCTAAGCTTAAAATGGCAGGCTTTATGGCTGCTGGTGTCAGTGTAGATAGCTTGAACCCTGGTAAAAATAATTCCTTTCGTAAGTTGGATAACGCCTTTGAACGTACCCAGGATGGTATTAATCATCTTAAAGAGGCAGGTATTCAGTTTCAGATTCACACTACTGTTATGGACTGGAATGTAAATGAACTGGAGCAGATAACTGATTTTGCAATTCAGATTGGGGCGATGGCTCATCACATCTTTTTTTTGGTACCAACGGGACGAGCTGTAAATATAGAGGATGAGGCGCTTCGGGTGGTAGAATATGAAAAGACTATTGCCCGTATTATGCAAAAGCAAAAAAAGGTCGATATAGAGATAAAACCTACCTGTGCTCCCCAATTCATACGGGTGGCTGAAAAGAATGGAATACCAGTGCGTTTTACCAGGGGATGCCTGGCTGGTATTAGCTATTGTATAATAAGCCCGCGGGGAGATGTCCAGCCCTGCGCTTATATGGATATTCGCCTGGGTAATGTGAAAGAAAAAGCATTTGATGTAATATGGCACGAAAACAATGTATTAAAAGAATTAAGGTCTATGGAGTATCAAGGAAAATGCGGCCTTTGTGATTATAAGGAACGTTGTGGGGGATGCCGGGCACGGGCTTATTACTATAGTGGTGATTATATGGCTGCCGATAAATGGTGCCTTTATCACCCAAAAGAATATAAGGGTGAGTAACAGTGGATAAGATAGATAGAGAAATTGTAAATATTATGCAACACAACTTCCCCTTGAGTACCCAACCTTATCTAGAGTTAGCTGGATATCTAGGCATTAGTGAGGATGAAGTGCTTAAGCGGGTTCAGTTATTAAAAAATGAAGGCATTATCAGGCGGATCGGGGCTATCCTGGATTCAAAGCAAATGGGTTATTATTCTACCCTTTGTGCTTGCCAGGTTGAAGAAGGACTTATTAATGAAGTTGCAGGAGTTATAAATGCCCAGAAGGGAGTAACTCATAACTACGTCCGCGACCATCATTATAATATTTGGTTTACTATAACTGCACCATCATATGAAGAAGCAATGGAAATAATTAAGGATATAGAAATGGCTGTTGGGATTAAGGTGGTTACCATGCCAGCTATTAAGATGTATAAAATAAAAGTATGTTTAAGCTTGGGTGATTACGATGAAGATTAATGATTTAGACCGGGAGATAATAAAGTTTATTCAGGGTGATATTCCAGTAGAATCTCGCCCTTTTTTATCACTTTCCCAAAATATAAATTTAAGTGAGGCGGAAATAGTTAATTCTATAAAGAAACTGCAAAAAGATGGGATTGTAAAAAGATTTGCAGCTATAATTGGCCATTATCAGGCTGGTTATAAAGTTAATGCAATGGTAGCCTGGAAAGTTGAAGCTGAGGATGCTGATCGTGTTGGTTCAATAATGGCAACTTATGACCAGGTAAGTCATTGTTACATGAGGGAGGTTCCGAAAGAATTCGGCTATTGTTTATTCTCCATGATTCATGCGAGCAATGAAAATGATCTAAATAAGATAGTGGAAAATATTGCAATAAATACAAATATAAAGGAATATGTTATAATCAAGAGTATCCAAGAACTTAAAAAAATTAGCATGAAATATGAATTTTAAGATTATAAGAAAGAAACCTTATTTTGTGGTATATTTCTACTTATCTATCAATACCAACTTAGGAGTGGCATAAGTAAGTGGAAAGATGTAAATCAGAACAACTTTTTACTAGAGCCCAGAACTTGATACCAGGGGGAGTTAACAGCCCCGTCAGGGCTTTTAAAGCAGTTGGAATGACTCCCTCATTTATTAAGAGAGGCAAGGGTTCCAAAATCTACGATATGGATAATAACGAATTTATTGATTATGTTGGCTCATGGGGTCCTCTTATTTTAGGACATAGTTATCCTGAGGTTATACAAGCCATATGCCAGGCGGCGGAGCATGGGACTAGTTTTGGTGCTCCTTGTGAAGCAGAAGTAAAGCTGGCTGAATTAATTACTTCGGCGATACCGTCAATTGAAAAAATAAGGATGGTTAATTCTGGAACCGAAGCAACCATGAGTGCTATCAGATTAGCCCGAGCCTATACTGGTAGAAACAAGATTATCAAGTTTGAGGGTTGTTACCACGGACATGCTGACAGTTTTTTAATTAAAGCAGGTTCAGGATTATTGACAGCTGGAGCACCAAGTAGTCCTGGAGTTCCAGAAGCAATTACCCAAGATACTTTAATTGCCCGATACAATGACCTGGAATCAGTTAAAAGACTTTTTACGCAGCGGGGTTCTGAAATAGCTGCTGTAATAGTTGAACCTGTAGCAGGAAACATGGGCTTGGTATTGCCTGATATTAATTTTCTACAAGGGTTACGTTGTATAACCGAATCTTACGGCAGCATATTAATTTTTGATGAAGTTATTAGTGGCTTTCGCCTGTGCTATGGTGGATTCCAGAATATCTGTAACATAACCCCTGATCTGACCACTTTGGGTAAAATTATTGGTGGCGGACTGCCAGTTGGGGCTTATGGGGGACGGAAGGATATAATGGATCAGATAGCGCCCAGCGGGGAGGTTTATCAAGCTGGTACATTATCAGGGAATCCGCTGGCTATGGTTGCTGGAATAACAACTCTAAATATTTTGAGGAAAAGCGACTACTATAAACAGTTAAAAGAGATGACCTTTTTCCTTACTAGTCAGATAAAAAGAGCCTTTATCGATCATGGTGTTTCATGTAGTATTAATAGCATAGGTTCAATGTTTTGTATCTTCTTTACTGATCAAGATGTGCGTTATTATGAACAAGTAATAAGTTGTGATACAAGTAAATATGCAGAATTTTACCAGGGATTATTTACAGCAGGTATTTATATGCCTCCCTCTCAATTTGAGGTGAGTTTTATATCTTGTGCTCATAGTACCGAAGATATAGAAAAAACCATAGCTGCGGTTAACCAGGTTTTACATAAAATTGTCTAATAGTTCGGCTTAAACTTGTTTATTTAAGTAACAGAACTTTATCCAATTTTGCAGGAGGCAGACATATGTACAATAATTGGGATTTATTTATTCAGAGATTTGAACTCCTTAGCAAGATTGACTTAAGAGCATATAAAAGACCACAGATGGAAAGACGTATTAACAGTTTTATGGATAGCATTAATGTGGGTGATTATAAAAGCTTTCTAGAAATACTAAGCCGGAATTCAGATATCTATAACAAGTTCCTGGAACATATAACGATTAACGTTTCTGAGTTTTTTCGCAATATGGACCAATGGGTAATTTTGCAAAAGCAGGTTTTACCGCTGCTATTGAAAGAAAAGAAAAAGATAAAGGCTTGGAGTGCCGGCTGTTCCACAGGTGAAGAAGCATATTCACTAGCAATGCTTTGTATGGAAAAAAATATCGATGTAGGTGATGGCATTTTGGCTAGTGATCTTGATAGTGAAGTACTGGAGAAAGCTTCTTTAGGTATTTATTCTGCCAGGTCAGCTCAGTCTCTGCCTTCAAATTATAGGGATAAATACTTTTCCTTAGAGGGAAACTATTACCGCATTAACAACAACGTAAAAAAAAAGGTAAATTTTCGGCGGCAAGATTTGCTTAAAGATACCTTTACTAAAGGATTTGACCTTATCTTATGTCGTAATGTTGTAATTTACTTTACTGAGGAGAGCAAAAAAGTGTTATATCGAAAATTCTCTGATTGTCTATTGACAGGAGGGGTTATATTTATAGGGAGTACAGAGCAAATTTTTCAGTGCCATGAGTTAGGACTAAAACCAATTGCCACGTTCTTTTATCAGAAGATTTAGAGGTAAAATACTATCTACTAATAAAAAAGCAGGATATATTCTAATAATATCGAAATTTATATAGGTATGGGGTTTTTATAAGAAAAGTTAAATGGTATTTAAACCTTCGAGGTAAATGTTGCCGGAGGATAAAATATAAGTCTTTTTCTGGGGGTGATGAGAAATTAGAATTTGCTTTTTGGGGTTATTCTTTTAGGATACTAATGCAAACTTTATTCACTTAAAAAGGAGGAATGGTTTTGAAGGTTCTGGTGTGTGTTAAGCAAACATTTGACACTGAGGCTAAAATTGAGTTAAAGGATGGCAAGATTTCTGATACTGGTATTAATTTAATCATTAACCCCTATGATGAAGTTGCAGTTGAAGGTGCTATCCAGTTAAAAGAAAAGGGTATTGCCACGGAAGTAGTCGTTATTTCAGCTGGGTCCCAAAAGGCTATGGATGCAATCCGTACTGCTCTTGCAATGGGTGCTGATAGAGGAATACTTGTAATTCAGGATACAGGTGCAGACGAGTATGCCAGGGCAGTTGCACTAGCTGCTGCAATAAAGGACGAGAACCCAGAGCTGGTGCTGGCAGGACATGTAGCAGCTGATGATGGTTCTTCCCAAGTACCTACCCGTATTGCAGAGATTCTTGGGATTCCCCATATTAATGTTATTACAAGTTTGGATATTGCCGATGGTAAGGCTGTAGCGGCCACTGAGGCTGATGGTGGAACCCAAATAACTGAAGTAACTATACCAGCGGTTATTTCCAGCCAAGTAAGCTGGAATGAGCCTCGCTATCCATCTATGAAAGGTATCATGCAAGCTAAGAAAAAACCCGTGACAACTATTGATGCGGTATCTGTAGAAAATAAGGTAAAAATAGTGGAATATAGTATGCCGACAGCCAAACAGGCTGGCATTAAGATTGAAGAAGACCCGGAAACAGCTGCTGCACAATTAGCTGATTGGATGAAGAACGTTGTTAAAGTAGAAGTAAAATAACTAAGAATTAGTTATTATCATTTATAAGGAGGGTAATTGATGGCTGGAACATGGGTATTTGTAGAACAGAGAGATGGTAATATCCGGAAAGTAACTTTCGAAATGCTCTCAGAAGCAAAAAAATTCGGTGACGAAGTAAGCGCAGTTATTTTTGGTAAGGGTATAAAAGGATTGGCTCCAGAATTTGCGAAATATGGTGCCGATAAAGTATATGTAGTTGAAGATGATGTGTTAGCCGATTACAATACAGGTGCTTATGTAGCCCAGATAGTGGCTATGATTAATGAATTCAAGCCTAATGCGGTTCTATTTGCACATAGCGTAAATGGTAGAGATCTTGCTTCCAGGTTGGCTCAAAAGTTGGAATTAGGGTTGGCTACTGATGTGATTGCAGCTGAAATTACAGCTGGTAAAGGATTATTTACCAGAGCTATTTATGCCGGCAAGGCTATTGCTAAAGTTGAAGTTAACGGCAATCCTGTTTTGGCAACTATCCGTCCTGGAGTTTTTGATATGAATGAGGCAGCTGCCGCAGGTACATTAGTAGAGCCAGCTGTAGCAGCAAGTGCAGGAGATGTATACCAGGTAGTCAAAGAATTTAAGCCTACTATTTCTTCCCGGCCTGATTTGAGTGAAGCTGAAATTGTAGTATCTGGTGGCCGTGGATGTAAAGGCCCCGATGGAATTAAAATTGTGGAGCAACTTGCTGATTTGTTAGGTGCAGCACTTGGCGGATCGCGTGCATCAGTTGACTCTGGCTGGTTGGGACACGAACTCCAGGTAGGACAAACAGGTAAAGTTGTTAATCCGAACCTTTATGTTGCTTGTGGCATTTCTGGGGCAATTCAGCACTTAGCTGGTATGTCTTCTTCCAAGTATATAGCTGTTATTAACACTGATACCGAAGCTCCAATATTTAACGTAGCCGATTTCGGCGTTGTTGGGGACCTGTTTAAAGTGGTTCCTCAACTGATTAATGAACTCCAAAAATAGTAGCCTTAGACTGACTTGTGTTTACTGGATATGCAGTTATCATATCCAGTAAACAAACTCGTTTTGTAACAGAGGGGGGAATTGTTACCTCGTTGTATTAAGAGGGGGGATTGTTGCATGGTGATTTTTGGGTTTGAAAAACTTGGGGGCGGATATGAGCACCCCATGCGCGTAGTTGGGGCTAATATTCCTTATGAATGGCTCATTTATTTTATTATGTTCATTCCGATAGGGGTTTTCTTATTTGGAGCCTATAATAGAATAAGGGTTTGGTTACTTGCTAAAGGCCAGTTGCATCGTAATGATAAAATTTGTGCTCGAATATTTTCCTGGATATTATACAGTTTTGCTCAAGCCAGGGTAATTCGAAAACCTTTAGCTGGCTGGATGCATGCCCTCTTATTCTGGGGATTTTTAGTTTTAGCACTGGCTGCCGGAGTAGATGCTGCACATTATTGGATTGGCTGGCCTCACATTGAAGGTTTTTCTTATATCAGCTTTTCGGCTGTAGTTGACATATTTGGTCTCTTGGCATTAATTGGGATTATTGTGCTTGCTGTAGTAAGATATATACAAAAACCTCAACGCTTAAACGATACTCGGCCTCAAGATGGCTGGTTAATTTTACTAGTATTTATTATCTTACTTACCGGTTACTTTATAGAAGGCTTAAGAATTGCCGCTCAGATCAAAATGTCGACAACTCTTGACCAGATTATCTACGAAAAATTTGCATCTCCGATTGGGTGGTTATTTGCCGGAATGTTTAATGGGACATCAGTCGATTCTGCTCTTTTATGGCACCGTATTCTCTGGTGGTTCCACATGGCAATAGCCTTCCTGTTTATTGCCCTCATTCCTTATACCAAGTTATGGCATATTGTTACAAGTATGCTGAACTACGTGTTCCGTGATATGGAACCATCTTCATCTCGTATGGTTTATAACATTGAGGAAGCGGAATCCTTTGGGGTAGAGAACATCGAGGAATTTACCTGGAAGGACTTGCTTGATCTTGATGCTTGTATTCGTTGCGGCAGGTGTCAGGAAAATTGCCCGGCGTTTAATACTGGTAAAAGCCTTAATCCTAAGATAACCCTTATTCAGGCGATGAAGAACCATCTGGATGTTAAGGCACCTTATTTGTTAAATGCTAGAGCGAGCGGAGCAGGCGAGGTTGAAGAGATAGCCATGACTTTAGAAGAGGCTGATTCTAATCCTATGGAAGTAAGTCTACTCTATGATGTAGTAACTACAGATGTGATATGGGATTGTACTAACTGTCGGGCTTGTATGGAACATTGCCCTATGTTTATCGAACATATTCCCAAAATAGTCGAAATGCGTCGTAATCTAGTTATGTGGCAGGGTGATATGTCCAGTGAAGCCCAAATGGCCTTTACTAATATGGAGCGCAATTACAACCCATGGGGAGTAGGTTGGGCTAATCGGGCGGAATGGTTAAAGGAAAGAGGAGTTCGGGATTTAGTTAATCTTCTTCCTGAAGATGGTAAGGAATTTGAATATTTGTTATATGCCGGATGTGCCGTATCATTTGATGACCGCTATAAAAAAGTTGGGGAGGCACTAGTCAGGTTATTAGATAAGGCTGGTGTTAGCTTTGGCTATTTAGGGACTGAGGAGTTCTGCTGCGGTGATTCGGCCAGAAGACTAGGTAATGAATACTTATATCAGACATTAGTTCAGCAGAACCTTGAATCATTTAATAACTATGGGGTTAAAAAGATAATAGTGATTTGCCCGCACGGATATAATGCTTTGAAAAACGAGTATCCACAAATGGGTGGTAACTTTGAGGTATATCATTATACCGAGATTCTTGCTAAGTTAATATCCGAGGGTAAGCTTATACCTAGCAAACCTCTGGGAAATAAAGTTACTTACCATGATTCCTGTTTTCTGGGACGCCATAACAATGTTTATGAAGAACCAAGAACAGTTATCAAGACAGCAGGTTGTATTTTGACTGAAATTGAAAAATGTAAGAATTTTGGTTTTTGCTGTGGTGCTGGTGGCGGGCGTATGTGGTTGGAAGAAGAAGCTGTAGAAGGCTATAAACGTATTAATGATACCCGCACTGACCAGTTGTTAGTTCCTGAGCCAGAATTAATTGTTACTAACTGCCCGTTCTGTCTGACCATGATCTCAGATGGGGTGAAAGGTGCTGAGAAAGAAGAACAAACTAAAGTAATGGATGTTGCCGAAGTACTCTGGAAAGCTGTGCAATAGTATACTTACCGGTAGAAAGAACCCCTTTTAGGGGTTCTTTTTTGCTATTATGGTAGATAGGATTATTCTAATGTTTGTTACCTGCGTAATATCCGTTTTTAGTTTATAATGGGTATAATAAAAGTAGTTAAATAATAGCAAAGGACTTAGAAAGGGGAGTCTATGTGCGAGTAGCGATTTATCCAGGCAGTTTTGATCCGGTTACCAATGGCCATTTAGATATTATAGAAAAGTCAAGCAAGATATTTGACAAAATAATAGTTGCTATAGTACATAATGTGAGCAAAAAAGCGCTATTCACACCCGAAGAAAGAGTAACAATGGTACAGGAGTCGACCAAACACCTTGGTAATATTGAGGTTGATTATTTTAGCGGGCTACTGGCCAATTATGTTGGTCGAAAAAAAGCCTGTGCTATAATTAGGGGACTTAGAACAGTTGGTGACTTTGAATATGAAATGAATATGGCTATGATTAATAAAAAGCTATTACCTGAGGTAGATACAGTTTTTCTATTGTCTGATAGCCAGAATACCTTTGTGAGTTCAAGTATTGTAAAAGAGGTAGCCCTTCTGGGAGGAGATATTGATGGATTAGTTCCTGAAGCGATAAGGGAGCGGCTTGCCCAAAAAAGAGTTTAAACTGTAATCATAAAAGAAGGATTACCATTCTGGTAGTCCTTCTTTTTATATGCTAGTTATATGTTAGCAAAATAAATTTCAGTTTGTATTCCAACTCTTTACTGGGGGAATGCAGATTAGCCGTTATTTGATTATCATACAGCTTATGATCATGAAAATTAACCCTTGAGGCCAATATAAACGTTATTGCTATTAATCAACAAGTTTTAAGCTATTATTACAGCGCATAGCTAATTCCTGGTAAAGTTTAACCCCGCGCCGGTTAAACTGACGATTACTCTCATCTAAGTCTCTTACTACCCGCGCTGGATTGCCAAGGGCGATTTTTCCTTGAGGTATAGTATGTCCGGGAGGGAGAACACTGCCTGCAGCCAGTAAGCTATCGTTTTGGATTTCGCAGCCTATAGATACAATTGACCCCATTCCAATTGTAACATTTTGTTGTATTAAGCAGGGACCATGTATTATCGCCCCATGTCCTATTAGGCTATTACCTTCAATTATAGCTGTTTTATTATTATCTGAGTGGATAGAGCAGTTGTCCTGAATGCTTGTACCACTTCCAATAATGATTGGTCCGCTATCACCCCGGATAACTGCACCAGCACCAATAAAACAACGTTCACCCAGTTGTACATCTCCAATTACTGCAGCTAGCGGATGTACAAAAGTATCATTACCAATTATTGGACACATACCTTCAAACTCATAAACAGCCATTATTAATTCCTCCTAAACAGATCTAGGCAAAGTATTTTATATTCTACAAATATCATTCTAATGCAATTATACAATTTATGCATTAGTTAATTCCTAAGCTATGCCTAAAATGGGGTATATGTATAATAGAGTATTTATATCTGTCTGTTTTCTGGGTTATAATTACTATATTAGACAGAGAATTAGAAAGGTATGTTTTAGTTGATAGAAAGAGATTATCTTATAAAAGCAATTGATAGAGATAAACAGGTTCGGGTTACAATAGCTCATACTACTAATCTAGTGCAAGAAGCTCATTGCCGGCACGGTACTTCAGCAACTGCTTCTGCTGCTCTGGGTAGGGTGCTTACAGCTGCATTAATTCTGGGGAGTGATTTAAAGAACCAACAGGATGTACTTACATTGAGGGTAAACGGTGATGGGATTGCCGGTCCTATTATTGCGACAGTTGACTCAAGCGGTAATGGCAGGGCGCTAATATCTAATCCCCAAGCAGATCTACCATCACCTTACCCAGGGAAATTAGCCGTTGGAGAATTAGTAGGTAAAAATGGTTTTTTGGAAGTTATAAGAGATGTTGGATTGAAACAGCCTTTTGTGGGAAGGGTAAAATTGGTAAGCGGCGAGATCGCAGAGGATCTGGCTAATTATTTTCTTTTATCTGAGCAGGTTCCTTCGTTAGTTTCATTAGGTGTCCTGGTAAATACTGATCTTAGTATTCTGGCAGCTGGGGGACTAATAGTTCAGGCAATGCCAGGTGCGCAAGATATAGTACTAGAAAGGCTAGAAAACAATATACTATCGATGAATACTATTAGTAATCTCATGGCTGATAGTGCTAGTGTGGAAGAAATTCTGGCAGTTATCATGGATGATATTAATTATAACATAGTTGCAAACCGTTCCCTGGCTTTTCGCTGTACATGTAATAGGGATAGGTTAGCCGCTATACTAGCGAATCTTACACGGGCTGAATTAGAAGAAACAGTTGCACAGACCGGTAAGTTAGAAATAAGCTGCAACTTTTGCGGTGAAATGTATCAGTATTCGCTGAATGAGATTGATCATATAAAACAACAAAAGCCTTAGATAAGAATCTAAGGCTCTGGGTTACATGGCCCTTTGAACTTTGCCTGATCGCAAGCAGCGGCTGCAAACATATATTCTTTTGGAACTGCCATTAACTTTTACCTTAACCCGCTGTACATTGGGTTTCCACTGGCGATTAGTTCTTATATGGGAATGGCTGTATTTCTTACCGAAAGTTATGCTTTTACCACAGGTTTCACATTTGGCCATTAGTCCTGCCCCCTCTCTATCAAATACACTTAAATATTTTACCAGAGTGGCAAACAAAGGGCAATAAGCAGGAATAAATATAAGCTTGTAGAATCAATTATTTATTGACTGGAGGGATAGGTTATGTACAGGATCAAAAATAGTGGGCTAGGTGATATTACGGTAGCAAAAGAAGTGGTGGAAACACTGGCCGGCCTAGCAGCTATGGACTGTTATGGCCTAGTAGGAATGGTAGCTCAGGATATTCAAACCGGTATAACTAGTATTCTGGGTCGTGAATCTATACGTAAAGGGGTTTCTGTTAATAACACAGAAGATGGGCTGATTGTTGATGTATATGTTATAGTAGGATACGGTGTAAACATCCGCGAAGTTGCATACAATGTTATGCAAAAGGTAACGTATTTTCTAAGAACAAACGCTGGTTTAGTAGTTGCGGCTGTAAATGTAAATGTTAAAGGAGTAAGGGTTCTTGGAGAGAACTAGGGGAGGATAAAGCACTTTGAGTTTGGTCTATATTAATGGAAACGATTTAGTAAGAGGCATTAAGGCAGGTTGTATTAAACTTGAACATAACCGGGACAGCGTAGACCTGCTCAATGTATTTCCGGTGCCTGATGGTGATACAGGTACTAATATGTATCTGACATTATTGTCAGCGGTTAAAGAAGGTGAAAAAAACCTGAATCAACCTTTGGGAAGAGCAGCCAGGGCAATTTCTATGGGATCGTTAATGGGTGCTCGTGGTAATTCCGGAGTAATTCTCTCCCAAATTTTTCGTGGCTTAGCCCGGATGCTGGAAGGCAAGGATAAAGCTAATGCTGTTGACTTGGCCTTAGCCTTAAAATCAGGTTCACAGACTGCTTATGAAGCAGTTATGAAGCCAGTAGAAGGTACTATACTTACAGTAATAAGGGAAATTGCATCTACCTGCGAGCAAGAGGCACGTAAGGATAATGATATTATTGCTACCCTTTTAGCGGGTATAGCTAGTGGTTATAAAACGCTAGAGAAAACCCCATCTATGTTACCGGTTTTACAAGAAGCCGGGGTAGTAGATGCGGGTGGTCAGGGTCTAATATATTTTCTTGAAGGGGTAGTTGAAGGCCTTGCCCATGAAAGGGATATTCTGCTTAAAGACTATCAGGGGAAAATAACACCAGTAGTAAGAGATAATGCTGAAAGGGATATTAAACTTGAGTTCCAATATTGTACAGAGGTTTTAATAAAGGGAGATAACTTGGTTATTGAAGATATTAAGGATCACCTGGGGCCTTTAGGTGATTCTATGTTGGTAGTCGGAGATGAAGATCTAGCTAAAGTTCACATACATTCCAACCATCCCGGTAAAGTTTTAGAATCATGTTTGCAATGGGGACAGTTATGTGATATCAAAGTAAATAATATGCTAGAAGAAGTTCATGAACATATTAATAGCTGGGATAAAAGCATTGCTCCACCTCAACTAAAGGCAAAAAAGATAGGACTTGTTGCGGTAGGTGTAGGTGATGGAATAATAGAAGTATTGAAAAGTCTGGGTGTAGATATAGTGGTTGAAGGTGGACAGACAATGAATCCTAGTACTGAGGATTTATTAAATGCATGCGATCAAGCTAATGCTGAATCAATAATTATATTTCCGAATAATAGTAATATAATTATGACAGCTAGACAGGTTGTTGAATTATGTGATAAAGAGGTAATGGTAGTTCCTAGTAAATCAGTAATGCAGTCTATTACAGCCTTAATAGCTTATGATCCAGATGGTAATATCAAAGAAGTAACAGAATCTATGATTGAGGAAATGAAACAAGTAACCTATGCTGAGGTAACTTATGCAGTTAGAGATTCTGCGATAAATGGTTTTACAATAAACAAAGGCGATGCTATAGGTATCCTGGAAGATGAAATAGCTGTTACTAGTAGTACTGCTGAAGACGTCCTATTAAAATTAGTTGAAAAAATGATAAAGGATGAAAGTAGTTTAATTACTTTTTTCTATGGTGATAATACAACTGAAGAACAAGCAAACCAGCTTAAAAACACAATTGTAGAGTGTCACCCTGGCTGTGATGTTGAATATCATTACGGTGGTCAACCACACTATAATTACCTGGTATCGGTGGAGTAAACTAAGGGGTTAATAGTATACCTCGGAGGTTATTATGGATAGGCTGCTGCAAGATTTGCAATACATTAAAGGGGTAGGACCACGAAGAAGCCAACAGTTTCACCGCCTAGGGCTATATTGTATATTTGATATATTATGGAATATTCCCCGAAAATACTATAATAGTACTAAGATAGGTCACATTTCCGGTTTAAGTGGTAATGAAACATTTAGCATACGGGGAAACGTGGTTGCAACAGAGAATAGTCATAGCCCTAAAGGAATGGCAATCTTTTCGGCATTGGTTAAAGATGATACAGGGGTAATAAATGCAATATGGTTTAATCAGGCATTTATATTTCAAATAATTAAACCAGGGCAGAGAGTTTTATTAAATGGTAAACTGAGATTTTTTAATAACAAAATGCAATTCTACGTTGAAGAATATGAAATATTACAAAAAGAAGAATATAATTGTAGTATTTTTCCTATATATAGCCTTACTGAAGGTCTTAGTCAGAAAACTATTCGTAGGCTAACCTTAAATTGCTTAAGGGAATACCTTGATTATTATCCGGAAATAATAAACAAGGAACTGCGTCAGAAATATAGGCTATGCACCATTACCGAAGCGTTTAAATACATACACTTTCCAAAAGACCGCGATTCATACCGTTTTGCCCGCAGAAGATTGGCCTTAGAGGAATTATTACTATTTCAAATACAAATGAAGCAATCAAGAAATGCAATAAACAATAATTATGTAGTGCATTGTAAAAAAACTAGTTTGGTAAAACGTATAATCAGCAATCTTCCTTTTAGTCTTACCCTTGATCAAGAACGGGTAGTAATGGAGATCTTTTCAGATATGGAAAAGCCATGTCAAATGAACAGGCTATTACAAGGTGATGTAGGAGCCGGAAAGACGGTAATAGCAGCTTTAGCTATGGCCAAAGCAGTAGATAGTGGTTTTCAGGCAGCCATTATGGCTCCTACCGGAATCCTAGCGGAACAACATTTTAGGGTAATGTTTAAAATATTCGCTAATAGCGGGGTGAATATATCTCTATTAACTGGATCTATGGGGGAAAAAGAACGCCGTTTAATACTAGATCAAGTTAAAAATGGAAAGATACATATTTTAATTGGTACTCATGCATTAATTCAGGCTGATGTGGTGTTCAAGCAATTGGGGCTGGTGATAATAGATGAACAGCAGCGTTTTGGAGTAAGGCAAAGGGCGAAGTTAAGCGAAAAAGGCACCTCACCTGATATTTTGGTTATGACTGCTACTCCTATACCCCGGACCTTGGCCTTGACTATTTACAGTGATCTGAGCTTATCAGTGATAAAACAGTTACCACCAGGTCGTAAAAAAATACATACTCGTTATATAAACCTTGAGGAACGTAATAAGGTTTATTATTTTGCTTATCAAAGGGTTGCCAAGGGTGCACAGGCTTATATAATATGCCCTTTAGTTGAGGAATCAGAAAAACAGGATCTACAAGCGGCTGTGTCACTGTATCAGGAATTAAAGAATGGCATATTTGCAGATTTTAATGTTGGATTAATTCATGGCAAACTTAATCAGAGTAAAAAAGAACATATAATGAGAATGTTTTATCACGGGCAAATCAAGGTTTTAGTCTCAACCATTGTAGTTGAAGTTGGGGTGGATGTACCCAATGCCTCCATTATAATTATTGAGCAGGCTGAACGTTTTGGGCTTTCCCAATTACACCAGCTAAGGGGAAGAGTAGGACGCGGCAGTTTGCAATCTTATTGTTTTTTATTAGCTGAACCCAAGACTGAGGAAGCTATCCAGCGCCTTAAGGCTATGGAAAATACAAATGACGGTTTTAAATTGGCGGAGGAAGATTTAAAGATTAGAGGCCCTGGTGAATTCTGGGGTTATAAACAGCATGGACTTGATAGCTTAAAAGTTGCTAATATGCTAAAAGATAATGAGTTGGTGAGAATAAGCCATTTGCTTGCTGATGATTTGATGCAAGG
>JBMNOV010000021.1:0-29177 GCA_050943255.1 Syntrophomonadaceae bacterium
GCAAGGTTCAATGAACTCAATGATACAAGAGTATATTACTTTAAAGTATAAACTATCGAGCAAAGTAGCACCTAACTAAAACCTTATACCTATAGGATAAGAAATATTATAAATTGTATTTTTCTAAACTCTTTGGTTGTATGCCTGTTATGAAAGTTAAAAATTTTATTAATAAAATAATTATTTTATTTGAATTATAATACTGCGGATATTTTTCGCAGTTTTATTTTTTAATGAAGGGGATATTTTAATGGTAAGTAAACGAAATAAAAAGCAACAATCTGAACATCTAAAATATGAAGTTTCTCAGGAATTTGGTTTAGGTGCAAAAAGTAAGTATAAACAAGAGCAGAAAAAATATAAAAAGTCTTGAAAATACTTCTAGCATATAAGATTGAACTGGGGAAAAAATAAGACTACACAAAAGAAGGAGGTGAATCTAAATGGCAACTAACAATAATCAGATTTTAGTTCCCCAGGCCAGAGCAGCTATGGATCAATTCAAATTTGAAGCTGCTCAGGAAGTGGGCGTTAACCTGAAACAAGGATACAATGGTGATCTGACTGCTCGTCAGGCAGGAAGCATTGGCGGACAAATGGTTAAAAAAATGATATATGATTATCAGCAGAGAGCTGCTGGCGGACAGGCACAAGGTTTAAATATGACTCAAGACCTGAGTTCTATAAAGCAGCAGAATCAACAGTTCTAATATTAAATTCGACCTAATCATACTATAGTTAACAAGCGGATTAAATTTTATCCGCTTGTTTTCATAATTACTTGTATTAACCTCCGATACCTTTGGTAATCTGTGTTTTTTTTGATTAAGTAGCATAAAGTTCAAGTTGTTCTTGCGAGACACCAGGAAAAAGGGAACTAGCTACGCCCATAGATATTATACGTGCGCTATTCTCGATTATTTCATCAATTTCTTTGGGGGTTACTCCCAGGCTTCCTCCAAAAGGATTTAGTATTTCTTTTATAGTATTTAATGAAAGATTTTCATTGAAAATAGCGCCACTATTAATGCAGAAGTTTTTTACAGCTTGATTAGCAATTATACCTGCGTTAACAATTGTTGGACATCCAATAGCTATTACCGGAACACCTAGATCTTCTTGTCTTATAGCATGACGGGCATTTCCTACTCCAGAACCTGGTTGGATACCAGTATTAGACATTTGAATACTGCAGCCAATACGTTGTACATTTTGTGCAGCTAGGGCATCAACAACTACCAGGAGTGCCGGTTTTATTTTTTCAACAATTCCTTTTATAACCTCATAAGTTTCTAGGCCGGTAATACCAAGTACACCGGGAGCTATTCCGCAAGTAGGTCTCATCCCCTGAACCAGAGCATCAGGAGCATAATGGTGATAATGTCGTGTAATAGGACTATACTCAATAAATTTAGGGCCAAGAGCATCAGCAACAGCTCTCCAATTACCTAACCCTACAAGCAGTACAGTGTCCTGTGGTTTAAGATAATCACCAATCAATGTGTGCATACTTTTTTCTATGCTTTTTACTATCTCATCTTTAACATAAGGATCATTAATTTTTAAAGGTGGTGATTCGATAGTAACATAGGTGCCAATAGGACGTCCCATTTTCTCTGCTCCAATTTGATTTAAGATAGTAATAGTTGTTATCTTTATATGGTTTAATTGTTCAACATCTTCTCTTACTCCAGGAATCTCCTGGTTAATAGCACCTCGTACTAAATCCCGCGCTTCAATAGCCATATCAACAAAAAAACCAAGGTCAGTAATCTGCATTTTAAATATACCTCCTTTGGATTTATTATCCGTTTTAAGATTGTAAAGTATGCATAAAAATGGCGACTAGTTCGTCGCCATTTTGGGGAGAGGAGAATTTTGTAAAGTTGTTGGGGAGGGTTTGTTACCAGAATTTATCTGGTACTGATATCTTTGCCCATTTATAAAGTAAATATACATAATTATTTAAAAAATTTTTTCTATGATAAAATAAATAAAAAGGGCAAAAACGTAAATTGGCGAATATATGATAAAGGAAGAAGAAATGTGCGAGTAATATCAGGAACTGCTCGGGGAAAGCGATTAAAAGCACCTGCAGGATTGGATACCAGGCCTATTACTGATATGATCAAGGAAGCTCTTTTTAATGTAATAGGAAGTAACATTGTTGCTGCAAGTCTATTAGACCTTTTTGCCGGAAGTGGAAGTGTCGGGATTGAGGCTTTAAGCCGGGGAGCTTCCAGGGTAGTATTTATTGATAAAACTAGAAAATCCATAGAGGTTATAAAGGAAAACTTGGAAAACTGTTCTTTTGTTGATAATTATGAGCTATATAGAAATGATGTATTTCGGGCTATAGAGCTTTTGTATAGGCGAGGGGTAAGATTTGATTATATATATGCAGATCCTCCATTCACTAATATTGACATCTTTACTCCGCTAATAGAAGTATTGGATAGGATTTGCTTGTTACTGCCGGAAGGGAATCTAATAATTCGTAGTCCGCGAAGATTAAGTTTAGACGTGAAAATTAGCAATTTGAGTGAATATAGATATGATAACTATGGTGAATCTACTTTACATTACTTTAAAACCATAAAGCCTTAAAAAGATTTGAAATAAACAGAGTTAGGCTGTTAATAAAAACCCAATAGCACTGAATTAGAGAGCAAAATAATTATTAATTAGGATAGTGATTAAAATAATTAGTTCATATACTTGGCACAGGTCTCTCACTAAACCAAAGTTATAATTTAAAGGAGGCAAAAAATCTAATGATGGAGATATATAGAATACTTGATGAACTAGAACTTATGATTAAAGGTAGTAAAAAAGTACCTTTTTCCGGTAAGGTAATGGTAGAGAATCATCGTTTCCTGGATCGGTTGGATCGGATTAGGGCTATATTACCTGAGGAACTTGAAACAGCTCGATTAATTATACAACAAAAGGAACGCATCGTAAGTGATGCTTGTGCTCAGGCAGAGGAGTACATGGAGAAGTCAAAACATCATATAGCCCAAATGGTAGATAATAACGAAATAACTAGAAATGCTGTAAAGCTAGGGGATGAGATTGTAGCCAAAGCTGAGAAAATGGCATGGGAGATTCGTAAAGATGCAGACGAATATGCAGATGGTGTCTTAACTCATATAGAAATGGTATTAAAAAAGGGTCTGGAGGCTATCAGCGAAGGTAAAGATCAAATTAAACAATCACAGGTAGATGACTAACGATCATGTTTCCAACAGTAAAAAAGACCTATTAGCATCATTAGGGCAATCATCACCAAACCAATTGCCAAACAAAATAAAGAGACATGCCAGGCATCAAAAGAATACAAGGCTTTATAATAAGGGATAGAAAAAGCTTCAATTGATTGGTTTTTCGAAATAATTATTTTATAAGTTAAGAATGTAATAAATAAAGATAGAACTATTTGAATAAAACGTGAAATCAAATAGAATGAAAGACGAACGGGACTGCCTGCCATTATGCTCATAACCTGAGCGATTACGGAAAAACCACTAAAGGCAAGGATAGCACTAATCGCCAATAGTTTATACATAATGTCAGTTTGTGAAGCCAAAGCTACAGTTCGTGCACCCAGGGTCATTTCAAACATACCCATACCTAGACCATAAGCCACTGGATAAGGTAACGATACTGCTTTAAATAGATGGCAGATTATAGTGGCAATCCCGTCCATAATCCCCCAGAAAGCCAGCATACGAGTAATAACCGAAAATATTATTACAAAACCAGCAATAGCTAAAATGTTATTAAGACTGTTCTTTATTGCATCACTTAATAATGCTCCAATACTACGAGGATTATGATGATCAATGAAAGCTTGGCAAGCTGTTCGCCATAGTGATTGTTCATGATAGGTAATTACATTCGTTGTTGCAGAGGATGGCCTAAACCGCCATATTAAGCCAACCAGAATGTTGGAAAAATAATGGGAAAAAGCCAGAATATATCCTAGTATCGGAGAGGAAAACATACCTACACCTACCGCACCTAAGATAAATAGGGGACTAGAGTTATTCGTAAAGGATACCAACCTTTCAGCTTCATCAGCATTTAATAATTTTTGGTCATACAATTTTCGACTCAAGATAGCGCCGATAGGAAATCCAGAAGTAAACCCCATTGCCACTACTAAAGAACTACAGCCAGGTAAGCGAAAAACTGGTCGCATGACTGGTTCTAAGATTACTCCCAGAAAATTAACAAATCCTAGGTTTACTATAAGTTCAGCGACAATAAAAAAAGGAAATAGTGCGGGCAGGAGGATAGAAGCCCATAGCTGGCATCCCATAGAAGCGGCAGTAACCGTTTCCTTGGGGTTAATAACCATAAAAGCGGTTAACATTAGTATTATAATAAGAAAAAAGATACGGGAATAATTGCCCATATAATAAACTCCTACTATAAACGCTAAGATGTTTTTAATAGATAAATAATCCCAATTCGATTATAAATATTTATCAAGATGATAAATATATATGTTTGGGAGGTACAGGTTTAGAAGGACTAGGCTAATAATTTATAAAAACGGAGGTGGGAGCTTTGCTTAATCGGCCTCGGATTGCTTTAGTGTTGGGTGCAGGAAGTGCCCGGGGGCTTGCTCATATTGGAGTTTTACAGGTACTAAAAGAAAATGATATACCTTTTGATTTCATTGTAGGATGTAGTATGGGGGCAATGATTGGGGCGATATATGCTTGCGGGGCTGATATGAGGATGTTAGCTCGTATGGTTGTTAATCTGGATTCACGGATATTTTTTGATGTTCGGCTTCCGCGCATGGGTTTTATCTCCGGGAAAAAGATTGAGGAATTACTCAATCTATTAACTAAGCGTAAAAAATTTAGCGATACTAATATTCCATTACTGGTAGTTGCAACAGACTTAATAACAGGTAAGGAAATAGTACTTGAGGAAGGGTCGATTACTGAAGCGGTTAGAGCTAGTATCTCGATACCAGGTATTTTTCATCCGGTAAAGCGTAATGGGATGATACTGGTAGATGGTGCGGTGGTAGACCGGCTTCCTATAGATTTAGCCCGTTCCCGAGGTGCGGATATAGTAATTGCTGTAGATGTTACTTTTGGTGAGGGACGAATAGTAAGCATTTCCAATACTATTGATGTTATTTTAACGGCTATTGATATAATGCAAAAACAACAATTTGATTTAACATACGAAAAGGCGGATATCCTTATCCAGCCAGCAGTAAACTGTTTTGGTTCATACGAATTTGAAAAATCAAAAGAGATCATAGAGCTTGGCCGGCAGGCAGCCGAAAAAAAGTTAGGTGAAATACAGGATAAAATAAATAATGTCCAGGATACTTCTCTGTTCGTTGATTAAGAAACCTGAATTAGGGAATAGTTTAAACTGTAGTTACTTTATCAATCAATATTTGATAACCGCTTAGCATTCTATAATTCAACTACAAAAGAGGTGCCTATCCCGGGGTTGCTTTGGGCGTAAATTTTTCCCTGGTGTTGTTCTACAATTGATTTAGCAATTGCCAAACCTAAGCCATAACCACCATCTTCTCGGGTTCGGGCTGTGTCCAAGCGGTAAAAGCGCTCAAATATTTTCTCCAGGTATTCAGGGGGAATTTCCTGGCCGGTATTAGTAATCTTTAATTCAATTTTATTTTTTTTACTCGTAAGCTGTACGAATATACTTCCATTAACCGGGGTATGTTTTATAGCATTATTCATTAAGATGCTGATAACCTTTTCTATACTTTCCTTATTGCCATTAAGAAAAACCCTTGGCTTAATTTCTGATTCCAGGGTTATATGGTTTTCAAAAAAAATAGCTTCAAATGATAGAAGTGTGCTACTTACTAACTGGCTCAGGTCAAAATCAAAGAAGTCTGGTTTGTTTTCCATAAAATCATACCTGGCCAAGGATAGCATGTCGTTTACTAGATTAGTCATCCTATCTGTTTGGGAAGCAATATAATCTAGCCACCGGGATTGGCTATTTACGGTTTCTTCACCGCTAGCAGTGATTAAAGCTAGATTAGTTTTTATTACCGCAAGCGGGGTTCGCAGCTCATGAGAAGCGTCGGCCACAAACTGGTTTTGTTTCTCAAATGCTTCTTTTATAGGGGCAATAGATTTGTTGGCAAAATAGATACTGATAAAGAGAAGCAAGAATAGACTAATTCCACCAACAATGGTAAACACCAGCAGAAGGTTTATTAGTGTTTGGTGCTGGGAAGTCCGGTCAACAAAGACAATTTTGGTTCCATAGGGATTTTTATTTTTGAGGAAAGCATAATGTGTCTCCCCAATCTTTATTTTGCCTGAAACTGCTTTATTCTGGATAGCCTGAACCACTGCCTCAGTAAAGGTTTCCGGGCTCATATTCATAAATGAAAACTTGGTTATGATATGATTTTCTTCATCCAGCTCGACTATCATGCAGGTGGCCACCCGGGGATTATCAGGAAAAGGACGTTGTGGTGCGAACATTATGGCATTTAGGGTCATCTCAGTTTGGCGTTCTCCTGCCGCTGCAGTCAACATGTAAATAACAGAAAAAATAGCTATAAAAACAACAGTAAGCAATGACATATTAATGATTACAAATTTCTTTTTAAGCTTAGTAAACACCTTATTATTCCTCCAGCTTGTAACCGATTCCCCTTAAAGTGGTTATAGAAGCATGGGAACCGATATAAGCTAGCTTTTTGCGCAAAAATGAAATGTATACTTCAATATTGTTGTAACCGGCCTCAGAATCAAAACCCCAAACCTTTTCAATTAATTCATCTTTGGTTACAGCATAATGTGGGCGGTACATAAAGTATCTTAAAATCTCAAATTCCTTTAAGGTAAGCCGAACACAAGTATCTTTTCCTTCCAGATCATAGGAAGTGAGTTTTAAGCGAAAATCAGCAAAACTGAGAGTATCATCAATAATCATTTCCCCCTTGCGGCGACCAAGAGCTCTAATCCGGGCCAGTAGTTCTTCGGCTGCAAAAGGCTTGGCTAAATAATCATCTGCGCCGCTGTCAAGACCTATCACCTTGTCTTTAACCTCCCCCTTGGCTGTCAGCAAAATAGTTGGGGTGGAAATTCCGTTTGACCTTAACTGCTTCAATAATTCCAAGCCGTTTAGCTGGGGTAACATGATATCAAGAATGATTACATCATATATTCCCGTAATAGCATAATCATATCCAGCTTCACCATCATAAACGGTATCAACAAGATATTTATTCTTTATCAGAAGCTCAGTTAGGGCTTCAGCTAGTTGTTTCTCATCTTCCACCAGCAGTACTCTCATAAATATCTTCTGCCTTTCGATCTTTTTACATTTTCTATCATACCACGCTTACCTTAAAAGAGCCTTTAAGCTTAAGGTTTATTGAAGAAATTTGGAAAGCCATGATCAAGCTCAGGAAAATTATGGAGGATGCTAATGGCGGTGAAACTATACCTTAATGGGGGAAGTGATAAAATCTTTTCCACCCTGGCGTTCAGCGGGTTCAGGGTAAAGCAAGGTATAGATATCACTGGCCAAAATTTCAAGATTGATCATTTCACCTATAGGAGTTCCAGGGTTCTTATCCCTGGCCTTTTTCATGCCTTTACCACGGCTGAAAATAGGTAGATCTGATTTATTTTTTATTTCTTGCAGGATTTTTTGCCCTTTTGACGAAAAACCTAAAATATGTAAATAGAGCGGTCCATGTTGATCAAAACATAAAATCTGTTCCTGGGTAAGATTAAAAAGGATATATAAAAGGGTACGTTTAATTCTGGTAAGGCTATAACGTTTAGACTTAACCGTTTTAATCAGCTCATCTAGAGTTCCTGATTGGTTTGCAGCTTCTTTAAAAAGGAATTCCAGGCCTTCGTTGATTTCGTAAATGTTTCTGAGCTTTGGTAGGCTGAGACTACGTAATTTTAATAAAATAGCTCTTTCTAATGGGGCTAGACTTACTGGACAGCGTCCCTTGGCTGTTTCTCTTTCTAGTATATTGAAAGTGGCCTGTGGAATTGAAGGATTAAGGTGGTGAAGTCCAGGGCTAGTAAACAAATGGTGGCGGATAGCTGTTGCGCTGGCAAAAGGAGATAGGCTAACATCATGGTAGAGTGAGCCTTTGCGTTTAACTATTATTGGAGAGAAGGGGATACAACCTTCCCTTATAACGCGTAGGTACTCTATAGCCAGGATATTATTGGAACCGGTTAATACATCATGTATATCCTCGTAATCTTTACCCACGTATTGATGCAAAGCATCGGCTCGGGCCTGGGGGAAACTTTTCCCCATATCCAAGTTATCTTTTATTAGATTGACCAAAGCTTTGGGTTCATCTGCCAGCAATTGTGCTACTGAATTTAATAAAAGTAGGTTATCACATTCAGCACCAAAGGCTAAATGAGTAATAACAGTACTACGTTGCAGTAGTTTTAGTGCTCCTCGGGCAAAATAGTAAGCACTTCTAACGGAAAAGCAAACAGGTAATTCTATAATGAGATCTGCACCAGATTTTAAAGCCATTTCAGCTCTTGCCCACTTATTACAGATAGCTGGCTCACCTCGTTGCAGGAAATTGCCACTCATCACACATACTACTGGATAGGAGCCAGCTAAATGTTTTGCTTTTTTAATCAGATACAAGTGCCCATTATGAAAAGGATTATATTCTGCAACTATGCCGATGACTGCCATATTATGATCCTTTCTACTATTTAGGATATAACATAAATATTATCACTAATTTGCTTATTTATGCTAGAATTAACTCAAGAATCCAGGGCTTTAAGCCTAAAAATAGGGATAAATATATATAGGAGGTTAAAGGATGAATCTGTTAGAAGAAATCAGGGAAAAAGCCTCAAAAAGAGGTAAAACAATAGTTTTACCTGAAGGTACTGAAGCCAGGACTCTTCAGGCAGTTAAAACTATAACAGAACGGAAAATAGCCAATATCATTCTAATCGGTGATGAAAATGAGGTTAAGGGAGCGGCCAGCGAGATAGGTGCAGATATTTCGGGTGCTGAAGTAATTAATCCGGTTAAGGCACCTTTTTTTGATGATTTTGTCCAAGCGTTTTATGAAATGCGTAAATCAAAAGGGGTAGATTTAGACAAGGCCAAGAACACAATGCTTGATCCGCTATTTTTTGCTTCTATGATGGTAAAAATGGATAAAGCTGATGGGGAAGTTGCCGGGGCTCAGAATACCACCGGAAATGTACTGCGGCCAGCACTGCAGATTATAAAAACTGCTCCAGGAATTAGTGCTGTCTCGGGATCTTTTATTGTTATTGTACCTGACTGCGAGTTCGGTGCTAATGGTATTTTTGTTTTCGCGGACTGTGCTGTGACAATCAACCCCACTGCAGAAGAGTTAGCGGAATTTGCCAAATTAACTGCAGCAACTGCCACCGACCTGTGTGGTATTGAAGAGCCACGTATAGGCATGTTATCTTTCTCAACCAAGGGTAGTGCCAGCCATGAAATGGTAGATAAAGTTGCTAAGGCTGCTGCTATTGCTAGGAAAAATTACCCTGAATTAAAGATTGATGGGGAATTCCAATTTGATGCAGCTATCGTACCGAAGGTAGGCGCTAGTAAAGCTCCTGGTAGCGATGTTGCTGGACAGTGTAATGTATTAATATTCCCTGATATAAATTCAGGTAATATTGGTTATAAGATTGCACAGAGGTTAGGTAAAGCTGAAGCTATTGGTCCTATTTTGCAAGGTATTGCTAAACCGGTCAATGATCTTTCGCGAGGTTGCAGTGTAGAAGATATAGTAAATGTAGTAGCTATGACTGCAGTAAAAGCCTAAAGTACAAATTTAAAATCGTATTACAAATTAAATACAAGGGGAGGCAGATTTAAATGAAGGTTCTGGTTGTAAATGCCGGTAGCTCATCAATTAAGTATCAGGTTGTTGATATGACTAATGAGAGTGTTTTAGCTGTGGGCTTAGTTGATCGTGTGGGAATTCCAGGTACTACTTTAGAGCATAAACCAATGGGCAAAGATAAGGTCTTAATAAAAAAGGATTTACCTGACCATACAACAGGTATGAAAATGGTCTTAGAGGTTCTAGTTAATGAAGAATATGGCTGTGTGAAAAGCATGGACGAAATTGGTGCAGTAGGACATCGTGTTGTTCATGGCGGAGAAGAATTTTCTGAGTCCGTGGTAATAGATGATCGCGTAAAAAAAGTAATTAAGGATTGTTTTGATATTGCACCTTTGCATAATCCACCAAATATGATGGGGATTGAAGCATGTCAGGAACTTATGCCTAATGTAAAACATGTAGCAGTCTTCGATACTGCCTTCCATCAAACTATGGAAGCAGCAAACTTTTTATATGCTCTGCCTTACGAAGTATATGAAAAATACAGGGTAAGAAGATATGGTTTCCATGGAACTTCTCATTTTTACGTATCTCACCGGGCTGCTGAATTGATGGGCAAACCCTTTGAGGAGTGTAAAATAATAACCTTGCACCTTGGGAATGGTGCTAGTATGGCAGCGATAAAGAATGGGAAAGTTATTGATATTACTATGGGATTTACCCCTTTGGAAGGTTTGGTTATGGGAACCCGGTCTGGTGATATTGATCCTGCTATAGTATTCTTCCTTATGGATAAGCTAGGGCTTAGTACCAGTGAAGCTAATAACTATTTTAATAAGAAGTCTGGAATGTTAGGTCTATCCGGTGTTTCCAATGACCTAAGAGATATTATTGAAGCGGCTAATTCTGGCAATAACCGGGCTCAGATTGCACTGGAAGTTTACTTCAACCGGGTTAAGGGCTATATAGGAAACTACATAGCCAAACTAAACGGTTGTGACTGTCTGGTATTTACTGCTGGCGTTGGTGAAAATGCTATTGAAACCAGAGAAAACATTTGCCAGGAATTAGATTACCTTGGTATTAAAATGGATACTAATAAAAATAATGTCAGGGGTAAAGAAGTTGAGGTATCGGCTGAAGATTCCAAAGTCAAAATCTTTGTAATACCTACCAATGAAGAGTTGGTTATTGCTCGTGATACTTTCCGTTTGGCTCAATCATAAATTGGGTATCTTTTCTTAGGCGGGAATTATCCCGCCTTTGTCATATTAGAGATATTTCTGGTAAGGAAATATGTTTAATTACCCTTATTTGCTATTATAATAGCTGTTGGTTGACAATCCTTAGAGGAGCAGACTATAATTAATCTGTGATTTTATGGGGTGAAAATATGCTTATTAGTTTGGAAAGGCTGCACGGTCGGAAGAGTTTGGAATTTAACTTTGATAGCCCTGGCAATGATGATTACTTGATAGAACTTGGAGCTAAATACTTAAGAACCCTTAAGGTATGGGGCCTGGTTGAAAGATCGGGCAATTTTTATCTGGCCAATGGGCGAGTAACGACCGGTATAAACTTACAATGTTCGCGTTGCTTAAAAAATATTTATTATCCGCTTAGTGTGGAATTTAAAGTTAATATTGCCAATTTAAGGTTCAAGGAAGAACTTCCTCAAGATGAGGATGTTTTATTAGTTGAACATGATGAGGTTGAGCTTAAACCTTATATCGAAGAACTGATTTTTTCGGAAATACCATTTGTACCCTTGTGCAGTCCTGAATGTCAGGGAATATGCCCCAAGTGTGGCATTAACAAAAATAATGCCCAATGTAATTGCAGCCAGCAGAATACTGATCCCAGATGGGATAAATTGAAAGATCTCGAACTAGGGAAGGAGGTTACATAATGGGAGTTCCAAAAAGAAGACAATCACATTCCCGGAAGAACAAGCGCCGGTCAGAATGGAGCAAGCTTGAAAAACCCGGTTTGGTTGAATGCCCTCAGTGCCATGAACTAAAAATGCCGCATAGGGCATGTCTTAATTGCGGTTTCTATAAGGGCAAAAATGTATTGTAATATATAGGAGATCAAAAAGTAAGATAAAGTCTTAATTTTAAGGCTGGAAGCTTACTTTTTGTTTATTTAAAGGAGGTTATTAAGGCATGAAAATAGCTTTAGACCTTATGGGAGGGGATTACGCTCCCCAGGAGCTACTTGCTGGCGCTCTCAACTGGCTTAATAATAATGATGGCCAGGTTATCCTGGTAGGTAAAGAGGATATAATAACATCAGAACTAGGTAACTATAATTATGATAGCCAGAGGATAGAGATTTTAAATGCCGGCCAGGTTATTGCTATGAATGAATCTCCAGCAGCAGCCCTGCGTAAGAAAAAGGATGCGTCAATAATCGTTGCTACCAAACTAGTTAAGGAGGGGAAAGCAGATGCTGTAGTATCATGTGGCAGTACCGGGGCACAAATGGCTGCTGCTGTATTTATACTAGGAAGGATGCCAGGGATAGAAAGGCCTCCAATTGTTGCGGTAATACCGGGGTTAGATGGGACACCAGCGTTGTTAATAGATGCTGGTGCTAATGTGGATTGTAAGCCGCTGCAGTTAGTACAATTTGCTCGGCTAGGCCGTGCTTATGCTAGTGGTGTAATGAATATTGATAATCCTAGGGTTGCCCTGATTAATAATGGTGAAGAAGAAGGGAAGGGCAATAGCCTCACCATTCAAACATATCAACTCCTTAAGCAACAGCAAAATTTAAATTTTATAGGTAATATTGAAGGGCGTGAACTATTTAGTTCTGGCAGCGATGTAATAGTATGTGATGGCTTTACCGGGAATGTATTACTTAAGGCCATGGAAGGAATGGTGCTATTCCTTGCTGCTGGGATAAAGCAGGAAATAGGCCATATTCCAGCAATTTTTAAGAGTCTTGACTACACCCAAATTGGGGGTGCCCCATTATTGGGGATTAATGGTATAAGTATAGTTTGTCATGGAAGTTCCAGAAGGGAAGCAGTATGTGCAGGACTTAATATAGCTAAAGATTGTTATAATAACAATATAGTAGCCAAGCAATTACAAGAACTAGCCCTACTGTAAATTTATATAAAAACATAAGAAGAACGGAGGATTAATAATGATAGAGTTACTGAAAGCCATATATTCCGATAATAATTTTGCACATAAGCAAATAAGTTCGCGCGGAAATGTATTTTGCCGATATCAGGGGTAGGATAAATATGAGCGCTGAAAAATTAGCAGTTCGAAACTTTATTAGGGATAACCAGCTAGATTTTAACAATACCGATTTACTAGCTATGGCTTTAAGGCATCCTTCCTATGCACAGGAGAAGAATTTCTCCCATAACAACCAACGGTTAGAGTTTTTAGGGGATGCAGTATTAAGTTTTGTAATAGCTGAGTACTTGTATATTAATTATGAAGATAAGGCTGAAGGTGAATTAACTAAAATAAGGGCTAGGGTAGTATGTGAAAAGTCTTTACTTAACGTAGCTCGTATAATCAATCTGGGGAATTATGTACTACTGGGAAAAGGTGAAGAAATGTCAGGGGGGAGAAAGAGAAAATCTATTTTGGCAGATACAGTAGAAGCAGTTATAGGTGCTATATACCTGGATCAGGGGTATGAAAAGGTTCGGGATTTTATTTTGAAATACCTTAAGGATTCTATTATAGAAAGTGTTAGAGAAAATTACTATGATTACAAGTCCACCTTACAAGAGCTAGTACAAAGTAAAAATAAAGAAAATGTTCATTATTCTATAATCGAAGAAAGCGGGCCTGCTCATTCTAAGAACTTCATTGCTGGCGTCTATTTTAAAAATCAACTTTTGGCTACTGGCAAGGGAAAGAGTAAAAAAGAAGCTGAGCAAAACGCCGCTGGCAAAGTACTGGAAAACAGAGAATTAATTCCAAATATAGATAAGGGAAAATTATTGTGAAACATCATATTAATATTCCAATATTTATACCCCACTTTGGTTGTCCTTTTCAATGTATTTTTTGTAATCAAAATAAAATTGCTTCTGTTAAGGGTATACCTCGAACTAGTGATATTGTGGCCGTTATCGAGCAGTACCTGAGTATTTATCATGGTGATGGGGAAGATGTAGAGATAGCTTTTTTCGGGGGAAGCTTTACTGCCATTGACCCAAAAATACAAAAGGAATATTTGGAGGTAGTACAACCATATCTAGCCAATGGCAGGGTCGGTAGTATCAGGGTTTCAACCCGGCCTGATTTTATTGATCATAGTATTCTCAGCTTATTAGCCAGCTATAGGGTTAAGACTATTGAGTTAGGGGCGCAATCGTTAAGTAACGAGGTTTTAAAAGCATCTGGCCGTGGATACAAATGTACTGATGTTTTTAAAGCCAGTCACTGTATTAAAAGTTCTGGTTTAAAACTAGGTGTACAATTGATGATAGGGTTGCCAGAAGACAATTATAATAGAGATATTGATACTGCCCGCAAAGTAGTTGGATTAAAACCGGATATGGTAAGGATTTACCCCACATTAGTTATAGCCCAAACTCCGTTAGAGCGTCTTTTTTATGAAAATAGCTATACACCTTTAAGCCTGGCTGAAGCTATTAATACTTGTAAGGAAATGCTTCTGATATTTCAGGAAAATGGTATTAATGTAATACGCATAGGTCTTCATCCAGGAGAAGAACTACGCAGTTCCGGTACGGTGGTGGCAGGTCCTTTCCATCCATCATTGGGGGAAATGGTTGAACAGGAAATTTTCAAGGAGCAGGCTCTTGTTGCAATTAAAAAATACCAGGAAAAGTTCAGGGTTGAAACCGATTTTATACTGCTGGTGCATGAAAAGGATATTTCCAAAATGACTGGAAATAAAAGAGTGAACATTAGATATCTGCAAGATCTTTTTGGGCTTAAGACACTGAAAGTGAAAGCTTATTCGGGTTTATCTCGTGATACTGTAGCTCTAGGTCCGGCTAATGAGACAAAACCTGTATTTTGTTTAAGTAGAGAAGAATTTATACGTATTAGACAAATAAATTGCTTTTAATGACATCAGTACAGTTGTAATAATTTAAACTTGTTATTTGGTGACATACATATGGATCAAACTGTGTTCCCTTACATCTATGGATTTCACGTATTGCTTCTTGCAGACTTTGTTGATAAGGACGATATGAACGTTGAGTAGTCATAGCATCAATGGCATCGGCTATAGCTATTACCCTGGCAAAAGAATTAATACTTTCCCCTTTGAGTCCTCTGGGATAACCTTCACCATTATAATACTCATGGTGAGAAAATACCCCTTCCATTGCCTCATTTGATAGTAGGTAACTATGCTGTAACATTTCAACTCCATAAAGTGGATGTTTTTTTATGCTATCCCATTCTATAGGGTCTAATTTTGTTGGTTTGTCTAAAATGGATTTGGATACTTTTAATTTTCCCATGTCATGTAACAATGCTGATAACTTCAACTGTTCTAGTTCTTGACTGTTAAAACCTACCCTTTCCCCAATCTTATAAGCTAAGTTAGAGACTCTAACACTATGCAGATATGTACTATAATGATAATTTTTTATCATTGACAAATAAATCTGTAAGCTACTCATATTTTTGCAATTTAGTATTTTGCGATATGGGAATAATAAAAAGTAAGTATAACAAGTTTTAGTGCCATTTAATGATACCAACCTCTGTTATATTTTATTACCTATAAATTCAGAATTTATAGGACAGTATTACTATACATATTAAATATTATATGGATAGTAATACTGTCCGTCAAGGAGAATTATGCTGAATAAAAAGATTTTTTCAGAAAGATTAAGAGAACTTAGGCAAAGCAAAGGGATTTCTACACGACAGCTGGCTCAAGCGTTAGGCCTTAAGAGTCATGGTGCCATTACTCAATTTGAAAAAGGTACAGCTTTACCGGCTCTTGATACACTTGTTTCTATAGCCGATTTTTTTGAGGTGTCTATAGATTATCTTGTTGGTGTAACCGATTTTCCATTGATAATTCCCGATAATATTAAAAAGATGTTACCGTGGAAAGATTTTCCTGCGCAATTGATAGATATCCTCAAAAAAATTAGCTTTGATAATAATGGTGATATACTTATATCCCGAGAATATTTTGAAAACGAAGAATATAGAATTAAAGAATTGATAAACGGATTAGATGAAGAATCAATGTTAGAATTGCAGAAATTCGTGAGATATTTGCATGCTCGTCAATCCTTGGGGGAGAAAGACGAAAAATCTGCTGGATTGGATATGGTAGAAGATTTTAGATAAAATTACCTATATTTACCCAGAAACCGTAGCTATGAGGCTTTTCAAGAAAAAACCATCTATTGATAAAAGATTTATTAATAGATGGTAGATAATTTTAATACCTTACCAGAGAAAATATGCTTGGCTTCTTGACAAGAGTTAATTATGCAAAGCCCTCATTTATAATATTGTTTTAATTTATCATATAATACATTTATTTTCCCAGCCATCTGGGCTGACGTTTCTCAGAGAAAGCAAGTGGGCCTTCCTTTGCGTCTTCACTCGATAACATTCTAACCGAAGCAGGATGTAGATCTAATATACTTCTTTCTAACGATGTATTTAAACTATTAAGAGCTACCGCCTTTGAAGCTTCTATTGCCAAAGGTGCACCTTGAATAATTTCCTGAGCCAGTTCACGTGCTTTTGATAATACTTGATCAGCCGGGACAACCTCATTAACGATACCCATTTCAAGCGCCTGTTGAGCAGTTATTTTTTGTCCCGTTAAAATTAAACGCATGGCTTGTTTAAAAGGGATTTGATGTACCAGCCGCTGTATTCCTCCTCCATAAATAGCAGCTAAACCTACACGAGGTTCCGGAAGACTAAAAGTAGCGTGTTCTGCTGCAACTGCTAGGTCAGATGCCAAAACTATTTCCATTCCTCCGCCTATGGCAGCGCCATTAACAGCTGCAATAACAGGTTTATTTAAGCCAAAACGCGTACAAATACCCGCAAAACCTGTTGGGGGAAATTCATCAAACTCGCCATGACCTGAGTCATCTTCCGATTTCAGATTTTTTCCAACGCAAAATGATCGGTCACCAACTGCAGTAATAATAGCTACCCTTAATGAACTATCTTTAGCATATTCGTCAAAAACACTAGACAATTCCAGATGCGCTGCTCGATCTAGTGTATTTAACACTTGGGGTTGGTTAATGGTAATGATAAGAATTTGATCTTCAATCTCAGTCAGACAGTATTTTAAGCCTTCCAATTCAGATACCTCCCCACGTCATAATCATTCATATAACATATTATCATTGTAAATCCTTAAGTTCAATTTTCAATTATACCTGGATTAGGTGTAGTTAATCAGTGTTAATATGATATTATACTTGCAGGCATTAATAAAAAAGAAATAAAATCAGATTTAACTCTGGAAGAGATAATTGATTTAGTGTTTTCATTTACGACTGGACTAATTATATATTGATGTAATAGCAATGATAGTTATGACCTTATCGCCAAAGCCGATAACTTACTTAATAAATGGTTAATAGCAACTTTATCTGCCCAAGGCAATACAAATTAACAAGGTTAATGACGGAAAATAATAGAGATATAAGAATAGGCTAATGATTTCGCGGAATTTGGCCTTTTTTTATCTAAATATGGATCTAGCCGGGGTTTATAAAAAAAGGTTTTCAAAAAGCTGATGTCAAATACATTAAATAGTTTTATGTATCGTTAACGTTTAATAGATTAAAAGGATATTGTTGATGCGGCAAAAAATCTTAAGAGAACTGGTAAAAAACCGGGATACATTTATTAGTGGAAGCGAATTAGCTTCTTATTTGGGTATTAGCCGGGTTGCGGTATGGAAGCATATAGAAGCATTAAAAGAAGAAGGATACGAAATTATCGGTGTAAGCGGTAAGGGTTATCATCTTGACAACGTGGGAGTAATATTAGCCGATGATATTAAGACAAGCTTAAAAGGACAGCTTATTGGCCAAGAAATTATCTATTATCCCCGTCTTGATTCCAGCAGTGAAGCCCTTAAACGTCATTTAAAACAAAGAAAAATAGAAGAAGGAACAGTATATGTAGCAGGAAAACAGGATAAGGGAAAGGGACGCCGGGGTCGACTATGGGAATCTCCCTTTGGAGGGTTATGGTTTTCTTTTATTTTATACCCCAATTTACCTATGTTCCAGATGGCATTACTATCTCTAACCTTTGCTGTAGCTTTAACCAGGAGTCTTCAACCCTATTTGGGAGCAGTATGTATAAAATGGCCCAATGATGTTTATTGCAATGGTAAAAAGATAGCTGGTATCCTTTTGGAAGTAAGCGGAGAAGTGGATAGGGCTGAATACCTTATTACAGGTATAGGTATTAATCTTAATTTAAAACATAAAGACTTGCCTAACCATATTGCTTCTACTGCTACCTCTTTATTAGAAGAGGGTGGTCAGATGATAGCACATAATGACATGCTGATAAATGTGCTTTCATACCTTAATAATTATTATTTTAAATTTCTACATTATGGTTTTACTTTTTTTCGGACAGAATTCAAGTCATTATGTTTGCATTTGGGTAAAGAGATAGAAGTGAGTAAAGGGCAGCAGTTTATTAAGGGTATAAATAGTGATATTGATGAGATGGGTAATTTAATAATCACCAATGAGCATGGTCAGGTTAGTATTAGTACCGGAGATGTAAGGGTAATCAACTAGGAGGTAGATCTAGTGTATCTGAAGCGGCTGGAGATAAAGGGTTTCAAATCTTTTGCCGATAACACCGATATCAGTTTAAAACCAGGAATTAATATATTAGTAGGTCCTAATGGTTGTGGTAAAAGCAACATTGTTGATGCTATTCGCTGGGTTTTGGGGGAATCTAATATTCGTAACCTGCGGGGAAATAAAAGTGAAGATGTAATTTTTAATGGGACTGATACCAGAAAATCTCTGGGTATGGCTCAGGTAGAAATGGAATTAGATAATGCAGACCAACTAATACCGCTTGATTATAGCAATATAACTCTGAACCGGAAAATATTCCGTAATGGGGAAAGTGAATTTTATATTAATAAGTCCAGGGTAAGGATGAAGGATATAAGCAATCTCTTTACTGGTACCGGCCTGGGCAAGAAGGGCTATTCGATTATTAGCCAGGGAGAACTGGAACAAGTTTTAAATGGGCAGGCATTAGACCGGCGCTTAATCTTGGAGGAAGCCTCAGGGTTAATAAAATACCGGCAACAAAGAAATGAAGTTAAGCATCGCTTAGAAAGTACTGATAATAACTTATTACGACTGGGGGATATATTAGCAGAAGTTAAGGGACGACAAGAAGAACTAAGCAATAAAGCGGTTAAAGCCAAACGCTATCTTCAATTAAGCCAGGAATGCCAACAGGCAGAAAAAAAAGTACTATCGTCTGAAATCGTTAAAATAAAGCAGGAACTGGCACATAAAAATGAAGAGCTATTGCAACAGCAGGAGCGGATGACCTTATTGCAAGAGGCCTTGTCAGAGCAGGAGAAGATCTTAAATATATGTGAAGAGGAACAAAAATTACAACAACAGCAGCTTAATAAAGAACAGGCGGCAGAACACCGGAATCAGGAGAAGCTAACCCAGCTTCAAGGGGAATATAAACTTGGGCTGGAAAAGATAAAAAACCGTGAGGAACGTATAATTCAGAGCCAGGCTGATAAGAACAAATATACTGATATGCTATCCCAGCTTAATCAGGATCTAGTTGGGAAAGAAAAGGATTATCACAGCCAGGAAGCAGGCTATAAGCTTATGGTTTCACAATGTGAAGATTTACAAAACGAGATAACCAGGTTAGAAGGAGAATTAAATGTCGACCAGGAGCTTTTTAACCGGGAAAGACGCGGAGTTTTTATAAAAACTCAGGAAGAAACCTGCTTGAAGAACGAAGTTAACGAGTTCGCAAACCAGCTTAAGCAGTTAAATGAAAAAAGATACCGTTACCTGATAAGAATGGACGAGTATAAAAAAAAGGCTGAGCAGTATAACAATGATTGTGAATCCCTGCAAAACCAGGTTGAGGGCTTTCAATGTTCGCTATTAGGCAATGATGAGAAACTGGAGGTTTTAAACAAATCTAGAAAAGAGATAACAAAAAGATTAAATAAGGCCGAAGAAGATTTGGCTAGGTTGAACCAGGAAGGAATAATAATAAATAGTAGTCTTAAATCAATAAAGCAAATGAACCAGAATCTAACTGGATATTCAGCTGCGGTTAAATCACTTATGAAAGCTAGTGATAATGGAAGGGTTAAAGGGATTTTAGGAATCCTGGGGGAGTTTATTGAAGTTCCGCCAGGACTGGAATTAGCTGTCGAAATTGCAATAGGCCGGGGACTTGAATATATTGTGGCCGATTCGGTGGAAAATGTTCGTCAGGCTATTAAGTTCCTAAAAGCTAATAAACTGGGCAGGATAACATTTCTTCCTCTGGATATATTAAAATTACAGCGGGTACCTGATAAGATTGTACAACAACTACAAGGTTACAGCGGAGTAATAGGTTTAGCTTCCCAAGTAGTTAGTTATGATTCCTATTATACCGTAGCGGTAGAATACTTGCTGGGAAAGGTTTTAATTGTCCAAGATTTAAATAAAGCAATAAATGTGTTTAAGAATATTAATTATCCGTTCCGTATGGTTAGTATTGATGGTGATGTAATTAATGTCAGCGGGGCAATAAGCGGTGGAACTAAACCAACGTCTTATAATAATAGCCCGCTAAGGCGCAAGGGAGAAGAAAAAAGCCTGCTTCAAAAACAGGATGAAAATAACCGGGCTAAAGCAAGCATAGAAAACCAGCTCAATGCGTTAAAGGCTGAACTTGAAATGGTCGAGAATAATTTTAATGAATTAAACCAAGAGCGGCTCGAGAATAAAATGGCACTGGAAATAAGGCAGAAGCAGGTTAACGACACCTTAATAAGTCTTGATACAATTATTAAGGAAATGGGAGTATTGCAAGAAAAAGTAGGAAACATGAACAACGAGATTATCCGGATTCAGTCTGATATGGAAGATAAAGAGCAAAAGTTCAATGCACTCCAGAAACAAAACGAAGCAGGTATGGCTCAACTAGAGAAGAAAGGAAAAGAAATAGACCTAAAACAAAGAGACATTGAGGTTCGCCGGGAACGCTTTTCTTCACTTAAGGAGCAACTAATAATGAAAAGGAGGGAATTGGATAGCACCAGGAAAAACATAGCTCAGTTTGAACAAATTCGCCACTCCTACTCCCAGTCAGTTCAGGAAACAGAACAGGTATGTCAAAATATGGCAGAATTAAACCGCCAGGATAAGCAAAGATGCGAAGAATTGAGACAGGAAATTGATAAATTGAAGGCTGATATTGCTTTTGGGAAACAAACAATTTCTCGGGTTAAAAAAGCTTATGAAGAATGCAGCGCTAATATAAAACAGTTACGGCTAAATCTAATACCGGTAAGAGATGAGGTTCAGGATTTAGAAAAAAAGAGTCGTAGCCTGGAATTAACCATAGCGCGGCTGGAAACAGAATTATCTGCTCAAAAGGCTAAATGGCAAGAAAAGTTTCATGATATACCATTAGATAGCACTGATATATTAAACTATGAACAAATTAAAGAGAGCAAGCTAGTCATAGAACAGTTATTAATGCAATTGGAGACTTTAGGACAGGTAGATACAGATGTGATTGATGAATATGAAGTGGTAAATGAACGCTTTCAATTCCTTAACCAACAATACCAGGATCTGCTGAATGCGCGGGATTCACTGAAAAAATTGTTAGGTGAATCGGAAAAGTTGATGCTTAAAAACTTTTCCCATTTCTTTAAAATCGCCAACGAAAGTTTTAGCCAGACTTTTAAAGCCATATTTGAAGGTGGAAATGCTTGCTTAAGTATGGAAAAAGGTAAAGAGTTGCTGGAAGCTGGAGTTGATATAGAAGTTAAATTGCCGGGTAAACGAGCCCAGGTTCTCAATCTCCTATCCGGCGGTGAGCGGGCCTTAACTTGTATCGCCTTTATATTTGCTTTACTTCGTCTCAAACCAGCACCTTTCTGTTTATTAGATGAAATAGATGCTGCTTTAGACGAGGTTAACTTAATTAGGTTTACTCATTTCCTGCAAGGAATGGCTGAAAAAATGCAATTTATAATTATAACTCACCGTCAGGCGACAATATCTATAGGAGAAAATATTTATGGGATAACGATGCCAGAGAAAGGCATATCCTCTATATTAACACTTAATTTTAAAGAAGCAGGAAGCTTGGCGGGATAAACAATTATAAATATTGAGGTGGAATGTAGTATGGCTTTATTTAATAGGTTTAAAGGTAAAAAACATGAGCTTGAGATCCAGGACATTGATAATAGTAGAAAAAATAACATGGAAATAATTGAAGGGAAGGAACAGCCAGAAAAAGCTGAAGGTAATATAGACCAGTCAAAAAACAATTGTGATAAACTAAACAAATCGGATGATAATACTGGTAATGAAAAAGATAAATTAAATAATAAGGAGAAAATTAGCCTTTTCGATAGGTTTAAGTCGAGTTTAACTAAAACTAGAAATAGTATAGGTAGCAAAATTGCCGTATTGGTAAAAAGCAATAAAAAACTAGATGAGGACTTCTGGGAACAACTAGAAGAAGTATTAATTGAAGCTGACGTAGGAGTGAATACTTCGCTTGAACTAGTCTCCCGGGTAAGGGAAAGCACTCGTAAAAAGAAGATTAGTGAAAGTACAGATATTATGTCATTAATTCAGGAAGAAGTCCGCAATGTCTTAGAACCTCAGGAAAGTTCCCTGTTTGTTAATCAGGAAGGACTAACTGTAATTCTTGTTGTAGGAGTTAATGGAGCAGGTAAGACAACTTCTATTGCCAAGATGGCTTATAGGTTTAAAAACGAAAATAAAAAGGTACTGTTGGCAGCAGGAGACACTTTCCGGGCAGCGGCTATTGACCAGTTACAAATATGGGCAGACCGTGTTGGGGTAGAAGTAATAAAACATCAGGAAGGTTCTGACCCAGGTGCAGTTGTATATGATGCCTTAGCTGCAGCCCGTGCTCGCAAAGTTGATATACTTATTATTGATACTGCGGGGCGGCTCCATAATAAGTTGAACCTGATGAAAGAAATAGGGAAGATCAAGAGGATAATCGAACGTGAAATTCCCGGTGCACCGCAAGAGGTTTTATTGGTACTAGATGCTACAACCGGGCAAAATGCGATTAGCCAGGCTCGGCTTTTTCAAGAGGCTACTGGTGTTAGTGGCATCATTCTGACCAAACTAGATGGTACTGCCAAAGGTGGCATAGTGCTAGCTATAGCCCAGGAACTAAATTTACCAGTAAAACTAGTTGGCTTAGGGGAATCAATAGAAGATCTACGTGACTTCTCAGCTGCAGTATTTACCGCTGCCCTTTTTGAAGATTAATAAAGCTGTGATTAGGAGGTAATTTTAAGATGTTAACAACGGCGATAATTGGTGGAACCGGTGTTTATGACCCGGATCTTTTAGATGATGTAACCGAGATAACCCAAGAGACTCCATATGGAAGTGTATTTATAATGAAAGGCAAGTACCAAGGAAGTGAGGTTGCTTTTATACCAAGACATGGGGGTAATCATAGTATCCCGCCTCATTTAATAAACTACCGGGCTAATATTATGGCACTACATCAAATTGGAGTGAAAAATATTTTAGCTACTGCAGCTGTAGGCTCACTACATTTCGAGTTTAAGCCTGGTAAATTGGTACTAGCTGATCAGTTTTTAGACTTTACTCGTGTTCGCAGAAATAGTTTTTATGAGGGTGGGGAAGCAGGAGTAGTACATTGTGACATGACCGTACCTTACTGTCCGCGTTTACGGGAAGCTTTGGAAAAGGCAGGTAATGACCAGGGAATTAAAGTAATTAATGGTGGTGTCTATGTTTGTACTGAAGGGCCGCGCTTTGAGACTGCAGCGGAAATTGCTATGTTTAAGCAGCTCGGGGGGCAGCTTATAGGCATGACTAGTGTACCGGAAGTATGTTTAGCTAGGGAATTGGGAATATGTTATGCCAACATTTCCATTGTAACTAATTTTGCTGCCGGGATCTCACCCGGAATACTAACCCATAGCGAAGTAGTGGAAATGATGAAAAAGAGTATTGAGAATGTTAAGGGTATATTAACAAGTAGCTTAAAATACATTAATGATGTTGAAAAAGACAACTTGTGTGATTGCCGTAAGATTTTAGATGAGCCTGGAGTTATGAAATGATCAAAACAATTTCGGTTAACGAGGATGGAATAGAAATATTAGATCAGACCTTGCTGCCAGATAAGGTTGAATATGTCCGGTGTATTACAGTGGAAGATGTGGCTGATGCAATAAAAACCTTAAAAGTTAGAGGAGCTCCGCTTATCGGAGTTTCCGCTGCTTTTGGGCTGGCTTTAGCAATGGCTGATTTTAAGGGTGATGAAGAAGATATGCCTGACTATTATAAACAGGCACGCTCCCTGCTAGCTTCCACCCGACCTACTGCTGTAAACCTTTTTTGGGCTTTGGATAGAATGGATCGGGTTTTTAAAGATGAATACCAAAAGGGCAACCGGAAGCAAATAGGAAAAAGGCTCCAAGAAGAAGCTATCAAGATGTATACTGAAGATATTGAGGTAAACCAGGCTATAGGTGAAAATGGGCAGGTAATTCTTCCTGCCGGTTCGCAGGTAATGACTATATGTAATGCTGGGGCACTGGCTACCTGTGGTTATGGTACCGCTCTGGGAGTAATCCGCAAGGGGGCTAAATACGGAAAGATAAAAAAGGTATGGGCATGTGAAACTAGGCCGGTTTTACAGGGAGCTCGTCTTACGGTATGGGAACTTATGCAGGATAAGATTCCGGTTACACTAATAAGTGATAATATGGCTGCTTACATAATGCAGTTAGGTGAGGTTGATGCAGTAATTGTAGGTGCAGACCGTATTGCTCTAAACGGTGATACGGCTAATAAGATTGGAACCTATGCCTTGGCAGTGCTTGCCGCTTACCACAATATTCCCTTTTATGTGGCTGCTCCTTTTTCTACAGTAGATTTAAAGACTGCTAGGGGTAAAGATATTCCAGTTGAAGAGCGTTCCGGAGATGAAATTCGACAGTACCGGGGGGTATATTTTACTTTACCTAATGTAAGTGTTGTTAATCCGGCTTTTGATATAACTCCTCATAAACTAATTACAGCTATAATAACGGAAAAAGGGATTTTACAACCACCTTATAGGCAGAATTTGAGTGAATACAGGGAAGTGTAAAACAATGCGATACTTAAAAGAGAGAGAAGGAGTATTAAACTGTGCCCGGGAAATTTATGAATCAGGTATGGTTACTGGTACCTGGGGAAATGTCAGTAGCAGAATTAAAGGCCAAGAACTTTTTATTATAACCCCTAGTGGGATGAATTATAGCTTACTTCAGCCACAGGATATGGTTTTGCTGGATTTAGCCGGTAAGGTTATTGCAGGTCAATATCGTCCATCAGTTGAAACTCCACTACATCTGAGTATTTATCAGCACCGGAGTGATATAAATGCGGTTGTACATGTGCATAGCCCCTATGCCACGGCTTTTGCGGTAGCCCGTAAAAGTATCCCGGTTATCCTGGAAGAGACAGCTCAGGTAGTAGGTCATGAAATAGGTGTAGCAGACTATGCCCCTTGTGGTACCCAGGTTTTAGCAGATAATGTATTGAATACTCTAGGTACTGATAATAAAGCAGTTTTACTAGCAAACCATGGGCTAGTGGCACTGGGGCAAGATATTGCAGAGGCCCTAAAAATTTGTTATATCATTGAAGAAACGGCTATGATTTTTATACAAGCTAATACTTTGGGAATGGTTTATTCGCTAGCGGCAGAAGATATTGCTTTTCTCCATAAGAGCTTCAAAAGTTATGGACAAGAAAAAAAGTAAACATTAATTTAAGCATATATTATGTAGAAATACATTGATAGGCTTAAGCTGTCTCAGTTGCTAAGGGGAGCCATAGATAAAACGGGTAAATAAAGGCTAACAATTACTATTAGCAGAAGGTAAGAATTAATTTTTTTTAAACCAGGGGGTTATTATAGGTGAAGATTCTATTAAAAAATATTGGGCTGCTTTCTATGATAGAGAATAAAGCTTATCTTGAAGATGCTTATATGGTTATTGAAGGGCAGTTTATAAAGGTAATCGGGCAGGGAACACCTCCTGCTGGCGAATATGATAAAGTTATTAATGGTCAAAACCGGGTAGTTCTCCCTGGTTTTATCAACTGCCACACCCATGCTGCCATGACTTTACTCAGGGGTTATGCTGATGATATGCCTTTAATGGACTGGTTGCAAAACAAAATATGGCCTTTTGAGGCCAAGCTTACTGCTGATGATATATATTGGGGTACTATGCTGGCTATAGCGGAAATGATAAAATCGGGTACGGTATGTTTTGCGGATATGTATTTCTTCATGGATGCTGCTGCCCAGGCGGTTGAAAGGAGCGGTATAAGAGCGGTTCTATCCCGGGGTATGGTAGGAGTGGGGCCTGAACATGAGCTGGCTTTCAGCGAAAGCAGGGAAATGATTGATAAATGGCACGGTGCCTGTAATGGACGTATTAACTGTATGCTGGGTCCTCATGCTCCCTATACTTGCCCGCCTGGTTACCTAAAACGAGTAATAAGATTAAGCGATGAATTAGGAGTAGGACTACATATACATATAGCTGAAACCAGAGGTGAGTTTGAGGATATACAAAGAATATATGGTAATACACCGGTCAAACACCTGGATAGTTTAGGCTTATTTGAACGCCGGGTTTTAGCTGCTCATTGTGTACACCTTAATCACGAGGATATTGAAATTCTTGCGGCTAAGCAAGTAGGGGTAGCCCATAATCCTGAAAGTAATATGAAATTGGCTAGCGGTATTTGTCCAGTTAAAACAATGTTGGATAAGGGAATAATTGTTGGCCTGGGAACAGACGGTGCTTCTAGCAATAATAATTTGGATATGATCCAGGAAATGCGAAGTGCAGCCTACCTGCAGAAAGTAAACATGATGGACCCTACTGTGATTCCGGCTTGGCAGGCTCTTGAGATGGCTACAATAAATGGAGCTCGGGTACTGGGATTGGAAAATGAAATTGGGCAGTTAAAGCCAGGGTTTAAGGCAGATATGATTATTATAAGTTTTAGAGAGCCTAATTTGCTTCCGGTACATGATCCTGTTGCCAATATTGTTTACTCAGCTCAAGCTGCAGATGTGGAAACGGTTATAGTTGATGGTAATATCTTAATGGAAGATCGTATAATTAAGGTATTTGATGAAGAAGAAGTCTTGAGCCAAGTACAAAAGTGTGCACGGCGTATTGTTTTAAGGTGATTGTTGCCTAGCATCCATTAAGGTGTATCTTTTAGGTATGACTGGCCGGTAATAGGATCAAGATAGCTTGGTTAATTCCAGCTAAAATAACTCAGGCTGAATAAGGGTATTTTTGTTTATATCACTAAGAAACCCTTTATTAGTCTTTACATGATTATAAGAAGGTAATAGCGGGCTTGCTTTAATAGTAAGTACTTGGCTGTGCCATTTTGCCAGATTCTTAAGGGCATTAAGCTGTTCCCTGCGACCAGCTCTGGCCTTGCGTAAAGCCCTTTGCAAAGTAGAATAGGAATTCTCAATGTCCTCCTCATTAACCGGGAAAGGGAAACCATCCTTGCCGCCATGAGCAAAAGAATAACGCACTGGATCAGTAAAACTTGGTTTTACACCGTATGCTACTTCAGCTACCAAGCATAAGGCCCGAAGGGTTCCGGGACCTACCCCCTGTATGCCTAAAAGCTGCTCGAAGTTTTGTGGTTGTCTGGTATAAGCAGCATTAAGAGCTTTATTAAGATAAGTACTTCGAGGGATACTATGATAACGGGGCATATTTAAAGCAGGAGAGATTTTTTCTTCCAGTTTTTTAATTTCACGGATTGTTTTGTCTGGTCTTTGGCAGGCTAAATCGCTGCTTATATTTTGGATTGGTAAATTTTCCAGTGCAACTAGGTTAAGTGTATCGGTCACTAAATCACAACAAATGGCAGCTTGAGGATCTTTGGTAAAGTTCTTAAGCTCAGATCCGAACCAGTGATAACGTCGTGCCTGTCTTATGTCCTCATTCATCCCCTGTTGGATAATAGCCCACTCACCATTAGCAGTAAAAGCAAAGAAATGATGGTAAAGGTGAAAACCGTCTTGAACTGCTGTATTGTCAACTTTTGCCGCCATCTTGCTGGCATAAATCAGTTTTTCAGCGTTGGCAGCTAACGGAAAATGATCGAAAACTGAGATGATCTCTGCGGGTGTTCGCCGCGATGACTTACCTTTTCCTCCAGCAAAAAATAGACCTGCTTGGGGGGCGATATTTACTAAGCCTTCTTTTATAGCCCCACAGACAGTAGTCGTTACCCCTGAAGAATGCCAATCAAAGCCTACAACACAACCAAGAGCCTGAAACCAGAAAGGGTCAGAAAGCCGTCTTAATACTTCAATCGTACCCTTATCTTCAATAATCACCTCGATTATGGCTGCAGTTAATGATTTCATGTGAGCGAACAGCCAAGCCGGACACTTACCGCCGTGCAGTGGAAGGCTAGCACTTCCTGTTTTCATATAATTACAACTCCATTAAAACCTGAATCAATAAACATTTTGCAATAATTGAATCATCTTAATCGTAGTATAACATAGCCAAAGGAAAACGAACAGGTGTTTGCCCTAGTTCTGTTTACCAAAAATATTACCTATGAAAAGCAGTTGAATTAATTTAATAAAGGTATAAACAAACCTGTATTAGTTTGACCAACATAAGAAAATTGCATCCTTTATCATAGATAAAATTAGCTTATAAGAGCTTATATTAAAAGGAATATGCTCACCTTAAAGTTAAAAGACTTTATAAAAAAAAGCCTAATACTATAAGGTGAGAACTTCGACTTAGTTATTATTATCGAAAAAGTATTAATTCCGATAATGATTAGTGTAGCCTTTATTCTGAGCTATCATATCAAGATAGATGGTTTCCAGGTTAGCTATGTACATATCAATACTGCATTTATTTTGTCGTTCGTCAAAGGTTTTAAGGTAGCCCTTACATATATCACAGGTATAAATCTGATAAGCAGTACGGTTTTCAACAGTTATGTATT
>JBMNOV010000048.1:0-13871 GCA_050943255.1 Syntrophomonadaceae bacterium
TAAAGAATAAACATCAATGGAATTAATATCAACAGCATTAATTCCAATAAAATCTGTACTAATAAAACAAAGCACAGCAATGAAAAGCAGGTCGCAGATGTGAATGTTGGCAAATGCCAACGGAACCAATTAAACCAACGAGGCCAACGAAGTTCGTTAAGCCAACGAAGCCAACAAAACCCATTAAGTCCATGATGCCAACGATGTCGACAAAGCCAAAAAGCTGGCAATAGCTGGTAATGGCACTAAGACAACACTGGCAATCATAAATCAAAGGAGATTACGAAATGAACAAATACTATCCAAATCTGTTTAGTCCGATCAGAATCAACGGAGTGAGATTTAAAAACAGAATTATCGCTGCACCAACCGGTATGATGGATCTTACACCAGATGGCAGACTGACTGTTTTTGATGCGAGTTACTATGAACTGAAAGCGATGGGAGGAGCTGCCGCAGTTACTCTAGGAGAGAGTATTACCGATACCCAGACCGGCGAGTCCCATAACAGACAGATTCATCTGGATGATCCGGAATCTATGCCGGGTCTTGCTAAGGTTGCGATGGCAATCAAACGCCATGGCGCACTCGCCAATATCGAGCTTTCTCATGGCGGAAAATATGGCGGACTTAACAGCATTGGCGGTGAGCAGACGGCAGATAGAACATCTTACGGACCAAGTGAAGAAGATCTGCCTACAGGCGAGCATGTATATGAAATGCCGAAAGAGCTGATTGAGCATATCGTAAAGGCATACGGCATTGCCGCAAAACGTGTTAAGGATTGCGGATTTGACATGATCAATGTGCACGCAGGGCACGGATGGCTTTTTAACCAGTTTCTTTCGCCGGCACAGAACCATAGAACGGATGAGTTTGGCGGCAGCCTGGAAAACAGAGCACGCTTCCTGATGATGGCTCTGGATGAGTGCCGTAAAGCGGTCGGTCCAAAATTCCCGATTGAGGTCCGTATGAATGGTGATGACTTCATTAAGGGAGGCATGACACTCAGTGACTATGTTGAGCTGGCAAAGCTGATTGAAGATAAGGTAGATCTTTTTAATATTTCCTGCGGATCTCATGAAGAGAACGGACTTTTTGTAAGGACGCATCCAAATATGTTCCTTAAGCACGGCTGCAATGTATATCTGGCAGCGGAAATCAAGAAGCATGTTCATAAGCCGGTAGCGGCAGTAGGTACCATCAGCACACCGGAGCTTGCGGAAGAGATTATCGCTTCCGGTCAGGCTGATATGGTTGAGATCGGTCGTCAGCTGCTTGCAGATCCATACTTCCCAAAGAAGGCTATGACCGGACATGCGGATGATATTACACCTTGCCAGAGATGCTATCACTGCTTTGAAAACATTGTCAGAAGTACAGCTGTTGAATGTGCTGTCAACCCGGTCATCGGTCATGAGCTTGACTGCAAATATTATAATCCGGCACCGACCGTAAGGAAAAAAGTGCTGATCGTTGGTGGTGGTATCGGCGGCATGGAGGCTGCAGTTACCGCAGCGGAAAGAGGTCACGAGGTTATCCTTTGTGAAAAGCGTGACTCGCTCGGCGGAGTTCTGAAGCTTGCAAAATATGTTGATTTCAAAGAGGACCTTTACAAGCTTGAGCAGGTATTTGAGAGAAGGGTAAAGAAGGCAAGTGTTGAAATCAGATACAACACGGAAGTTACACCGGAGTATGTCAAGGCAGAGCAGCCGGATGTGCTGATCGCTGCAGTCGGAGCAGACCCCATTATTCCTCCGATTCCGGGTGTGGATAGAGAGAATGTGATTCTCGGAGTTGACGCGGAAGCGCAGATGGACAGAATCGGTAAAAAGGTTGCGATTATCGGCGGTGGACTGATCGGCTGCGAGACAGCAATCAATCTGGGAATGCAGGATAGAGATGTTACGATCATTGAAATGAGATCGGAACTGGCACCGGAAGCCAATATGTTCCATAAGATGGCGGTTCAGCCTATGGTTATGAAGTACACCAAAGCGCTGATCAATGTTGCCGCAAAGGAAATCAATGAAAAAGGCGTTGTTGTTAAGAATGTGAAAACCGGAGAAGAGAGTCTCGTAGAGGCAGACACGATCATCCTTTCCGTAGGACTCCGTTCAAGAACAGGAGATGTTGATAAATTTGAGGGACTGGTGGATGAATATTATCCGATTGGAAACTGCGTGAGACCGGGACAGGTTACAGGCGCAATTCACGATGCATATTTTGCAACCAGAGATCTGTAAAAAAAGTAATTCAGTGACAAATGACCGGATTCGGCTCTACATACAGAGATTGAGACCGAATCCGGTTATTGCTTTTAAAGAAGGGGAAAATTATGAACGAGAGAAGCGGAGCTAAGTCTAAAGTCGTATTGCTCCTTGTATCCGCATTACTTCAGACGATCACAATGATTTCAATCATGCTGGCTGGCATTCAGCAGACATTCCCGAATAAATCCACGGCTACCGTGCAGATGATTTATTCCATTGCTGTAGGTGGGGGTATTGTCGGTACACTTTTTGCAGGAAAAGCAGCATCCTTTATGACCAAAAAGAAATACCTGCTGATCTGCCTGGCATTAAATCTGGTTGGAGGCGCAATCGGATTTACTATGCATAATGTATTCGCAATGCTTGCTGTAGCATCTGCGCTTGTCGGCATTGGTACGGGTTCTCTGCCGACACTGACAGCAGCCATCATGGCGGAATATTTTGAAGGGGAAGCAAGAGCCAAGATCCTGAGCTACCAGGGCATCGCGGTTGCACTGGGAGGCATTGCATTCTCCGCATTAGCAGGTGTATGCGCAAAAATCGGCTGGTACGGCGTATATCTCATTTATTTTTCCAATGTGATTATGTTTGTCCTGACCTTACTTTTACTGCCGGATGGAGAACTGGAAATTTCCGACAAATCCGAGAAGGAGTCTATCCTCAACAGGCATATCCTTCTGCTCCTTGCAATGCTTGCATTCATGGCTCTTGCGTATAATACGTTTGGAAACAACATTTCTTTTCTTATTACAGAGTTGCACCTTGGCGATACCAGTACAACAGGATTTGTGACTTCGGTCCTGATGGGAGGCATGATCGTAGGCAGCGTTGCAGAGCCATACTGCTACAGAGCACTCAAAAAATTCACATCCACGCTGGACATTACATTGATGGCATGCGGACTGCTGATTTGTGCCACAGCATCCAGCCTTTCCATGATCTATATTGGATCCCTGGTCATTGGCGTTGGATTTGGAATGTATTCACCATGCATCTATTCTTTTATGCCTGAATGGTCCAAGCCCGGCATGATCACAATGACCATGGCGATTTATGCGATCGTCGATAAGGTAGTGACGATGCTTAACCCGGTGTTTGTGACAAAAACAGCGGTATTGATTGGTGAAGGTACACAGCCGAGATTCATGCTTGCTGTAATGATCGCGGCTATAGGTATCGTTATTTCATTCGTCGGTATGAAGACGATCGGCAAGGATTGAACTAAGAGAGTTAAAGGAATGTTAGTTTTATGAAGCAAAGATTGAGTAATACAGTTAAATTCATCTACGGAACAGGTGATATTGCTTCAAACCTTGTATGGACTACGGTGGGATCCTTTCTGACAATGTACTATACGGATGTTGCGCTCATCAGTGCGGCAACGGTAGGTACCTTGATGATTGTCAGCAGAATCCTGGATGGTATTACGGATCTGACCATGGGCTGGGTGATCGACCGGACCAGAAGCCGCCTTGGAAAGGCAAGACCTTGGCTGATCATTTCGGCGCCGCTGCTGTGTGCACTTCTGGTCATGCTGTTTTCCGTACCGTCCGGTTTTGAGACCAGCGCAAAAGTAGTGTATGCATCGATTACCTATATTTTGATCTGTGCTGTGGCATATACGGCGTCCAACCTCTCATATTCCATCATGTGCAACTTCATGACCCGGAATATTGAAGAGCGGAATCAGATGAATGCGATCCGGTTCATCATGGCGTTTCTGACGCAGATTTTTGTCAACAGCTATACCGTGATCTGGGTTGATAAGCTTGGCGGTGGAAGTCAGGGCTGGACAAGGCTTATGGTGATCTATGCGGCAATAGCCATTGTGATCTTTGCCGTTGTGTTTGCATTCTGCAAGGAGGACCCGGACATCATCGCAGAACAGAATGCGGACGAAAAGGTCAAAATCCCGCTTCAAGATATCTGGCATGGTCTGATGAAGGGAAAGAATTACATGATCCTCGCACTGGGGATATATGTGTGCTTCTACATGCAGCTGATCCTGATGAACAGCTCCATGGTGTTTTTTGCAAGAGATGTACTTGGTAAAAAGGAAATGACGATCAGCCTTACGATGTTTATGCTGATCCCAAGTCTGATCCTGCTTCCATTTGTACCAGCACTTGCCCGTAGATTTGGTGTGCACAGAACCTTGTCTATCGGCTATCTATTTGGAATTATTGGTCCCGGCATTGTATGGTTCGGAAATGGAAATCTCACGATGATACTCATTGGTCGTGTCCTTTATGGTATCAATCAGGCGCTGGTTGCGCCGCTGGTGCAGACCAAGGTGTCACAGATGGCAGATTATAACTGCCTGATCAATGACAACATGCCTCTGGTTGGCGTTACCAACTCTGTCACAAGCTTTGGTGTAAAAATTGGTGTCGGCATGGGAGGCGCTTTGGTCGGATGGCTCCTGGAGGTAGGTCAGTATCAGGCAAATGCCGCCGTGCAGAGTCCATCAGCGCTTGCTATGGAGAATGCTTTGTTTTCGATTATTCCCTGTGTCTTCGGTGTGATTTGCTTCCTGCTCAATATGGGTTGGGACATCGGCAAAGCCCTTGACCAGGCAAAGCGTGATAGGAAGTTATACTGATAAGAAGTTATTCTGAGAGATAGAGGTGGCGCATCGGTAACGCTTTTGGCGTGCCGGTGCGCCCTTTCAAATTAAGCTTCCGTGGTGGATATTTTAGCTTGCGTGCTGGCAATCCCCACGGCGCACCGGCAGAATCCTTGGCGTGCCGGCATCCCCCATCAAATTAAAGCTTCAAAGGGGGGGGTCATCCTTTGCATTCCGGTCCACCCGTTTCGGATGAGTCGCCCTCTCCTCAATCATTAAATTGAGTTTAATTTACCACATATATAACTGATATATCCCCCGCCCATAAAACCTCACAAATCCCTCTCCAAAATCCTCTGAATCTATATTAAAACTCCACATCAAAACCCCATAAATCCCCCTGATCCATATCAAAACTCCACATCAAAATCCCATATAAAATCCCTGAAATAGGCAAAAAATTTCCGCGTTTATGATGAAAGTCTTGATGCAGGTTTTGCTATTATGTGGATATAGGAAATCAGAAGGGGTTGGAAAGGCGTGCGATATGGACGAGAGCATACACATAAACAACAGAACAACCAAAGGCACGTTTATCATCGAGGTGACGAATCAGGCAAATGCCAGCTGGCAGGGCCGCGTTACCTGGGTTAACGGAAAGCAGAAACAGCATTTCCGCAGCACCCTTGAACTGATAAAAATGATCGATGCAGCATTGAAAACAGATACGATAGAGATAGAATCTCTCAAGAAACAGCAAGAGATGAGGTCGGAGAAACAATGAAAAGACAGACAAGCAGAAGCAGAAAAGAAAGAGCCAAAAAAGGTTTGGTTGGTTTGCTCACCGTCAGCATGTGCCTGTCCACATTACAGGGGATCTCTTTTGCGGACAGCCGCACAGAGGTTGGAGGCGTAGAGGTCAACGGCAGGAAAATCACACTGAGCTTAAGCGGAACCGCACTGAGAACCGCAGCGGAGACTGCATTCGCGGATGCCACACTGTATGACGACCAGTATATCGGAGTCAGCAAGGACGAGCGGACACAGGCGGCGTACGAAGCCCTGACCGACGGCAGTAACCCACTGTATGAGCTTACGCTTTTTTCGGATGGAGAAATCGCAGCTCTGGAGGAGGCAGGCGTCGAGGTCAAAGCGCTGATTCAGATGGATCAGGAGCAGGCGGAGGCAAACGGCAATCTGGAAATCGCGACAGAGAGCGACATCACAAACAAGGACAAGGAAGACACACAGGTTGTCTTCGCCGATCCGGACAAGGAAAACGAAAAGGAACTTGTGCTCTATCGCCCCGGTTCGCTGTTTGGCAATTTCTATGACCAGTTCTCCAACAAGCTCATGCATAACGCCAACGAGACCGAAATCACTCTGGCGGACCCGACAACATACGAGCTTAACGGCGAGGAAAAAGTAACATTCCTCTTTATTAACCATGCCGACGAGTCCAGAGTCTTTAACCTCGACCTTAACGGCAAGACCCTGGAAAAGGGCATCAAGGTTTTAAAGGCTGAGAGCGCCATCAAAGGCGTGATGGGGACGCTCGATATCACCGGTATCCCCGAGACCAAGGTAGAGGAAAGCACCGAAGCTACAGAGGCAGAGACCACGGCAGCAGATGCGAATGCAACGGCTCCGGAGTCCATCGATCCGGCGGCGGGAGCTACCGATGCCACCGCTGAGAGCAATGAAGCTTCGGACACTACAGATGCGAATGCCGGGACTTCGGACGATACAAACGCGGAAGCAGCAGAGACGACCACCCCGCAGGCAGTCGAAACGGCAGAGCCGCAGGAAACCCTCCCGCAGGAAGGTCATCAGGAAGCGGTTACCGAGTCTGCAGGAGAGAGCACATCGTTTACAGAGGCTGTGCAGGAAACCCTGCAGCAGGTTATGGAAACCATCGCCGACGCGACAGAAACCATCGGCAGCAGCATTCAGGAAACCGTGGAAGCCGTAGAGGAAACCCTCGGCGTGATCAAGTCCGAGGCATCGGAAAACGGCGTCGCATCGGCTAGTGACATTGAGGCACCTGAGACAGAAGCCGAAGCGGAAAAAGCAGAAGCTGAGGAAAACACTGAAGCTTCCACAACAGAAACAACAGCGGAAGCCGAGACCGTCAAGACCGATATGGATATCGAGCTTGAGAATGAGCGGAAAGATCTTTTAAGAGATACCCATGCGGCAGATCTTGTGGACGACTCCGTAGCAAGTGCCAAGGTCCTGCAGTACACACTGGACGATCTCAGCAAATCCTACTGGTCCGCGGAGATTGCAGGCAGATACGAAGTCAGCGTGTTTGCAGAAGACAATGCATTCGCAGAGCCCGTACAGCTCGAGCTTAAAGAGCTGGAGAAGCCGGCGGAAGCAGAGGACGGCACACTCGAGACCAGCGCAGACACCCTCACCGAGCAGCAGGTCAACGCACTCAAGGCAGAAGGCGCTTACGAAAACTCACAGTCCCTCGACAAATGCGAACGGCGATGAGGTTGAACCTGCAATCCAGGTCAAGGTGCGGATCAAGGTTTACAAGGAAGCCCTCCCGGAGGACGCGGACGTCAGCACCATGCAGATCAAGCACCTGAAGGAGAAATCGGCAAGCGTCAAAATTGACACAGTTGCGGAATATAAAGGAGAAACAAAGCAGAAACTAGGAACGATCAAAGCGGTAGACGCAGATGGCGCAGAGGTTAGCCTGGAGGAAGTTGAAGATACAGAATTCGAAACAGACGGTACAGAAGGAGTGACCCGCAAGGTATTATCTGATGATGCAGAAGCAGTGGAGTCCACATTTGACGTAAACAGCTTCTCAACATTTACCGTTACCTGGAATCTGGAGAAAGAGTTCATTACTGCAGACGGAGAAACCTACAAGATTACAGTTACCTATGATAAGGATGCAGGCATCCCGGATGGTTCTACACTTGATGTCAGAGAGTTGGAGCGTGGCTCTGAAGAGTACATGTATTACTATAATGAATCTCTGCGCCAGGTTGGATTATCTCCGGAAAAAGATCCGGCAACCGGTAAAGATACCATTGGAAACTGGGCGGAAATCATACCGGGCTTAATGGACGATGCTAGATTTTTTGACATCACCATTTTGCATGATGGACAGAAGATTGAACCGACCAAGACGGTGGACATCAGCATTCAATATGTGAATCCGCTGAATGTTAAAGAAGATCAGGTGGTTAAGGCTATCCACTTTGGAGAAGACAAGACGGAGTTATCCGATACGGCATCCAGTGCTGATCATACATCCTTCTCGTTCAAGCAGGATAGCTTCTCGGTCACAGGAACCGGAACGGTAGATAAGGTAATCGATACTACATTAACTGTAGGAGATGATGTTGTAGTTACTTACAGTGAGGTAAGTACACCGGATACTACGCAGGATGATGGACCGGTAACAACAAAAACTGTCACGGATAATGGTGATGGAACGCATAAGATTACACTGGATATATTAGGAAAGACCACTACCACAACAACGGTCACCAAAGCCAATGTTATTGTCGTCCTGGATACATCAGGAAGTATGGATAATGATGGAGGTGTAAGTTATCAGGAAGATAGTAGTTACAATGGAAATTATGGCATTGTTAATGGACAGTACATACAACTTGAACGAGCTTGGAATGGCAACTGGTATTATTATGAAGATTATTATCGGCATCAGTATTATGGGCAACGGTATCAAAAGACCACACAATCAAGGATCGAGGGAGCCAAAGATGCAGTTAAAGCCATTGCAAATACGCTTTTAAGCAAAAATACTTCATCTAACCCTGATTTGGTTCAGATGGCATTGATTACCTTTGCCACCAATGCAGAAACGAAGCAGATGCCAACAACTTCAGCTTCTATATTTAACAATACAGTTAATAAACTTGAAGCAAAGGGAGGCACCAACTGGGAAGCTGCATTACAGCAGGTTTCTAAGGTGGATTTTCAAGACCAAGATCCTACATATGTAATTTTTGTTTCCGATGGAAATCCAACGTTTAGAAACACTAGAGGGTCAACTGAGTATTTACCGGTAGAGGATAACAATCAGTGGTATAGAACTTATAGGGGAAAAATTTATTACACGGATGCTTATTATCAGTGCCGCAGTGATAACATCTATTATGATAGTGAAAAAGTATATGGATTAGGTAGTGATAACACATCTGCTACAAATTATTCTCCAACCTCCATGCAGCGATGCTACGATAATGCGTTGGATGAAGTAAAAGATTTGGTACAAAAGCATTATCAGCTTTATACCATTGGTGCATATGGTAATGTTTCATGGATGCAGAATTTTACGACTGAAGCAGGAGCACCGAAAAACCATTATTATTCAGCCAATGACTCTGCAGCTTTGAGTGAGGCACTGGAATCCATCGCAGATGCGATTACCAATACACTGGGATACAGCAATGTACAAACAACAGATGGTATTACTGCACTGTCTTCCGTAAGTGCAAATATCGGTGGCGGTATCATCGAAGGATGTGAGTATTCTAAGGGCGGTGTTCCATGGTCAGATGCTCCAGGATTAACACTTAGTCAGGATGGAAATTCTGTTACATGGGATCTTAGTACAGTTGGAGCACTTGAGAATGGTGTTCATTACACAGCATCGTTTAATATCTGGTCGAGCCAGGATGCATATGATCTTGTAGCAGACCTAAATAATGGATTAATAACCTATGATAATTTGTCACAGGAGCAAAAAGACCAGATTGTTAAAAATGAAGATGGCACCTATTCATTAAAGACCAATACCAGCCTGAATACAACCTTCACTCAGAATGGTTCTACTAAGACGCAGCCTTGGGATGAGGGCAATAATACAATGTCACTGGTATGTTCTGCAATTTCACTTCAGAAGGTGTGGGAAAATGAACAGGATCAGCAAACAGAAACTGAAATCAATCTTATAATTAAAAAGGATGGTGCAACTTACCTAAGCAAAACTCTTCAGAGTGATACAAACTGGAAAGCAGATATTTATCTTGCGCCTGGCGTTATAAAAACCAAGACAAATGGTTATGACGTAATGGAGACAGGACATGATTATTCTATAGAAGAAGAAAACTATAGTGATGATGTGTACTGGGAATTTGAAGCGGATATTTACCATCCAATGGTTATTGATGGAAAACTAACTTTACTAAAAAGGGTGAATGATCAAGCTAACAGCAAATATACGATAGGTAAAGGATATTATGCATTAGCTGATAATAATAAAACCATTACCGTTAAGAATATTCGTAAAAGTAGTCTGAGTCTGACAAAAAAGGTTGTAGATAAGGATAATAAACCTGTAACGGATCAGCTGGATGATTTGTTTACTTACAAGATTACTGTAACAGATTCCGATCCCAAGAGTGCGAAGGTTAAGTTTTATGTTACAGATGACCAGAAAACAATACAGAATGTGGACGTAACTGAAGCAAAGCAGGAAAGCGAGGGAACTAATACAAACGGATATTATTCAGTAGATAGTGGAAAAGAGTTCCAGATTAAACTAAAAAAAGGCTGGAATCTGAAATTTGTGAACCTTTCTAGTGGAAGTACGTACTTCATTGAAGAAATTGATATTCCTACGGGCTATTCCTTTGTTTCATGGAACACTGGTGCTTCTGAGAAAATTGAAGGTACCATCGCTGAAGCAGACCAATCTTATACCGTAACCAATACGAATAAGCTTTGGACAACAGATCTTACCTTTATTAAGCAAGATACCGAAGGTCATTCATTGGAGGGAGCAGTATTTGAAATATCTAAGGTAAATGCGGATGGTACATATGAGCCTATTGACTTAAATGGAAAAGTTGATGAAGAAAAGCTTAATAAGTCTGCAATACTTCAGAAAGTTGTAACTGGACAGTTCGTAATTGGTTCGGCGACAATATCTGGTCTTAAGGATGGAACATATAAGATTATGGAAATCAAAGCACCAGACGGTTACGGATTACTAACAGAAGCAGGAATATTCACAATCGAAAAGGGTGAGGTAACATACACAAACACAAATTTCATCACCTATGATAAGCAAACAAAATCATTCACTATTAAAAACACCCCGGGGCGGGTTCTTCCCGGCACCGGTGGTATGGGAACATTAATTTATAACTTAAGCGGTCTTATGTTTATGACGGCTGCTTTAGTACTTGGTTTTGTATCGCGGCGTAAACTCAGGGAAAGGAGGTCTAAATAAAATTTAGAGCCTCATGACTCGAAAAGTTTTAAGCGGCAAGGATCAAAATCAGTAAATTAAAAAATTATTTAATCATCTCTAAAAACGGAGGAGAAAAATGAAAAAGATGAATCGAATCGTGGCGTTAGCAACTATCGCTTTAATGAGCACAACAATGGCTGCTACAGCATTTGCGGATCCAACAACAGGAAATCAGGCAGAAGCTTCCGAAGGAACTGGTAAAATTACAGTTAAAAATACTGTAAAAGATGCTACATACACTCCTTATAAAATTTTTGATGCAACAGTAAGTGGAAATGCAGTGTCTTATACAATACCAGATGGTCAGACTTATGAGGGAATTGATACGTACTTTACGACTCATACCAATGGTGGAAAAACATATGTTGAACTGAAAGGGAATAATGTAAACCAAGCTGATTTATTCCAGTGGCTCAAGGGAAAAGGCGTAGCGGGAACTGCTGTGAATGGTACCGGTGGAGACCTTGATTTTACAGGGCTTCCTTATGGATACTATTATATCAAGTCTTCAGTTAATGGTGGTGCCGCAACCATGATTACATCCGCAACTCCTGAAGCTGAAGTACAAGAAAAGAATGGAAATCCGGGTTGGGGTGATGATGGATCAAAGACAACAGATGATGAAACCTACAGCATTGGAGATACAATTACCTATACTGTAACATATAATAATGCTCTTAATTTCTATACAACAACGAATGATGATGGAACATCAACTGCACATAAGGTTTACCAGTATGTATTAGTTGATACAATGCCTGAAGCGGTTACGCTTGATACCAAAACTGAGAATTTTACTGTAAAAGTAAATAATCAGTCGGTTAATGTTGTTAACAAGAACGAAAGTTCACAGGATAAAGCAGCAGTTTTGGATATCAATGGCAATAATTTTACTGTAACGATTCCGTGGGCAGAAACACACGATCAAAAAACTGATGGTAGTGCCGAAGATTTTTACTATAATAGTATTCCAGCTGTAATTGAAGTAAGCTACAAAGGTGTCCTGACATCGGATACAAACCTTGGTTCCACAACAAATCAGAAGAACATTAACAAGGCTACAATCAATCCTAATGACACTACAAGCGATAGTGGTAAAGAGAAGGAAGTGTTCAGTGGAAAGATTACCATCGATAAGGTGGATAGTAAAAATAATGCTACTAAGCTTGCTGGCGCTAAGTTTGTAGTTATGAATAAAGTCAATCAAACAGATGAAGGCGTAAAATATCTTAAGTACGATGCAAGCGCTAATGACAATAAGGGTGCCTATAGCTGGGTAGATGAACAAGCAGATGCAACTGTTTATACTACAGATGATAAAGGTTCAGTAGCTATTTCTGGCTTAAAGGCAGGAAGCTATTATCTGCTTGAGACAGAAGCACCTAAAGGATATAATCTTTTAACTGCTTCCACTCTTGTGACGCTGGCAAAAGATACGGATACTACTGATGGCGATACCTTGCTTGTTAGTTCAACAGTAGCAAATAGTAAGGGTATTGAGCTTCCTTCCACCGGTGGTATTGGTACAACGGTATTTGCAGTGGCTGGTCTTGTGATCATGGCTGGTGCGGCTGTAGTGATGGTTATTAAAAAGAGAAGCTGATCGGTAACGTATTATCGATAATGTATTAAGAGAAGCTGACCTGGATGCTTGACATCCGGGAGTAGCTCAGGAGCCGGGCTTTCCGAAGCCCGGTTCCTGGGACTCTCCGGGACGTGAAACATTCGCATTGAAAGATTGAAGTAGACAATCAGGCAATAGGATGATTGGAAAAACCTGCAAAGAAAAAGTCAGGGAGTCAAGATCATCCGGCAATTTAGAAAATCAGGAAATCCGGCAACGTAGAAGTTTAGAAATCAGTCAATAAGACATCTGGCAGGAGTGAGGAGACAGCAATGAAGATATTTAAGAAACAAAAGGATATATCGACATCACTGGTGGTGCTGATCTTCCTGCTGGGGCTGTCGATTTTTCTGTATCCGACCGTGAGCAACTACATAAACGAGAGACATTCGTCCAAGGTCGTTGTAAACTATGATACAGAAGTAGAGGAAATGTCGGACAACGACTACGAGGAGCAGTTTGCAAGGGCGGATGCATTCAACGCACAGCTGCTGGAGGATCCGATGCGGTTCTATACGCCGGAGGATCTGACGGGCTATATGGAGGCGCTGGACGAGCCGGAGGACAACGGGATCATCGGGTACATCACGATCGATAAGATTCACATCCGTTACCCGATCTACCATGGGACGAGCGAATCGGTGCTCAACGAAGCTGTGGGGCATCTCGAAGGGACTTCGCTGCCGGTGGGCGGCAAGGGTACGCATGCGGTGCTGAGTGCGCATCGGGGGCTGCCGAGTGCCAAGCTGTTTAGTGATCTGCCGGAGCTTACGGAGGGTGACAGGTTTGTTATCACGGTTTTGAACCGGACGCTTACATATGAGGTGGATGAGAAGCTGGTGGTGGATCCGGATGAGACGGAGGCGCTGCTGGTGGATCCAGACCAGGATTATGTGACGCTGCTTACCTGCACGCCGTATGGCATTAATACACAGAGACTTCTGGTGCGTGGGCACCGGGTGGAGGATGCGGAGCCTGCGAATGCTTCTGCTCCGGTTTCCTCAGAGGATTCTGGTCAGTATGAGACCGTGAGGTTCCATTTCTCCTGGAATTTCGTGGTACCGGCGCTGATTTTGTTCTTTATCTATCTGCTGCTTCCGATCAGTGATAAGAAGTCGGGGGAGCGGAAACATCGGAAGGATATGGAGTGAAGAAACGTTT
>JBMNOV010000049.1:0-13492 GCA_050943255.1 Syntrophomonadaceae bacterium
CCTGCTGCTGCCGGGGCTGCCGGCATGCTGAATATTATGCTAAATATGAATACCAAGGTGATTAGCCAGGATAAGCTTTTGTTCTTTCGCAAAATTCTCCCTCCTAAAATAAATAATTATATTAAAAAAACTCTTATTTGGTTCTGCCCTCCTTTCTTATAAACAAACAAGGCCGATATCCGACGTTTATTTTGTAATACCTTTTTACATTACAGCGGTTCAGCCATAGCAACCATGATCACTTTTAAAAATAAAGGTGATTATATCCCCAACCTAAAGTATTGTAAATAATATGCCAAAAGGCTTTTGAGTATTTTGGCATGGATTACGCATGTTTAGTTTTGTAAGATAAACTTATAGCCAAATTGTTCTGCCAAAACCCGGGACAATTTCTCCAATTCAATCTCTTCCGTAAAGCTGCCTGTATAAAGACCATTACGGGTTATAATCTCAAAACCAACTGCTAGCAAGTCCCTTCTCATAATGGAAACTGACTGCAAATCCCCTTCACTTATAACCAGCTTTTGATTTAAATTAATTTCTTGAGGTGTCAAGACTATTTGACCGTGGGCAATTGTAATATAATATAGTTGGGTTCTAAAAAATCCAGTTTGAAGCCTTATTTTGAAGATCAAACAAATCACCTCTACTTAGATTATATCAACCTGTTTATTCATAAATAATTACTGCACACGTTTTGGCATTGCCAGTTTTGTGGCATAATTTGTGACCGGATTTATTAGATAGATAAAGAGGTAATATATATGACATTTGCGGAAAAGCTCGACTTGTTAATGAAAATTACCAATACTTCCAATAGCCTTTTAGCCCGTAATATTTCAATGGATGCGTCTTTTATCAGCCGTTTGCGCCGAGGAATCCGCACCCCCGCCAAGAATGTTAATTATATAAAGTCTATGGCCGAATATTTTGCCCGTAATTGCCGCGCTGAATATCAAAAAACCGCGCTTCAGGAAGCAATTTTAAGCACTTCTGAAATTCAACTAGCAGGGGAAGAAACAATTACAGAAGCTTTGTATAGATGGCTAGGTGAAAAAGATCAAGAAGAATACCAAATGATTGAAGGCTTTTTCGATGACTTTTCCCATTTTCAATTTAAGAAAATAGGACAAATAGCGGCTGATGATGTTAATATAATAAACAGCAAACCCCTTCCCGAAGTTAATGTTTATTATGGTGTGGAAGGTAAGCAAACCGCAGTCCTTACTTTTTTATCCCTGGTATTGCAAAGCCCAAAACCACAGACACTGCTCCTCTTCAGCGATGAGGATCTAGGATGGCTGATCGATAACCGAGAGTTTACTGCAAAATGGGCTGCTCTTCTGCTTCAGGTAATTAAAAACGGTAATACTATAAAAATAATCCATAATATTAACCGCAATCTTGATGAAATGCTAGCGGCTATAAGAGAGTGGTTGCCCATATATATGACCGGTGCTATACAACCCTATTACTACCCCAAAACCCGGGACGGCTTATTTCGAAGGACATTATTCATAGCGCCTGATACTGCTGCTGTAACTTCATCCTCGACCGGCAATGCCTTTCAAAATGCGGCTAATTTGCTTTTTACCACCAAAAGACCTGTTCAGGCACTCATACAGGAATATAATGATATTCTTAATATGTGCCGTCCTTTAATGCGAATAATCACTCCTTTTAACAACAACACCGATTATTTTAAAATACTGGCCGAATTTGAAGAAGAAGAAGGAAACGCCATTATTAAGACCAGTTGTCTTGCTAATATTTCCATTCCGGGTGATGTTACCCAGAGTATATTATCAAGAATACAGGGTCCAGCTGGTGACCAACTCCTTTCCTACCAGCAAAATAGAATAAATAATTTTTACCATAACCTGAAAAAAAATAGCCTTACTGAAATATTTACTCTTCCTGAGCTGGAAGAAATATTGGCAGGCCGAATTATGGTCAACTTCTCCGATATAATAAATGAAACTCAGCTATGGTATACTCCAAATGAATATTGTAAACATCTAAAAAATATTATCTATCTTCTTAAAACCTATGATAACTACCATGTACACTTAACTAGCAATGAAGCGCTCGAGGGAAGCATGGTCTACGTCAAGGAAAACGTGGGAGTACTGGTGGGGAAAACTTCGCTGCCTTCAACTATCTTTGCCATAAATGAAGGCAATATGACAGCGGCCTTTTGGGATTATATGAATGTTATCCTCCGGAAAGAAACCAAAGGTAAAGTTAACCGAAAACATACCAGCTCCAAGTTGGAAGCGCTGGTATCTAGGTTGGAAACTAGAATTCAGGATTAGAAGAGAAGGTTTTAGAAAATGAGCTTTCAAATATAATAGTACCATACCAGCTGCTTCATCTGAAGCCCGCTTATAAATCAATCCGTTTAATCTATCTCCACCGATCCAACATATAAAAGTTCGCTAATTTAGCATACTCCATTACCACCGATTTAGCATCCTGCCGCGTTCGCCACCAGGAATCGGCATTAAAATTATCATAGGGAGTAGGACAGGATATGATATGCGCATCTCCTATTGCCCAACTAAAAATTATCGCTGAGCGCTGGGAATGATATTTCGAGCTTACCAACAAGATCTTATCTACCTGCGGGTTATCCTGCAAATACCTGGATATTATCAGGGCTTCCTCCTGGGTACTCCTGGCATCCCCCGGAAGAATAATAAATGCCTCTTTCGGTACCCCCAATTGATTTCCTATCATAGCCTTTAACTCCGTATCCCGCGGCAGCTTTACTCCGCGAGATTCCAAGAGTTCATACCCAGGTTCCCAGTTCTCCACCATCAAAATACAAGGAGCATACCCTTTCTTATATAAATCCACTGCCCCCAGAATACGATCCGGGCCACTGCCCATAAGCACAATAATTAGGTCAGCCTTTTCCGGGGAATCCTCCGCAACTATGAGAATTCCAGCATAACGGAAAAATACTGCCGATAGAGCCAGCAATATTACCCCCATTAACAGCTTCTTTCGTTTTCTCAGATGCATAATACCTAATCCCTCACCATGTCATGAAAAATTAGACAGACTCTCAAAATTCTTATAGTCACCATAAACGACAACGCCGGCGTTATCAGAGATGTTAATTACGTAACTCTTGGATATCCGCTCTGTAAGCTTATTCAAGCTTATATATACTTCCAAAATACTAATCCTTATCCACAATATCCCGGATCGCTGCTGCTTCTTCCCTAAATTGTTTAACAACCATATTACTGGTATTAACATTCATACTGGCAATTCGCGCATTAAACACTTGTCCAAGAAGTAAATGAGTAACTACTAATACAGCAAATATTACTAATGTTATAAGTAGCAGGTAATAATGATAAAAAAGTGCAACCGCTGCGACTATTCCCAGCATTATATTTATCAATAGTACAGTAAGGGTCACCTGTTTATGACTATAGCCTGCTTGAATTGCCAACTGGTAGACATGGGACCGGTGGGCCTCATATAACTTCTCGCCTCTAGCCATACGTTTAAATAAAGTAACGGTAGCATCAACAATAAATACGCCTAAAAGAAGCAACCATACCAATAACGGTACAGCACCGCTGTTTTCTGACCACAAGGCAAATACTGCCAAGATATAACCTAAAAAGCCACTACCGATGTCGCCCATAAAGATCTTGGCTGGCGGCCAATTCCAAATTAAGAAACCTAAAACGGCTACTGCCAGTAATAAACTAGGTATCCCTACATTAGAGGCCTGACTCCTCAATAGAATGGCAGCAACAGCTGTTACAGTTACGGCCTCGATACCAGCAATGCCATCTATTCCGTCCATAAAATTATACAAATTGATCATCCATACCAAGCCAACCACAGCTATCACACTACCCCACCTAGACAGATCTAACTCTGTAAAGCCCAGGTTTAAACTGGGTACTCCTCCTAACCAACTCACTGCCCATATAGAAGCTAAAAAATGAAAGCACAGCCTTACTACAGCTGATAGCCCTTGCCTATCGTCTAACCACCCCACACCCGCAATTAAACATCCACCGCCAAATAGGACCAAAAACACTCTTAACTCAAAAACACCCAAACAAAAAAGCAGACTTATACCCACTAAAAAAACCACCACAAAAGCCAGTCCCCCTCCCCGTGGAGTGGGAACAATGTGCGAGCTACGACTATTGGGGATGTCAAGTATATTGTTTTTAAGAGCAAGCTTCCTAGTAACACCTGTTAACATGTAAGACAAAAAAAAGAAGCCACAAATCAAAATTAGCCCTAGCTCAGTCATATTCTAAACCTCGTATTTGCCAAACTTTATTAAATAATACCTGCTTCTTTTAGTGAAGCAATTTCCAGTTTAATGCCCTCCTCAAAAGATATCGGTGAAAAGCCTAGGTCTTTTGATGCTTCTTGATAATCAAATACCTTGTCCTCCTGTAATCGTTGAATTCGTTCTACGTTAATCAAGCTACTTCCAATAATCTGACCGAAATATCCTCCCAATAAAGCCATTTGGTAAGGTATATTTATGAAAATACGGTTTACTTCTAGATTTTTCGCAATTATCGCCATAATATCACAGAATCGTATTGCTGTTTTCCCCGCAACATTATACGCTCTGCCAATTGAAATATCATTAACATAGGCTTGGGCAATAACCGTTGCCAAATCCTTGGCGTATATGGGCTGCATTAATCCATAACCTTTCCCTACAACAGGAATGATTTTATATCTATTTACTATCTTAACGAGCTTATGTATATTCTTGTCCTGGTGATTTCCATAAATCATAGTAGGCCGAATAATGGTATAATCTAACCCACAATTCCTAATTATGTTCTCGAGCCTTTTGTATTCATTGGAATACTGTTGATATTTACTAAATATCCCCGTAGTAGTTACTATAATCAGTCTGTTTATACCATTAGCCTTGCAAGCCTCTATGATCTCCGGGGATGACCGAATGTTCACCAAATGGATAACTCCGCTAACTCCCTGGCATGCTTTGATCAAGGATTCAACATCTGTAACATCACCTTTAACAAACTCGATATTATTATCTGTTATCCAGGAAATGTCACTATGTTTCCTAATTAAACAGCGAATATTGCCACTATAGCCTGCTTCACATAAAGCTCTAATTAAAAAACGGCCTGTTAAACCTGTTATGCCTGTAATTAGTAACATCATTAGCTCCTCCCTAATTCCCATGTTTCTGCAGTACTTCTTCATAAACCTTAACGGTCTCCTTCAGCATTCGCTCAAAAGTAAATTGATCGATTAACCGCTAGTAACCAGCCAGACCTACTGGTTGTCTAAGTCCAGAATTATTAAGTATTTCTACTTTATCTTGAAGCACTTCAGCATCTGCTCGGGGAACCAAATATCCTTTTATCTCATCAATAACAGCTTCTTTAACATCCTACATAAGATTTAGAATACTATCCACTTTCTTAACTCCAGATTACTGATTGGAACTGTGCCATTTCCAAGCTGTCCTGACAATATCCGATAATTCATGATATCTTGGTTTCCAACCAAGCTCTTTTCTAATTCTATCTGAACTTGCTATTAAAACAGCCGGATCACCCTGTCGACGGGGACCATTTGTATAAGGAATCGTTCTGCCCAAAGCTTTTTCAGTACAGCTAATTATTTCTTTTACAGAATACCCACGTCCATTTCCCAAATTAAATATGCGTGAACACATGCCATCATTTAATGCTTCTAAAGCAAGAATATGGGCTTTAGCCAAATCCGTTACATGAATATAATCTCTAATACAGGTACCGTCCTCAGTATCATAGTTATCACCGAAAATAATTAATTGATTCCGTTGCCCAAGAGCATATTGTAATACTATTGGAATTAGATGTGTCTCGGGAACATGCCATTCACCAAGTAATCCAGATTCATCAGCACCTGAAGCATTAAAATATCTTAAAGATACATAGGAAATAGGGTAAATTTTACTGTACCATTGCAGGATTTGCTCTACCATCAGCTTAGAAGTTCCATAAACATTGGTTGGATCAAGTTTAGTTTCTTCAATTATAGGTGTAACATCTGGTTCCCCATATACAGCTGCCGTAGATGAGAAAACAATATGCCTCACTCCGCATGAAACCATGCTTTCCAAAAGACAAATTGCTTTTGCTACATTATTCTCAAAGTACTTACCAGGATCCTGCATGGATTCTCCTACTTGGCTGTAAGCTGCAAGATGCACTACCGCTTCGACATGTCTGTCTCGCATTAATGAACATAACAGATGTCTATCGCCTGTGTCACCAATTACAAATTCCAAACGACTGCTTGTGGTTTGTCCAACAAATGTCTGCAATATATCAATTACTTCTATATGCCCAGTGGTAAGATTATCAAGTACAAGTACATCTTTATCTTTGATTAAAAGCTCTTTAACTACATGAGAACCAATGTACCCTGCTCCCCCTGTGACAAGTATCATTAATTATCCTCCTACGATTGACTTAAGCCATACGAATTCCTAAAAGCCAATTATTTCACGATAAATTCTTTCGTTTTTTTCGGCCATTTTTTCTACTGTAAAATACTTCTCAAAACTCAGGAGGCCTTTTTGACCCATTTTATAACGCAAATCTTTATCTTCTATCAACTGTTTCAATCTATTTGCTAACATTACACCATCACCACGAGGCACCAAAAAACCGTTTTCTCCATCTTCTACTGCTTCTCTGCATCCGCCTACATCTGAACAAATAACCGGTAGACCCGCTCGCATAGCTTCTAAAATGGAAATAGGGAAGCCTTCCCATTTAGAAGTGAGAACAAAAATATCTGATTGATTAAGTAGCTCGGGAACATCTCTGCGGTTACCCAGAAATTGAACCCGATCACTAATACGCAATGATTTTGCTAAGGATTTCATATTAGGTAAAAGGGTACCATCACCAATCAGTTGAACTTTTATGTTTTTTATATCTATGTCTTTCACGGCATTAAGCAACAATATATGATCCTTCTGCTCAGAAAATCTGGCCACCATGGTGATAATCAAAGGATGGTTTTCTGGTTTGCTTTTGTGAGAAGCAAGAGTCGGTATTCCATTATGTATCGTTACCAGTTTGTCATCTGAAGTCACTCTATACTTAAGTGCTAACTGCCTATCATATTCAGAAACACAGATAATACGATTACACCATCTAGCAGCCATCTTTTCCAGACGCAAGTATAACTTTTGGCGTTTATTATCTACTCCATCGGTGAATGCCCAGCCATGGGCTGTAAAAACAGCAGGTATCCCAAGCTTATATGCGGCCCTACGACCAAGGAATCCAGCCTTACTCGAGTGAGTACTTACCAAATCAGGCTGAATACTGCGTATCAATCTATAAATTTCCCTATAAGCTTTGAAATCATTAATAAAGGCAATATCACGCTGCAAAGATGGTATTATATGCACTGCAACTTCTTCTTTTCGCAACGATTCTGCTAAATATCCTGGTTCTCCAATGGCAACATGAAAATCAAAGTCCGGTTTTAGGTTGTGAACGATATCTAATAAATGAGTTTGGGCACCACCTAATATTCCAAGCGTTATAATCTGTAATACTTTTGGTTTTGATTTATTAACCATATATTTAGTTCCTTCATTCTAATAATGTATTTCTTTTAACTAAAAACTTTTACTTTTATTCCTAGTTTCCAACAATAAAAATAAATACGATAAGCCTAGAGCTACTATGGTCATAATAAATCCATACCGAGTACGATAAAGTGTTCCAATATTTACATTAACCAAAGTATAAATTACCATCATACCACCACAAAAAGACATTATTATCCACCAGGCTGGCTTCCTCCGCCATTTTTTGAACGACAATAACGCAAATATAAGTCCAAAATAAATCCCTAACATTTCAATTCCACTTACCTTGCGAATAAAGCTGCCATTAATAGAACTTCCGGATTCTAGCCACATACTCGGAAATGGTGCTAATAAGGCAACTTCTATTGCTCGTGGAACATAAGCAATCATATCCCATGCACTGTGGAACCGAATATCAGTGTCTATATTTGATCCAGCATCAGGATAAGAATTAATAAAACCGTTTCTAATGGTAGCCAGAGTATAAAATGCACTATCGAGTTGAGAAGGTAGCGTAGATCTCCAATACTCGATGGGCTCGTCCACACCTGTACCAGGTTCGTCTACACCTTCACTAGGTTTGTCTGCACCTACAATAGGTTTGTGTACACCTTTACTAGGTTTGTCTGCACCTACAATAGGTTTGTATACACCTTCACTAGGCTTGTCTGCTATTATAGTCTCAACGCTTGGCACTTCTATCGTGTCAATTCCTTGCCAGGTAAAAGGCGTTAAAGAAACAATAATAAAACATAATAAAGCAGGTATTAAGAGAGATTTCGCTCCGAAAGATTGAAGGTTTTTCTTATATACCAGCGCGTAAAAACTAATCCCTATTGCTATCAACAATGATACTCCCTGCATCATCTGCACCCCATACGGGCGCACCACCCATACCAGCATTGCTCCTATTATGATGAGCAAAAATGTTTCTATAATTACTTTGAAATCTTTAAAGTTATTAATACATTCTACTATTGTAATCCAGCCAAGTAAGAATACTAATGATCCCAGAATAAAAAAACCATCCTTATGAAGTTGCGTATACCAAGTCATAGCTGACGGATATAATATGAAAGGTAAGCTCGCCAGTAGGGCGTATTGCCAACGAGATGTTAATCGCTGAATTATAACAATCAACGCCACCGCTGCAGTAGCATGTAACGCTGCATTCAATGGTATAACGGTCCATGGTTCTGGTACTGTCAAGGTGTATATGGCAGCTGCGATACCAGCCGGAGCATGTCCCTGAGGTCGCAACATCCATTCAGCCCAGCCGTTCATATGTATATTCTCACTCATTTCAACGGCCAGTTGATGAAACCATATCCAGTCGCCACCCTTCAATAAGCCATGTCCTGCATGCCATTCGTGGACAATGTACGGCAGAGCTATTAATTGTACAAATGCCGCAACTAATACTGTGTATAAAAATACTAAAAGCCAGATTAAACCATACGGCGCATTAGGTTTAGTAAGTAGATTCATAAAATGCTTATTCATCCTTTCTGATAACTGCTGTCAACATTCATAGAAACACTTTGTTCTTATTCTTATGGTAATTAAGAGCTTCTTCAATTACCATGGCTAATACATTTCCGGTATGCTCTGCCATTCTATCCCACGAAAATTCCTGTTCTACAATATATCTTCCCCGTTGACCCATTTCTTGAGCTTTGGATGGATTATTATATAAATAGTTTACTGCTTGTGCTAATGCGTGAGGATCATCTGCAGGTATAACAATTCCGCAACTGTTATCTCTTACTATATCAGCCTGTCCAGGAAAGTCAGTTACTATTACAGGCACACCACATGAAAGAGTTTCGAACAACTTAAGAGGATATAAACCGGTGGCTACTCTATTACCTTTATCATTCTTAGGAATTAATCCTGCTAGGCTATGACAAACTATTCCCGGTATATCCATATATTCAAGTGATCCTAGATAAATAATTCTCTCGTCTTTCTGTAAGGCATCCTCAATTAACGGCCTATCAGGACCATCTCCACAAGCAACAAATGATAATTCTGAGGGCCAGTAAGAAAGTTCCATGGCTTGTAAAATTATGTCCAACCCTTGCCAAACAGCCATAGCACCAAAAAATATTACATATTTTTGCGGCAGTTCGTAATTACAGTGTGCAGAAGGCTTAAATAGGTCTATATTCGCACCATTAGGAATAATATGAACTTCACTAATGCATGTTTCATTTTTCACCCATTCTGCCAAACTTGGTGTAACCGCAATACATGCATTAGCCCACTGCCACTGTTTCCTCATCATCCATTTAAATATACAAGAAAAATACCTAGTCCAAGGCCAGGCTAGAAACAAATCTTCATATGGGCCATTTATTTCTTGAATAAATGGCGTTCCCCTTATTTTTGCCCATAGAGCTATTGGAAAAGCGGCAAAGTGACTCCGAACGTACAAAATATCAGTTTCTTTACAATTTTGCATCAATTGCTTTTGCACCTTAATAAACTGAATAGCTCGACGCCACCAAGCCACTGAATTTCCATTCTTTTTCTCATAATAGGGCTCGTACAATTCTATTTGCCAATCCCGCTTCTTTAACCCGTTTATAATTTCATGTACATGAGCATAGCTAGCTTGCCCTTGTTCCGTGGCTTGTAAACATAGATACTTAACTGATTTCAGCATATAACCTCTCATAAATTTGTTAATAAAAAATAGACTTTTTCACACTATCTGTTATATCCTACTATGCAGTTTAACAATTTGTTAGCTGTATCTCCTTGTCCAAAAAAATCCAAATTCTTACTGCCTTTGTTCGCAATATGTTTCAATATAGTAGATTTTACATATTCACAGTTAAATGAACGAACTAAAACATTCCACCCCGCCTCCACCAACTCCACCCATTCTGTCTCCCCACGTAGAGTTACACAAGGCACCCTATAAAAATAAGCTTCTTTTTGAACTCCGCCGGAATCAGTAACGATAAGACAAGCATTTTTCTCCAACATAACCATGTCCAAATAGCCAACTGGTGGAATCACGGCTAAAGACTTAATGACCATTTCGTATAATCCTTCTCGAATTAATGCCTCCCGAGTGCGAGGATGTAAAGGTAATACGACCGGAATTTCCACTGCTACCTTAGATATCCCTTCCAAAATTGCTCTAAGTCGTACAGGGGCATCAGTATTCTCAGCTCGGTGGATAGTAGCTAATATGTATTGCCGGGGTTGGAGTTTGTATCTTTCTAGTATTCTACTTTCCTCTGCAGCAAGTTTACCATAATACAGTGCGGCATCGTACATCACATCCCCAACCAGAAAGATTTTATCTTCACTTATACCTTCGTTTTTAAGGTTATCAACTGAAGTTTGTGTAGGAGCAAAAAGCATGTCCGCGATATGATCCGTAAGCACTCGGTTTATCTCCTCGGGCATCTGTCGATTAAAAGACCTCAAACCTGCCTCCACATGGGCTACCGATATATGTAATTTAGCTGCAGCTAGCGCCCCCGCTAGGGTTGAATTGGTATCACCATATACTAATACCAGGTCAGGTTTTTCCTTAATAAGTACCTTTTCTATTTCTTCCAACATCCTCCCGGTTTGCGCTCCATGGCTGGCAGAACCTATGCCCAGATGGTAATCCGGATGCGGTATAGCTAATTCTTCAAAAAACACATCTGACATATTTTCATCATAATGCTGCCCGGTATGAACCAAGACCTCTTGTATTCGCTCCTGGCTAGTAATTGATGAAAGATTATACTCTTTAATTGCTCTAGATACTATAGCCGCTTTTATAAATTGCGGCCTAGCCCCAATAATTGTAATTATTTTCATTTGATGTTATACCTACACTTATAAACTAAGTAATTATTTGTAATATGAATATATTGTACGAAGAACATTAAGAATAGCCGTATTAGTCTTAAAATCCTCATGACTCCGTGGAGGAAGACTCATTACTTTGTCAAACTTATCTCTTGTTATACCAATTTTGTTAATAAAATATTTTATGTCTTCTTCAAGTTCTTGTGGATCATACAACGGCTTATCGAGTTCCTTGATTGCTTCTTCTCGGGTCATTTGTCCAGCTACAATTAAACTTGATAAATGTGCTTTCCTTTTATCATAACCAAATTTAACTGGTAATATATGTGCTTGGAATAATTTGGTAAATCTAGATTCATAATGTTTTCCTCCATAGTATTGCCATCCCACTTCTTTTTCTAATATTTTTATCGCCTTTTCTTTATTGTAATCAATATAATTTAATGGTTTAAGAATTACTAGTTTTTTGAAAAACCGATACTTTATATACCAATTATAGAAACTCATTAATTTATAGTTTTTTAACGGTTTAGAACCAAACTTCTTATGAATATCATAAGCATCATACACCCATGCAGTTGGTAAAATGGATTCAGTTGCTAAATTAGACCCATTTATAACATACTTTATGCGGTTTTTTTCTGCATAGGAATATAGAGTAGTAAAAAATGCATGATCCTGTGGTATGTCCTCATTAGGAACCCCTGCAAGAAAATACGCCCGCTGTAAATCCATCATTTCGTCTAAATCAACTTTTTCTATCACAAGGTCAATGTTTAAATTTTTGCACAAATTTTTTACATTGTTCTCTGCTATTGTTGAATTAAATCCAGCATCCACATGGACTGCTAGCATCCGTAACTCATATTGTGAAGCTAGATACGCTAGATATGAGCTATCAATACCTCCACTTAAACCAATAATACAGTCATATTTGTTATTGAGGTTTTCCGACTTTAACCTATTAAAAAGTTGACTAAGTCTTACTTTCCCCTCCTCACCTCTAAACCAATACTTTTCAATATTATTAATTGCAGTACTGCAGTTATTACAATATCCTTTATCGTCAAATTTTATTAACGGATCGGTGGTATCCATAACACAACGATTACACATTTGATAACTCATATATTATCATCATTACTCCTCTCAGAATTGTCAACCGTATCTATAAAATATTTAATCTTGGCTGTCGGATTAATTTCATCGAACCATGTCCTTTTTTGTTTTTTTTGAGCTTGCATACATATAGCCTTAATAAGCTCATGTTCATTATAAGCAGGAATTACCCAACCTGTTTCAATCTCTCGTTTGTAATACTCTTCTCCTTCATAGTCAACAACTACAGAATATACCCCGAAATCTTGAGCTTCTATAACCGTGCTTGAAAAACTAGTAATATGCACATCGGCATTTCTTAAGATGATCGGTAAGGGTTGATCAGTTGCTATGTCAATTTCAACTCTTGCATTACCGCCTCTCACAAAATATTCTATTACTTTTTGTCTTTCTGTTAACATACATGGATGCAATCTGATTAGCCAAATCCAATTCTTTGGTGAATTGTTTATTGCATTAATAATCCATTCTGGGTATTTTTCATGTATATTTAGAGGCTGTAAAGTGAAGAGAATTACTAATTTATTATTTCTATTTAAGCTTTTGTTGAAAATTTCATTGTATTTTATAACCAGTGCGGTTTCTCCTCTTTTCCACATTTCCAACCAAATATTTCCCCCGATAAACGGCTTATGAGTATCAATTTTATCCTTTAGTCTCCATTTATTTATGACACTCGCTTCAGATTCACTCCAAACCCAAAAATAGTCCGGTAATAAATTGAAGCCATGCTTTGGTACCTTTTGCCACCCTCCATATGCAATATGCAAATCCCCTTGTACCCCATGTTGTATATCAATTGTTGGTACATTTAGCCTTCTGCCAGCAAGTATTATACTCATAGCAATGATATTATAATAGTCAACTATAAATACAGCTTTAGGTTTGATTTTAGACAATAATTTTTCAAAATACCTAGAA